>JAQXQU010000080.1 GCA_029101345.1 Erysipelotrichaceae bacterium | reverse complement strand
CTTTTTGCCCTAACAAAAGAAAATCTGAATAGCAGTACTGTCATAATAGTTGCCCTGCTAGTAGTTATCGCCCGATCCTATATTGGCTATGCAATTCCTATTGGTTGGAAAAAAGAAGTCTGGCAGGCTCTTCTCCTCTTTTTCATCATGGGCTTGGGAAAGGCTGGTGGCGGTTATCTAAGTGACCGCTTTGGTGCTAGAAAGGTTGGCGTATTGTCCACTATCATCTGTATTCCCTTCCTCTTATTTGGAAAGAATATCATGATCATCTCCATCATTGGCGTCTTTCTTTTTTCCTTGACCATGTCCATAACCTTTGGCATGTGCCTATCGGTTATCAGCAACAATCCCGGTTTAGCCTTTGGCATCACCACTATTGGACTCTTTCTTGGATCATTGCCTGTCTTTATTGTCTATCCAACAGAACAAATTAATGTTATATTGATAGTGTCATTATCACTTTTGAGTGCTTTAGGTCTCTATTTGACCCTTAAGTAGAAAGGAATAAATATGAGATATTATGATGTAGCAATTGCTGAACTACTACCTTTGGTCCAGCACAATTATTGGCCAATCATCATTGGTGTTGTCATTGTGATTGCCATCATCGCCTTTCTGGTCATCAGAAACAACAATAGCCATTAGAAGCCCTGGCTGGCTTTTTAGGAATTAGGAGGAACACGTGCACTTCCTCCTTTTTTTATCCCTTAATCCACATGGGCAGATGATTTCATCACAAAGGGCACTTAAAACCTTTCTAATATTGTTTTCATTTGGAGTAATGGGCTGATATCCACTTGCGGATGTTTTGTCAGAAAATCAAACAGATTCTCTTTTGATTTCAGATAATCTTCAATAATAGTCTCTTCGTCATATCCTAGCTTCTTCAGGATGATTGCCGATACAACACCTGTTCTTCCTTTTCTCTCTAAGTTGACAATTGTTGTAATCTGCTTTTGCAAAAAGCCATTCAACCTCTTTGTCTATCAGTTTAATAGGGCAATCGCTTCTGATGAAACGTACATCTCCACTCAGTGGTCTAGTGTTTAATGTCGATTGCAATAATGAAGACATTGTTCCTCAAATATCAATTTGCAGGCCCACATGGCACCATACTAACACATTGGATTATTGTGCAAGAACATCACCTATTGCCCATAAGCATTTGTACTTGCACTAAAACAAAAAGAGAATGCCTAAGCATTCTCAAATTGCAACTGATAGAGTTTGTAGTAATGGCCACGATTCTTCAATAGTTCCTGATGATTGCCCTGTTCTATGATTTCACCATTCTGAAGGACAATGATCTTATCCGCATGCTGAATGGTTGATAGACGATGGGCTACAACCAGCATCGTACCGATGTTTTTCATCTTTTCCAGGGATTCCTGAATCAGAACTTCAGTTTCCGTATCAATATTAGCGGTTGCTTCATCAAGTATTAGAACCTGTGGCTTATGAATGACTGTCCTTGCAAAAGACAGAAGCTGTCTTTGACCTTGGGAGAGGTTTTCACCCTTCTCAATAATCTCCTCATGGATGCCATTTGGCAGCTTATCGATAAAGCTGTCGGCATTGACATAACGGCAGGCTTCGATGATTTCATCATCTGAGAAGCTTTCATCATGCAAAGTGACATTGGATGCAATTGATCCTGAGAAGAGGAAGACATCCTGTAACATCTGACCAACAGCTCTTCTTAATGAGGAAATTTTGATGTCATTGATATTGATGCCATCAATGAGAATTTCACCCTTCTGGACTGCATAGTTTCTGACAATCAGTGAGAGAATTGTGGTCTTGCCGGCACCTGTTGCCCCAACAAAGGCGCAGGTCTGCTTAGGCTCAATCACAAATGATACATCCTTCAAAATCCAATTATCCGGCACATAGGCAAACCAGACATGGCGGAATTCAATTCTTCCTTTAATGTTATCAATCTCAATGGCTCCTTCCTTATCCACAGCATCCGGCTTGACGTCAAGCAAGTTGAAAATTCGCTCTGAAGCCGTAATGGCCTTCTGCAGGGAATTGAGCTGGTCAGCCAGGTTTTGGATCGGGTTGAAGAATCTAGAAAGATACAGGTAGAAAGCAACAATTTCACCAGCCGACAAGCCTGTCTTTAGTCCTAAGATAAAGCAAAGGGCGACGGTTATATTGAAAATGAAGGAAATGGTTGGACGATAAATGCCAAAAGCCTTGATGACATTCATTCTTTCCTTGACCATCTTGCCATTTCTTTCTAAGAACTGTTCATCCTTGGTCTCTTCCTGATTGAAGATCTGTGTCAGTTTCATACCGGAAAGATTCTCTGACAGAAAGGCATTCATATCAGAGATGGTTGCTCTTTCACGACGGAAAATGGCATTGACCGTCTTTGAGAAGATGAAGGAAATGACAAAGACAATGATCAGTATTCCCACCATCGATAATGACAGGGTTGGTGAGATATAGATCATGATGATATAGACACCAACAAGCGTGACCAGGTTTCTCAGGATTCTGACAAAGACTGAAGTAAAGAGGTCAGACATTGATGCTGTATAGGAAGCTACTCTGGTTACCAATGAACCAACAGGCATTTCGGAAAACTGGTTTAATGACATGTTTTCGATATGCTCAAAGATTTCATTACGCAAGCGGTAGATGATTCGCTGGCCACAGGAATTCAGAATTATGCTTTCAAAGTAGATAAAGATCTGGTTGATGATAACGACCACAAAAGACAGGATTGCCAATCCGACAACAAAGTTCAAACGGATATTGGCTTGGACCAGTTCATCCGTAATGCCCTTGGTAAACAAAGGGGCAATCGTATCCAATGTGACATTGACCAAAACCAGAAACAAGGCCAGAATGAAGCTCTTTCTTTCTGGCTCGATATATTTAAGTGTTCTTCTGATCAGAACACCCAGTGGTAACTTGCGGTCACCTTTGAGCTTTTCCAATTCTTCATTCATTAGAGTTCACTCTCCAATTTCTGCAAATAAGCCATCTTCTGATATGTTGGGGATATCGTCAGCAGCTCTTGTGGACTAGCAAAAGCTTCAACCCTGCCATCATTCAATACCAGAATCTTGTCAGCTTTGGCAACTGTCGAGATTCTTGAGGCAATGATAATGGTTGTCTTGCCTTTGCGCTTTTCTTCGATATTGTGCAAAATAGTTTCTTCGGTTTTGATGTCAACTGCTGATACGGAATCATCCAGAATCATGATTGGTGCATCCTTGACATAGGCCCTGGCAATCGAAATACGCTGCTTCTGGCCACCTGAAAGGGTAACCCCTCTTTCACCAGTGACTGTATCATAACCCTTGTCAAAGCCAATGATATTTTCATGGACATCCGCAAAACAAGCAGCTTCCTTGATCTCTTCAATGCGCATCTTGCGATTGGAGAAAGCGATATTGTTCCGGATATTATCTGAGAACAAGAAGTTGTCCTGTGGGACATAGGCAATATTGTCACGCAGATTCCTGATATCAAGATCCATGATATCAACATCATCAATGAAGATCTGGCCTTTTTTGATGTTATAGAGTCTGAGCAGGGAATTGACCAGGGTTGTCTTGCCTGAGCCAATCTTGCCAACAATGCCTACCATCTCACCAGGCATGATTTCAAAGGTGATGTCATTTAGGGAGTTCTCATTTCCATCAGGATATTGGAAATCAAAATCCCGGAAAGTGATCTTGCCCTTGACATCTGGAAGCACTATGGCATTTTCACAGTTGTGAATCTCTTCATCTTCATCTAGGAACTTCCTGATTCTTGCCAAGGAAGTCCGATAGCGGGAATACATCTGCAATATCTGTCCCATCGCAATCATCGGCCAGATCAGGACATCAACATAGCCAACAAAGGTTGTCAGCTTGCCTGCTGTCATTTCGATACTGTAGTCAAAGAGACTGACAGGATCATTTATTGCATAGCGGTAGACAAAATAGCCACCTAATCCCATTAAAAGTGCCATTGCAGCACCAATAATCAATTCAATCAAAACATCAAAGCCAATATGGGTCTTTGCGACTTGCAGGTTCTTATCCGAGTTGTCCTTGGCAATCTTCTGAAAAGCCTTGAATTCCTGCTTTTCCTTGACAAAAGACTTGATTACTCTGATACCTGTAAATGTTTCGGTCGCAAAATCATAGAGCTTATCAAAGCTCTCCTGTCTTTCAAGCCATTTATCAGACATATGCTTCTCGGCTTGATTACCCCAAACTATTAGGCTCAGCATTGGAATTATCGCTACCAGGGATAAGACCAGATCCAATTTGACCATCTTCACAATTGACAGGATTGATAAGAAGATGGCATCAATGATCATGATTGTTCCCCAGCCCGTAAATTCCTCAACTGCTTCAATATCGGATGAGAACCAGGAAATGATAGTACCAACTTTGTTTTCATGATAGTAACGCTGGGACAGTCTTTCAGCTTTCCTAAACATATCATGTCTAAGATCAGCTTCCATCTTCGCAGAAGCCCTTAAGATGCCATATCTCATCAGCATGCGTCCTGCAAGCAAGACGATAGAGACGACAAAAAGGCTTTTGACTATGGGAATGATCATGGCAACAGTTGGAGTTTCACTACCTGAGACTATAGTGACAACATCACCGAGATATTCCGGCACAAAGAGCTGGGCATAGTCAACTACGATGTCCGCCAGTATTCCTATCAACATCAATGGTGCGTATTTCAAGTAATACTTTTTCATTTTTTCTCCTTTCCGACAATAAAACAAAGTGAAGCGCTTACGCTCCACTTTAGATTATCGGCAATTGTCTAGACATTTGCAACAGCAAATAGGCAATTAAGGATTATTTAAGAACTTCACTCCAATATTCCTGATGATAGATATCCGTAAACTTATAGGCAACAATTGCTCCCGCACCAACTTCAACATTGGAAATGACGATTTCATCACCAATAACCAGCGGATTGCCCAAGTAGAAGCTATTGGAGTAGTTGCCATTATAGTCATAGTAGTCACAGACAAATTCCACGACATCACCGCTCTTCAGGCCTTCATCAAGCTTGGCCATGGTTGCTGTTTCAAGATTCTGGTAGTTGCTAAGAGTACCGGCAATATAGCCATCTTCATTATTGGCATCAAAGACTACAATGATATCAACTCTTTCATTGTTGACATAGGCAGGAATATAACCGGTAATTGCATAATCATCATCCCCATAATCAACAGTTGAAATGTGATAATAAGCCACCACCTGGCCATTGATAGCCAGCCAGGTCCGATCCTGCGGTTCCAGCAAACGCCCCTTTTCATCAAAGTCGAAGACATTATCATAACCTAAATCAATATAGCCTTCACCATCATCATAGAACATGCTCAGTTCCAGCTTAGTTATCAGTGACCACTGCTCCTCACTTAGTTCAATGACCTGATTGCCATCCTTTTGTGTAAAGACCAGCTGGCTGGCATCAAGCTGATGGCGATCAATATAGGAAGCAGTATCTTCCAAAGACATGGAACGATCATAGCCGCCTAAGAGGGAACTTAAGCCTGAATAGAAGAGATCCTGCAGCAGTTGCTGAGTTTCAGAACCTGATGATGTCGTTACATTGAGATTGCCAAAAAGGCTGGATAGCGGATTTCCGCTGTTCCCATTGCCATAGGCAACGCTTTGTCCTGCCAGCTGCAAAGAAGCATATTCCCTTAGACAGCTGGAGAATTCCTCATCCATGCCAATAGCAGCATTGATATTGGCCGCTTCCTTGACATTTGCTGGCTTGCGATTAGGGAAATAGATGGATAAGCCATAGGCATTGGACATATTGGCAGAAGTACGGTTGTATTTGATGGAACTCTGCAAAGCCTTAGCCAATTCCTTGGCTTCATCAGTGCCCATCTTGTTCATCATATCGACAAAATCACATTGGTCATATTTGGCCTGAGCAAATTCCCGTGCTCCTTGCCGAGCCTTGGCAACTACTGCATATTCATCATTCTGGATAAGTTCAGAAGTGGCTACTGACCATTCCTTGAGCTTGTCTGGCACTATCTTGGCATATTCAGCCAAATCCACAATGGATAAGGTAGCTGGCTGGCCACTGACCTTTCTAGCACATTCTTCGACAAAGCTGTCAATGATATTCTTGCCAATTGACAAGGTATCCATGGAAGGATCCTTGACATAAGCCTTAAGCCAGTCGGTATAATACCAGCCAATGCCTGGTTCTGTCTCCTCAGAGGCAATCAGATAATCGGCATGATCAGCGAGCATCATGGCATTTTCCGCTGTCGCCATGAGGCAAGCATCAAAGCCAATGAAGTCATATTTGACACCGCCATCCTTCAAAGCCTGATCAATGCCAGCTAATGTCATAGAGCCACTGCTGCTGTGGTTTTGATCATAGCCATAACCCTTGATGGAGCCTCCACCATGATCCCAGAAAATCAGATCATAGCGATTAGCCGGATAGTATTTGGTACAAAATCTGATGAATTCACTTAAGGTTGCCGGATCAGTCATGGACTTGTTTCCGGCATCTTCAACCAGCCTTAGCAATTTGCCATCCTTGAGCTGATAGACCTGATTGGTCTTATTGGAAATTGCTGATGTCTGCCATCTCTGGCAACCACCAGTATAGATAATGAGGTTGATCTGATCACTGGAACCGGCATTGGCCATTTCAACGAGGTCATTAGTAGCCATGCCTGATTTTGATTCCAAATCAGTGCCACACATATAGACCATGATAGTTGTGATGTCCTTGCCACTTCCAAGGATCCTAGTATATTTATCCCTGGCACCTTTGGCAACGCTTGTATCAAGTGCTGCAGTAGTCGCATTGATGGACTGATGGTTTCCAAAGCTCGGAATTGTCACATTCTGGCTGACATCAGGCAGATTAGGTGCAACCATTTCATCACCTAGCGATGAAAGGATGCCACCGCCTCCACCAAATAAAAGAAAAACCAGAATGATGATTGTCATCAAAGGTGAAGAGCTTCTGGTACTTCTGGTGGAGCCTCCACCAGAACTGCTGATAGTGGTTCTTTTGCCTGCTGGACCACCATTTAAACCGCTTCCTCTTTTAAAGACACCACCACTTCCCTGTGTCACATTCTTTTTTCTGCCTCTAGGTCTGTTTTCCATTATTAGTCACCCCTGCTTGCTACTATTATGACACATTGTAGTGCCTAAATTTATAGCTTATAATTGTTCATATGAAACTATTTGCCAATATCCTAAGCGAAGGAGTCTCTTCCTTCTTCCTGCATGTCCTGGCTATGATCCTCATGCTGGGCGATCATCTTTGGGCGACCCTTTTGCCCCACCTTAGCATTCTGACCTGGCTAGGTCGCATTGCTTTTCCCATCTTTGCCTTTCTGATTGTTGAGGGCTACTTCCATACCCATGACTTCAGGAAATATCTTTTAAGGCTTTTCATCTTTGCCCTTATTTCCGAAGTTCCCTTTAATCTGATTACTGGTGGCGGTATCTTTTATCCCTTCCATCAGAATGTCCTCTTTACCTTTATCCTTGGACTTCTGGCCATCAGATTTCTTGATAACTGCCGGCAAAAAGGCAATATCTATCTTTATATCCTGTCCTGTATCCTGATATCAGTTCTATCATTGCTGATTGGTACTATCCTGATGGTCGATTACTTTGGTGTTGGTGTGCTGCTGGTTGTTGTCTTCTATATCTTCCATAAGCCAAGCTGGTACAATCGTCTCTTCACTTTCGCCATAACCTTTTACCTCTTTGTTGAAATACTAGGCGGCTATTATTATCCCATCAATATCTTTGGCCTGGAGATTGAGCTCTATGAACAGGCTTTTGGCCTGCTGGCTTTTATTCCAATCTGGTTATATAAGGGAAGACAAGGCTATCATGAAAAATGGTTTCAATGGTTCTGTTATGGCTTTTATCCTGGACATTTGCTAATAATTTATCTGATTTGGCAATTATTGATATAACCAAGTGCTATTATAAAAACAGAGGAAAATGTTATGAAATCCCAAAAACTCTTTAAGTTCATAATAGCCATCATTGTAGTGCTGGTGCTAGTCAAGGCAAGCCTCTTGTTTGATGTCTTCTCATCACTTGAAGAAGTATTCAAAGGCTATCGTTTCAATGCCGAATCACTATTCAGACTGGTAATCATGATTCTGCTCGTCTATGCATTCTGCAATCTCATCAATCTTATCATCAGTATCATCCCTATTCGCAATAATCGTGGCAAGACAATGATGACAATATTGCAAAGCTTCATTTCCTATGCAGCAGTCATCTTTGCCATCTGCTTTGGCTTGAACCTCCTTGGTGTTGATGTCTCAACAATAGTCGCATCCCTGGGAATTGTCGCCCTGGTTATTGGCTTTGGTGCTGAGTCACTGATTGCCGATGTCATTACCGGCTTATTCATGATCATTGAGAACCAATACAATGTCAATGACATTGTTGAAGTCGATGGCTTTCGTGGAACAGTATCCAAGATTGGCATCAGAACTACCAGCATTGTTGATGCTGGTGGCAATGTCAAGATCATTAACAATTCCAATATGAAGGACATTCTCAATCGTTCCGATATCTCTTCCAAAGCTGTCAGTTCTTTGCAGGTTTCCTATGAAACCGATATCGAGAAAATGGAAGAAAAGATGCCTGCTATGATGAAAGCCATCCATGGACTTCATCCAGATCTCTTCAAGAAGGAACCGGAATACCTTGGCGTTGCCAGCCTTGATGATTCAGGTGTGACATTGAAGTTTGTTGTTGAAGTCGATGAAAAGAATATCTATCAGGCGCAAAGGGTTCTTAATCGGGAACTGCTGGTTTCCTTTAAGAAGAATGGCATTGAAATTCCCTATCCACAGCTTGATATCCATCAGAAATAACTATGGATGAATATCGCAAGCTTACTGATGAATTCCACTTCAATGAAGATGAATTCAATGAACAGAGGAAAAGAGTCAGAACCAAAGCCAAGCCGCAAAGCAGTTCAAAGGTTCTCAAGCTCCTTTGTGCTTCTTCCATGTTAGTCATGGTACTTCCTGGCTACTATCATCTTTATCAGATGTCAGAAAATAGTGGCAATGCCAGCCAAGGTGAAATCATCGATATCAATGACAGTGATAATCAATCAGCCTCCGATGACCTTAGCAATAACAGCCAAGGCGATGAAATGGAAAACACGGTCATTGAATATGAAAAAATCATCTGCAGTGAATGTGAGGGTGCAGGCATTATCTGTCCAGGCGATCCCAGCTTTGGCTATGACCGGGGCAATGGTCATGGCTATGAAGGCTGTCATGGTACAGGATATAGCATATGTCCTGATATCTGGTGTCATGATGGCATCAAGACCTGTCAAAACTGCAAAGGAAGTGGCATTTTCAATGGTGTAAACTGTGAAATCTGCCGGGGCAAAGGCATTGTCGATTGTGAATTCTGCCATAATACCGGCATTGCTGAATGCATATCCAAGGATAGCCATTATACTTGTCCTAGCTGCAATGGAAGCGGCTATGTTCTGCTTGCCAAAGAAGAATGAAAATGACTTGCCTATTTTTTAAGCAAGTGCAATAATATGAAAAACAAAGAAACCGTTGAAGCGGAGATAACGGCAATGATGCCTTTACAGAGAGCCTGTGGTGCTGAGATGCAGGTGAGAAACAAGTTGTCAAATGGACCGCTGAGGGCGCAGTCAAATGTGCATGGCACAGAGTATTCTGCGACGTTGGAGGCTGACGTCAAAAGCCGGGGATATGATGGTATCCTGCTAAGTGCATAGGCTTTGCCTATGAATCAAGGTGGCACCGCGGATTATTATTCGTCCTTGATAGAGAAGATAACTCTGTCAGGGACTTTTTATTTACAAGACTCCTCTGATGGATTATCAAAGGAGTCTTTCTTATTTAGGAGGTAATCGTATGATCAAGGAAGCAATTGTCAAAATCGTCAACAAGGAAGATCTGAGTTTTCCTGAGGCCTATGCAGTCATGAATGAAATCATGGATGGTAAAACAACGCCAACGCAAAACGCTGCCTTTCTAGCTGCCCTTTCAACCAAAAGCGCTAAAGCGGAAACCATTGAAGAAATAACCGGTTGTGCAACTGCCATGGCAGAACATGCCTTAAGCCTCAAGTATCAGGATGAAGTCATGGATATTGTCGGTACTGGTGGTGATAAGGCCAATACCTTCAATATCTCAACCACAACTGCCCTTATTTTAGCTGCTAGTGGCATCAAGATTGCCAAGCATGGCAATAGGGCGGCTTCATCCAAATGCGGTACAGCTGATTGTCTTGAAGCCTTAGGAATCAATATCAATCAGGATGAAAAGTTGGCAAAGAAGCTGCTGGATGAAACAAACTTCTGTTTCCTCTTTGCTCAGAAATACCATACATCCATGAAATATGTGGGAGCTATCCGCAAGGAATTAGGCTTCAGAACCGTTTTCAATATCCTTGGACCTTTGACCAATCCTGCTTCACCTTCAGCAATGCTGCTGGGAGTCTATGACGAATATCTGATTGAGCCAATCGCCAATGTATTAATAAGGCTTGGAGTCAAAAGAGGAATGGTTGTCTATGGCCTGGATCGTCTTGATGAAATTTCCCTTTGTGGCAAGACCAGAGTTGCGGAAATCAATAACGGAAGCTATCAGATCTATACCATCTGCCCTGAAGACTTTGGATTAAAATCATGCAGGAAAGAGGACCTCTTAGGTGGTGATCCTAAAGAAAATGCCTTGATAGTCAAAGAAATCCTCAGTGGCAAGCCAGGAATCAAGACGGATGCAGTCCTCTTGAATGCCGGTGCAGCCCTTTATCTAAAAGGCAAAGCCAAGGATATCAAGGAAGGAATTGCCTTGGCAAAAGAAACAATTGATTCCGGCAAAGCAATGAATAACCTCAAGAAGATCATTCTTCTTAGTAATGAGGAAAAAGAATGAACATCCTTGAACAACTCGCTGATCATGCCAAAAGAAGAGTAGAGATGGATATGAGGCATCAGAGCCTAGCGGAAATAAGGGAAAAGGCCCTCTATCTAAAGACTGATGACTTCCCTTTTGAAAAGGCTCTTGGCAAAAAAGGGCTAAGCTTTATTGCCGAGTGCAAGAAGGCTTCACCTTCCAAAGGATTGATTGCCAAAGACTATGATTATCTAAAGACTGCCAAGGAATATGAAGAAGCAGGGGCTGATGCCATTTCGGTATTAACGGAAGACAAATGGTTTCTTGGTGATAAAAGACATCTGGAGGAAATAGCCAGAAACGTCAAGATCCCCTGCTTAAGAAAAGACTTCATCGTTTCTTCCTATCAGATCTACGAAACCAAACTGTTAGGAGCTAGTGCCATCCTTTTGATTTGTGCACTGCTAGGCAATGAAAAACTGAAGGAATATCTAAGCATTGCCGATGAATTAGGCCTATCAGCATTAGTTGAAGCTCATGATGAAGAAGAAATAGAGATGGCAATCAAAGCTGGAGCCAGAATCATTGGCATCAATAATCGCAATCTCAAAGACTTCTCGGTCAATCTTGATAATGCCAGAAAACTAAGGAAACTGATTCCAGCTGGTACCATCTTTGTGGCCGAAAGCGGCATTAGGAATCGTCAGGATATCAGAACGCTTGAAGAGATTGGAACTGATGCTGTCCTAATTGGCGAACTGCTGATGAGAGCAGAAGACAAAATGGAGAAACTGAAGGAGTTGAAAGGCCAATGACCAAGATCAAATTATGTGGATTAACAAGAAGTGATGACATTGAAACTGCCAATGAATTAGCTGTTGACTATATTGGTTTTGTCTTTGCCAGAAACAGCAGCCGCTATTTGCCCTTTGATAAAGCCAGGGAGCTGAAAAGCCGATTAGCCGAAAACATCAAGGCTATTGGTGTCTTTGTCAACGAAGATCCTGTTATTGTCGCTAAAATTCTAAAGCAAGGAATCATTGATGGAGTCCAGCTTCATGGAAGTGAAGATCATGACTATATCAAGAAGCTCAAAGAGCTGACAAATAAGCCAATCATCAAGGCCTATCGCATCAGGAAAAAGGAAGACCTCAATAAAGCCTATGCTTGCATCGCCGACTATCTATTGCTTGACAGTGGAAGTGGCAGCGGCCAGCTTCTTGACTTTGATCTGATCAAGGACTTTAAGCGCCCTTATTTCTTGGCTGGTGGACTTGATAGTGAAAATGTGGAAAAGGCCATCAGTTATCTGAAACCAGCTGGTGTTGATGTCAGTTCTGGAATCGAAACAGCTGGTCTAAAAGATCGAAACAAGATGATTGCTTTTGTGAATAATGTTAGAAAGGAAGAGAAAAATGACTAATCCAAATGGACGTTTTGGCATTCATGGCGGCCAATATATCCCTGAAACCTTAATGAATGCCGTCAATGAATTGGAAGAAGCCTATAACT
>JAQXQU010000079.1 GCA_029101345.1 Erysipelotrichaceae bacterium | reverse complement strand
AGTTGCAGTAGTGATGAAAGCGTAGATTAGCCTGATTTGGTGGGTTATTCTATGCTTATTTTTGTGAGGATAAATATGAACGGATATATAAAGGTTTCAGAAGCGGCAGAAAAATGGGGGATTGGTGGTCGGAGAATAGTTGCATTATGTAATCAAGGAAGGATTGATGGTGCCGTGAAATTTGGAAATACTTGGGCTATACCAGAAGGAACTGAGAAACCCAAAGATGCAAGAATAAAATCCGGAAAATTTATTAAGAGTGACAAATAGTGTCGCTGAACGAATATATAGTTATCCTGAAATGATTTTTTATTGGTGGGTAATAGTATGGGAAAGGCTTATCTGAATAAAAATGTAAAGTTTCAGTGCCAAAATGGTAATGCGGTTTGGTTTAATGCTCAAAATGGAGCTGTGAAAGTGAAAATTGTAAGCTCTGAAGCCATAATGGATGTATGGGGATGATTAGCGATGGAAAAGAAGAAAAAATGTCGTACCCTAGATATGCATGTGTATGCTCGCCTACGTGAAGGTAAAACAGTGAATAAGGTAGACAGATGCTCGTCGATTTAATGTCGACGAGCGTTCTATTCAGGGGGATATTGATGATATTAGAGCCTTTCTGGATGAGCGTAATGCAAGTTCAGGTGATGGAAGTTCAATTGAATATGACCGTCCATAAAGGGGGGTATTATGGCTGGCTATGAGCCTTCCAAGATGACCAATATCGAGACATTGACTGTATTTGAAATGAAAGAAGCTATTATGTGGCTTCTGAGTCAGTTAAGAAAAGCCAAAGTTTTCAGAGTAGAAAGTATACGTGAGGAAATGAAATGGGTGTTCTTCATGACATGCTTATACTATACGAGTAAGAGGGGAATGGTTGAATGGTAACATCTAGTTCGACTTATATTGCTTCAGAGGAATTCTAGGATTACCAACAATTGATATGGAGGGGAAGTGTGTTTATGACAACTGTAAATATTAAGAACGTCAAGAAGTGTGCCTTTTGCAAATATTGGTACGATCCGACAAACAGCGCTATTTCACCACGTACTCCAAACCAGAACATTTGGGAATATGATGAAAAGTGTAAGAAGATGTGTCTTTTGAAAAATTATGATATGGCAGCAAGTTCAACTTGTGCTAAACACCACCACAAACTCGAACTCTTGTAGGAGAAACATATGATTCTATTTTCGACAATCCTAAACATAACCAATTCCCTGACCAAGGATGCCTTTGTCGCACTGGTTTTGGAATGAAATCGGACAAGCAAATACATAGAGAATGTTGTTCCGAATGTGGATCTGAACGGTTCCTACAGCGACAAATTTGGAGATGCGAAGCTGTTCTTGGAATTTGTGGATGATCCGGAGAAGGATCTGATGGCTGTCCGTCATGAGAAAGTCACAGCGGATGCGGTGGTTTGGGATACGGATTACGTGGTGAATTTTGAAGAAAAGAAGATCTCCATTCGACTGGAGCGTATGAGCGTATGTTAGCAATCAATCATGGGTACTATAAAGCAAAAATTCCTGCATATGTTGTCATAGATATGCCTATGTAGGTGATCAAAGAAGCCGGAGGCATCTCAAAAGTATGTAAAAATAAAAAGACGCCCATGGTTGAGAGTTGACATTGGAACAGTCAGAAACCATAAAATCAATGCTTTGGGGATTCTTCGTGAAGCGCAGAATGGACAAATGGATATCATTTTCAACTAACGGTGTTCTGAACAGATACAAGCTGTATTATTTTAGTGATAATCACGAACTCAAATACAAGGAGGATGGTTTATGCTTTTGAAAACAAATTTTGATGCGGATATTAGGTTATTGGAAGAGATTAGCGATCATTACGAAAATGAGTCTATTAATAATGCTGTTGATCTAGTGCTTAAATCTAGGAATGAATATGAACTAAAGATTCTTGTAGTGGGACATTTTAATGCTGGAAAAAGTTCATTAATCAATAGTTTTATTGAACGGCCGGAATTCTTGGAAGAAGATTTGGGAGAAACGACAGCTCTTGCATCTGAGTTAAGATATAGTGACGATGAAAAGGCTTATTCCTTTGATAAGAAGATGAATAAGGAAAAATACGTTGAAGGGAAAAAGTATCTTCCTTCTGAGTATGACCATATCTCATATCACCTCAATTCAAAAGGCCTCAAGGAGATAGAAGATTTTGTAATAGTTGATACTCCGGGATTCGATACTGCACGAGAAGATCACACTAGAGCGCTGGCATCATATTTGGGATATGGTGTCGGTTTTATTATGGTTGTTGATGTACAAAAAGGTGGAATTGATTCACAGATTTTGAATTATTTATATGAGATTTCTACATATAGCGATAATATAGTAATTCTTGTAAATAAATGCGATAAACGAATTGATTCAGAAGTTGAAAAAGTTGTAGAAGGAATAGAGTGCACACTTGAACAACATGGGTTTGATTATCCTGTTTATTGTATTTCAAAATACGATGAAAAAGTAGTTGAAAAAGTATCAAGTATTATTTTGGGCATTGATGCACAAAAAGAGTATGACTTAGCTATAAAGAGTATAATTGCTGCGAATGCCAATAATATTATGGAAATACTGAAGATGGTATCCGAAAATCATTTCCTTGATACATATGAGTATGATGAAATTATTCGAATTCAAGAGCGAAATAAAGAATTAGCAAAGAAATCGTTTGAAACGAAAAGGAAAGAATTGATTGAAAATGTAGATGATGATGTTGAAGCGGTAGTTAGCAAAATTAAGAGTGCGTTGCGAGGGAGATCAGATGAAGCGGCTCGAGCAATAGAAAATGGTAGTACTGAAGGATTGCAGGCAATAATTTTGGATACTATTAGACCTGTATTGATAGAGTCAGTAAAAGAGTTTTCTATAGAAAAAATATCTGAAATTTCCAAGTCCTTTAAGGCAAGTTTTTCAAGTGTTTCAAATAAAGATGAGAGAGATCTTGACGGTATTGTTATTGACATTGCCAATAAGGTACAAGGACTTATTCACTCAGGCGCATTTTTGAGTGATGGTGTTGAAGAAGAGGGAAAGTCAGAAGGGCAGGATTCGAATAAGAAAAAATCTGGAAATGGAGGAAATGCGATTTATACATTGGTTACAGCTGCTCTTTCTATTGTTACTGGTGGAACGGTGACTTGGATTGAAGCAATAATTGTGTTGTTGCCTGAAATCATCGCAGGCGTAAAGTGTCTATTTGGTGAGTCGAATCAT
>JAQXQU010000078.1 GCA_029101345.1 Erysipelotrichaceae bacterium | reverse complement strand
AATCAGACTTGCAAAGCAAAAAGCAAAAGCCGAAATCAGACTTGTGAAACAAAAAGCAAGAAAAAATATGTTCACAAAAGAAGAACTTATGGAAATGAACGACATCATCGACAGCAACTGATAAAGTGAATTCAGAGAGGCAGACTTATGAAAAATTCTACTGCGTTCAACAGAAAAACGGGCATAATGATTGCTAAAAATTTAATAATTCTTGTTGTGCTTGTTTTTGTCGCAATTCTCGCAATGTGGGCGTGGTTTACCAATAATTCTTCAGCTACAGCGAACGGCATAGATGTAAATTGTAATGCCCCTGATGGTGTTGAAATTGCTATTGTTGAACATGGCAAACCGGCTCCTGGAGAAAACGATTACAAAACAAGCTTGCATTTGAATTCCGAGAATTACGAGTTTATTTCTAATTTATATATGACTGAGGTCACAAGTGATGGTATTAACGATAATTTTTTAAGACCGGCTCTCACTCAGACAGGTAACAAAGCTTCTGTAAATACTGAAGCAGACTGGGACGATGCGACAGAAAATAAAGATTTCTTAAGTTTTGATTTGTATTTCAGGTCTAAATCACGTCAGAAAATTTGTATGGGTTCTGCTTCATCTATTAAGCCTGAAAGTAAAAAGCTTGTATGGGATGATGGCGAAAGTACTGCTGGATATAATCCGAGTAATTATGGTAATTTTTCACGAGACTGTATTGTGGGCGCTGTTAGATTTTCTATTGTAAGCACTTCAAATACCAGACAGATGTTGTGGATACCTGCACCGAATATTAGATTAAGCGAAAATGGAGATTCTGTTTTAACAACTCTTGTCAGTGGTGATACTTATTCACACACTTATTATAAAACTACTAAGAAAAAGGATAATTTATCTGGTGCTGCAGTTGTTGCTAACAATCAAAGAGACTATACCCTTGGTGCAAATGGTGAAGCTGTTAAAATTCTTGAACTTACAGCTAAAGATACTACAGGCTTTTATGTAAATCATGTAACTTGCAACATGTGGATTGAAGGCGAGGACGATGAATCAAGACTCGCACTCGTTAACGGAAAATATAAGGTTGATCTTAAATTTGTGATTATGGAATAGAAAGAAGATGAAACGTATGAAAATTAAAAATTCTGTAGAAAATTTATTTTATAAGTTTTCAGGTCACAGGATAGTAAATACGAGAAAGCTTGTAACTTCATATGTTTCATTGTTTCTTGTTTTAACAGTTTTAGTTGGAACAACAGTTTCCTGGTTTACTTTTGTTAGTACGTCATCGGTTGATTCTGACACATTTACTCTTGAGGCAGCTTCGGGTTTGCGTGTAAATGATGGTGAACCATTTTCAAATCATATAACACTTGATAATATAACACTTGACGAATCATCAAGTGTTGACGGAAGAAACATGTTTTTTCCAACCAAAGGTTCTTTTACAAGTAAAACATCAGAAATGTTTTATCGTGAAGGAAATGTAGGAGATAAAAATCAAAAATATGTTTATAAGGATTTCAAATTAAAAGGTTACTCCGGTAATACTGATGTATTTGTTAAAAGTTATAATATTACCATTACTGAGGATGACGGTACAATAATTGAAAAATTTACAGGCTCAACCGACATTATTTATGAAGAAGATGCTAATGGAAATAAAATTCCTAAAGCACAGGTAGTACATGAGGAGTGTCCCGTCCGCATCGCATTTATCACTGATAGTTCTGCTACTCCCCAGGTCATTGACCCTACAGCGCTTATAGACAATTATGTTAAGAAGTATAATGCTGTAAGCAGTACGAATGAAACCGGTGTTGCGTCAACATCAGTTTCGAATGCTCTGTCGTTTTCAGATTATTATTATTTGACCGGAACTCCTATCTTCAGATTGCAAGAAAATGAGCCGCTCAATGTAACTATGGTAGTATGGCTTGAAGGTTCAGAAAATTCAAATACAGGTAAAAGTAACAGCGAAAGATATGCCGGTAAGAAGATTTCTGTAGATGTTCAATTGGAAAGTAACTGGGCTGAAAACGAGACGGTTTATTTCGTTGATGATACAATAGGTGCAGATAGCAAACCTGAAACAGGCAATATTGAAACTCCGCATTGGATAACAACGGATGCTGATAAAGGCAATTCAATAATTCTGATGAGTTATACAGATAGTAATCGTGATATCAGAACAGTTGTTATGAAGCGCTCTGAATTAAATATTAATGGCTGTGCAGCTTGGTATGCTTCTATTCCCAAAAATGTAGTCAGCAATATTTCTTTTTACAGATATGACGTGGCAAGTGAAACAATTTTTAATGCGTGGCATACAAAAGTCGGCGTAAACAGCGAAATGGCAGATACCGGTAAAGATTGGATTAATGCATACTACAAGCGTCCTTTAGATGAATCCAGAAATTTGGCTGATGGAACGCACTCAATTGTATACACTGCTTTGCGAGATAACGGTAACGGTGAAGTTAGTGAAAAAGATCATCCGAATGATTATATGAAATTGCGTCTTGCACCGGGTATAGGTTATTGGAACTATACCGGTCCAACAGGCGGTGAAGAAGGAGGCGGAGAAGGCGGAGATACACCACCTTCAGAAGTTGACTCGAAAGATAAGTTCAGTGTTTATCTTAATCTTAGAGAAGATGATACTTGGGTGCAGGATAATCTTGGCAAAGATTACAAGCTTTATGTGGAGTTAAGCGATAAAAGCAGCTATGAGCTTACTCAAGATAACTATAATCGTTATATTACTGAAAATCAATATGCTGCTAGTGGAACGAATTTTGTTAAGTTTTATATTTCTAACGGTTATGAGAGAACCGATCTTGA
>JAQXQU010000077.1 GCA_029101345.1 Erysipelotrichaceae bacterium | reverse complement strand
TCCGCCATGAGTATGCTTCACAACTCAATATGTATCTGAACTATTTCAAGGCGGAAGTGATGCAGCCGGATGATAATCCGCCTATCGGTATTCTGCTTTGCACAGAAAAGGGAGATACATTGGTTAAGTATGCCACTGCCGAAAATCCAACCGACAACAATAAACTCGTTCTAACCATAAACCGACAACCAATAGGTGAATGGTTTGGGGAACAATGGGGAAAATTAAAGCAAGGCTTATATAACTCCGTACAGACAGAGAAGAGAGGCAGAGGATTCAGAATGTAATCCTGATAGTATTTGATTGGATTTCAATTAAATTGTGTATCTTTGCCAATGGATTGAGGAAACTCTTTCCAAGACATATTAGAATTAGAAGAAGCGTTATGCTTATCTTGTACTTGAAAACGTAGGAAATTTTCAATCTGAATACAAGGATAGCATAGTGGTTCTCACGCATATAGCGTGGGCTGTTATTGTTGCATCTGTATTCAGGGTTTCCTACGACCTTCAAAGTAAGAGTGTGGCATGCGGTTCACGCTTATTTTTAAATCTTTAAATACATACATTCAATTATGAAATTCTCAAAAACACTCTCCACTTGTTTAAGATGCATTTTTATTTCAGTCTTTTTTCTTTCAAGTACTGTTTGCGTATTTGCCCAACTTAAGAAAACGGCAAAAATTGAAAAGGTAAAATCTTTCACAGCTGGTTCTGTTGCCTTAAATAAAACGTCCTTAGATGGTGTCGAAGTATATTCTGTAACTTTACCCAATAACTCAAAATATCATCAACCAATAGTTTTCTTTCTTGGGAATAAAGATGAAATGATTAAAAATTTACAAGATTTATCAGACGCCCTTGAAGAAGGTGAAAAAGGTGAAGTATTTGATTTCTCCGCATGTGGGAAAAATTACCAACTGTCTTTTAGCCGGACTTTAGGACAAAAATGTTTCAAGATTTGGGAACCTATAAATACGTCAAATGAATTCGGACGTTTTTTCAAAGCTACAATTGATGATATTTTAGAATTTATGAAAACCCCACAATAATTAGTATACTATTTTATGAGCGATACGAAACTTTTATCATTATCTGAAATATTCAATAATAAAATATTTCGAATTCCTGATTTTCAACGTGGATATTCTTGGGAAGAACGTCAATTAGAAGATTTTTGGGAAGATATTCTAAATCTTAGCCCTAACAAAATTCACTATATCGGTTTACTAACAGTCGAGCCAATAAAAGAAAGCGATATATTAAATATTGAAAAATGGAAAGATGATTTATGGCTCTTTAAAAAAGGATTGTCTGCTTACTATGTTATTGATGGTCAGCAGCGATTAACTACATTAATTATCCTACTACATGAAATTTTGCGTACATTCAGTGATGATGAAGGTATTAATTACGGGCAAAAGAGTGAATGGATTGATCGTTTTTTGTATCGTTCCTATAATTCGATATATAAATCATTTGTATTTGGATATGAAAAGGACAATCCAAGCGATGAGTACTTTAAGACAAAAATATTAGAACAAGAATCATCTACAGCAGACAAATACCCAGAAACATTGTATACCGCAAACCTTATGTTTGCAAAAAAATATTTTGCCAAAAAGCTTAAAGTATTAAATAAGGAAAGCAAGGAGAGTATTTTTGATAAAGTTGTAAATCGCTTAAAATTCAATTATTATGAAATAGATGATTCTTTAGATGTATATGTGACATTTGAAACGATGAACAATCGAGGGAAAAGCTTGTCACATTTAGAACTTCTTAAAAACCGTCTTATATATTTGTCAACTCTTCTACATGAAGATGATGAAACCAAAGGACGATTAAGACGAGATATTAATGAAACATGGAAAACAATATATGAATATTTAGGTAAAAATAAAGATAATCCATTAGATGATGACACCTTCTTATTCAATCATTGGATTATGTATTTTACATATGATAGAAGTCAATCTGATGTATATGCAGAGTTTTTACTTAAGAAAAAATTCACATCTAAAAATGTATTATGTAACAAAATTTCCATAGAAGAAATAAAAGCCTATATAGATAGTCTATCTAAATGCGTAAAACAATGGTTTTATATATTTAACATTCAATATTCTAGTTATTCAAGTAGAATAAAAGAGCATATTCAGAAATTAGAACGAGTTGGATGGGGAGCATTCCCTCCAATGATAATGGCAGTATTCACTAAAGAAAGTAACGAAGATTTAATTTGGGATTTCCTAGATGCTTGTGAAAGATTTAATTTTTTAGTTTTTGCAATATCACATCGAGCGTCAAACACGCAAAATAGTAACTTATATAGGAAAGCACGAGAATATTATGTTGGAGATTTAGACATTGAAACTTTAACTCATGAGATTGATTTTATAACTGATGGTAAGGATGAAGAATACTATCGTGGATGGTTTGATTTAGAAAGATTTAAAAATCATATAAAAGAGCTATTTTCAAAAAATGACAGAGATGGCTTCTATTCATGGAGTGGACTAAGATATTTTCTTTATGAATACGAATTACACCTCCAAGATAATGCAAATTCCAAAGTAACCTGGGAAGATTTCAACAAGAGAAAGAAAGAAGATACCATTGAACATATATATCCTCAATCAGCAAACGATGTTTACTGGAAAAAGCGTTTTGGGCATCTTAAGCCAACAGAAAGACGATTGTATCTTAATTCTTTAGGAAATCTATTGCTCTTAAGTCGTTCAAAGAATTCTAAGTTACAGAGTAAGCCATCAGTGAACCCCGTATTTTCTGACTGAGATTTTGTCCTCACCTTTGTGCGGTAATTAATTTATCGCATATGAGATACATGACAATCAAACAGTTCCGTCAGCTCCATGAGGAGTGGAAGCAGAGCGGACTCAGCGTACAGCAGTATTGTGAGAACACCGGCTTTAAAGAGAGCCGTTTCTATTATTGGAGATCCAAGCTGAAGGAAGAGTCCTTGCCAACTGCCTGTGGCAGTTTCATCCCGGTGAAGATGTCAGGCAAGTCTTCAGTATACTCGGCGAGGAGTGCATCAGCCAAAGCATTATGTGAGATAGAGTATCCCAATGGGGTTGTGGTGCGTGTGACAAGCGACATGACGCTCGACCAGCTCCGTCAGATGGTAACCCTGTTGCGCTGACACCCATGTTCTGCCTGAGCGAATCGGATACGTTCTACTTGTATCCCTATCCGACCGACATGCGCAAGAGCTTCTACTCATTGAGCGGTATCGTGACCAACGAGATGAAGCGCGACGTGCAGGACGGCGAGGCATTCATCTTCGTGAACCGGTCCTTGACAAGCATGAAAATCCTGCATGCGGAGTATGGCGGTCTG
>JAQXQU010000076.1 GCA_029101345.1 Erysipelotrichaceae bacterium | reverse complement strand
AAATGATTCCTGCAAAGACCAATTGAGTGAAGAACAGATCATTGAACTGAATACAATGATCAATCAGCCAACCAAATGCAATACAGAAGTAGCTCTTGATGTCATGATGTTCATTCTTGATCGCAGGCTCTTCTCTGATGGCGATGTCAGAACAGCCATGATGTTTGCCAACAAGATCATGCTTGAAGGCGGCAATGGTGTCATTATCATCAATTCCTATAATCGTGACACTTTCCGTAAGAAACTTAAGGAATATCACAACAATCATGATAGCGGTCTTAAGAACTGGCTCTATCAGAATTGCATCCAGGGTGTCAAAACCGACGATTTTGGCTATTAACTAAAAGAAGAAGCTCATGCTTCTTCTTTTTATAATGCCTCAACTTTGATGATGACGGGCCTTAGACCATCATTGCAAGCCTGAATGGCCACACCTTTTTCCCTGACCCAAGTGCCATC
This sequence comes from Erysipelotrichaceae bacterium, assembly GCA_029101345.1. Classification (GTDB taxonomy): domain Bacteria; phylum Bacillota_I; class Bacilli_A; order Erysipelotrichales; family Erysipelotrichaceae; genus Colivicinus. The sequence goes on along the minus strand of JAQXQU010000076.1, from coordinate 17,876 downwards.
GTAGAAGTCAACATCATTTCCGACAGCCAAGGCAAAAACCATCTGCTTGCAAGCATCCCAGACACCACCACAGATGCCCTGAGGACGATCACCACCCTTGCAGATAAAGACTTCACCTGGCTTATGGACTGGACAGGCTGTTAGTCCTGCAACACCATATTCCTTGGCTAATTCTTCATCAAATGTGCACTTCAGAATTGTCAGTTTAACATCTTTCATCTTTTTTCTCCCTAATCCTTACTGTTATTCTTGCATAGGAATAATCCACTTACAAGAATCTTTATTATACATTCTGCATTATAAAATCAAATATTTATTAAAAATTCTGCAAATTTTGCAATAAAATGCCAAAAATTAGCAGGATAAATTGAAAATATCTGATTTTAATATTATCATTACATTACGTTTTAGGAGAAATTGCAGAAATGAAAGGTTTTGAATATTTTGGCAGCCGTGTCTTCTCAGAATCTGTTATGAAAGAACGCTTGCCTTTCCCTATTTATAAGAAGTGGAAGGCAGCCACCAGAAAATCCGATGTCTTAGATACCAATACAGCTGATGCCATTGCCCATGCCATGAAAGAATGGGCTCTTGAATATGGCTGTACCCATTATTGCCACTGGTTCCAGCCTCTATCTGGATCAACGGCAGAAAAGCATGATTCCTTTATTGATAAGTCCCAAGGTGAACCCATTGTCCGCTTTTCAGGCAAGGCATTGATCAAGGGCGAACCTGATGCCTCATCATTTCCCAATGGTGGCTTAAGAGCGACTTTTGAAGCCAGAGGCTATACATATTGGGATTGTACATCACCGGCCTTTATCAAAGATGGTGTCTTATGCATTCCTACTGTCTTTGTCTCCTATACTGGCCAGGTCCTAGATGAAAAGACACCACTGCTCAGATCAAATGACATCATCTCTGCTTCTGCTACCAGAATTGTCAATGCCTTTGGTGATAAGGATGTCAGGGAAGTAAAAGTCACTTTAGGTCTTGAACAGGAATACTTCCTGGTCGATGAAAAGATCTTCAATCAAAGAAGAGATCTCTTTACCTGTGGAAGAACATTATTGGGCTCACTTCCTGCCAAGGGCCAGGAACTAAATGACCACTACTTTGGGGTCATTCCTGAAAGAGTTCAGGAATTCATGAATGATATCAATCATCATTTCTGGGAATTGGGTATTCTTTCCAAGACTGAACATAATGAAGCTGCTCCTAATCAGTTTGAAGTAGCACCAATCTTCTCAGATATGAATATCGCTGTTGATCAGAATCTCATCATGATGGATGTCATCAGAAAGACTGCACGCAAACACGGGATGGTTGCTCTTCTACATGAAAAGCCTTTTGCTGGTGTCAATGGTTCAGGCAAGCATAACAACTGGTCACTAATAACCGATGATGGTCAGAATCTGCTAGATCCAGGTGATAAGCCACACGAAAATGTCCGCTTCCTCTTGTTCGTCTGTGCCATCATCAAAGCTGTCGATGATAATGCAGAACTGATCCGAATGGCATCATCCTGCCCTGGCAATGATTTCCGTCTTGGTTCATCTGAAGCCCCACCTGCCATTGTTTCCATCTTCATGGGTGAACAGATAGAAGCAATTCTCTCCTCTCTTGAAACAGGAAGACCTGCCAAATACGAACAAAGTGCCCTTTCATCCTTTGGCTTATCAACATTAAAGACCATTCCCCATGATTCTTCTGATCGAAACAGAACTTCACCCGTAGCCTTTACCGGCAACAAGTTTGAATTCAGAATGCTGGGCTCCTCACTTAATCCTTCATTCCTGAATACCGTTCTCAATGTTGCGATTGGTTCTGTCCTGGAAGAGATTGCCAATCGTCTGGAAACGCTCAAATATCGTCAGGAAATAAGAGAAGAAGCCATTATCATCTGTTCGGAAATCATCAAACAGCATAAGCGCATCCTCTTCTCAGGCAATGGCTATTCCAGGGAATGGATTGAAGATGAAGCAGTCAAAAGGGGACTGTCAAATATCCATACCTTTGTTGAATCAATTGAATGCTTCAACAGTCCTAAAAGCATTAATCTATTTGAGAAGTTTGGTATTCTCTCCGCCGATGAAATTGATGCCAGAGCCAATGTCCTTTATGAAAGCTATACCAACAACATTCTGATTGAAGCCAAGACCCTGGCACTAATGATCAGACAGGATGTCATCCCTTCCTTTGTAAAGGAAATCAATGACTCCCATATCCATCTGAAATCAAAGTATCTGGAACAGAAATCAGAAATGCTGGTAACAGCTATCGACCAGTTAGCTGACTTTACGGATAATCTTGTTGGTCTGATGGATTCTGATAAAGGTCATAGTCCTAAGGAAGTTGCTTATTTCTGCCTGGAAAAAATCACACCAGTCATGAGTGATATCCGATGCCTGGTTGATGCCCTTGAACCATATCTAGCAACCAGGAACTATCCATATCCTTCCTATGAGGAAGCATTCAACTCTCTTGATTGATCTATTAAATGTGCCTGATAACAGGCACATTTTTTATAACTATTACTTGTAATATAATAAGGAAAAAGAGGTAAAAGATAATGGCAACTACCAGCAAGAAAGCAGAAGAGAAGAAGACAACCGGGAAAACTGCTTCTGCTAAAAAGACAACAACAAAGAAGAGTACTAAAAAGGAAACAGTCAAGAAGAAGACAACAGCTAAGAAGTCAACAGAATTCAAATTGAGTTCTGATGAAAAGAAGATGATTCAAAGCTATCGCAAATGCAATGAAACCATGCAAGCTATTATCGCCACTGTCATTGACAAGGCAGCTAATGGTCTTGACCTTGATTTCCTTGGCCAATTCAAAAACTTCCTTGGCTAGCATCAAATGATATTGGAATGATAGCCTAATTAATTATATTGAAGTAAATAGGTATATTTTCAATCATGGGTGAATTAGCAAAACTGCCAAATATTGGCCAGACGGTTGAGCAGCAACTAAATGAAGCAGGTATCACCACCAGAAAACAGCTTGAAGAAATCGGTTCTAAGAAAGCCTGGCTGCTGATTCAGGAAATTGATGAATCAGCCTGCATTCATCGCTTATTAGCTCTTGAAGGTGCAATCAGAGGCATCAAAAAAGAATCTCCTGCCAACAGATGTCAAGGAAGAGCTGAAAGAATTCTACAATAAACATAAGATCTGACATTAATAACAAGACCCTCCAGCAATGAAAAGGGTCTTTATCTTTCTTCCCAAATCGGCAGCTTATCAATTCTGATCATGGCATAAATGCCAATAATAGCAGTAGCAATCAGCACAAACCATTGCATTATTCCACTTAGAAGAATACTTTCAACAGCAATGGCTTGTGCAGCAAGTGAAGCAATTATCATTCTCCCTGCCAGATAGAAGGCATCATTATGTTCCTTGACACTTGGATATTCCTTGCCCTCAACATGGAAAAGATAAATCACTGATAAAACAAACAATAGAAATGCGACCCATACATACCAATATTCACCAGTTCTGATTCCCTTTATTAGATCATTGATTTTGTTCATTGGTACTATCCTAACACATTAAAAAAACAAATAAAAATAATTATCCAGCAGTAAAACACAAGCCATTGGTAACAAAGAAGTAATGTGTTTTAGATCAGCAAATTGTATCCTAACGAAAAAGGCTCAGATTCCATGCGGACCTTCTGTTTTGCAGCCTCCCTACTAAAATGCATTTGGCAGTTTGGTTAATGCAAAAGAAAACAATGATTATTTCAGCTGAAAAAAATCACTGTGTTAACGATGCGGTGTCATCGTGTTAACTATATGGTAACGCAATGACAATCTTATGGTGTCGTTTGGGTTAGCGCTAATAATGTAAAACAAAGAATATCCTCATTTTCTAAAATGGCCTTGTAGACCATTGTCTATAGAAAGTGAGGATTTTTTATGTCAAAAGAAAAGACCAGAGAATTTCCGGTCCTAGTCGCTGAAATAGAATGGTGTCAGATCATCAAGCCTAAGGGCAATCATGCTTGTCCCTTTGCTGCCATAGGCGCAGCCTCCGTCTATGCCTATATATGTTGCATCTTCGATCCTGTCGGCATTGAAGCGTATTTCTCCAGGCCTTCCATGGTGCAGCATAGCCGCATGTCCGGCAATAACGATCCTTTCATCATTCAGGGCCTTTCTGCCATCATGCCTGCCTGGCGCTGAATGGACCAGGCAGAAATGCCTGCCATTTACGATGACGTCTGGAATGATGTCCAGCATGTTTTCAAACAGGCCATCGATCTGCGCCTTCAGGTGGGATGACAGGCTGCAGTACTGGCCATACGTATCATTGCCGCCATTTGCAGAAAGCCACAGGTCTTCATAACAGGACGCAACGTCCCAGTCTCCGTTTCTTGCAGCCTTGAGATAGGAATGCATCAGATGCTCGTGGCTGCCCATCAGGATAATGAACCGTCCATCGTTGATCATATCGACAAGGATGTCGATTCCATCCTTTCCCTTATCTATTACATCTCCTATAACATAGACTCTGTCATCAAAGCCCAGCGTTCTTCTGAAAGCCTTGTAACGTTTCCAGTTGCCGTGGATATCGCTGATTGCGTATGTAGCCATTGTTTGCCTCCTTAATGAAGAATGTCCCGAAAACCATGCGGAATCCGTGACAGCCATATATCAACAAAAGGCATCCTTTCTCATCCCATCGTGAGCTTTCATCTGCCGCCATAAGGCGCAGAAGGGACCCTTGATAATCCATGGTTGCAGGGGTGAGAATTGAACTCACGACATTCGGGGCATGAACCCGACGAACTACCACTGTTCCACCCTGCGATGTTAAACAAGCAGATGAAACCGAAAGCTCTGCTTCAGACTTTTTTGATAACGGATCGTCCTTCAGACATGAAGGGCTGGATATGCATGCAATTCCCTTTTCATCACCCCGGCAGCAATTGCCAGGGAAAGGAGCCGAACCTGCATGGCCATATCCTGCAGATGCCCGATGCATCTGCTTCAAAATAGGGAAGGAGACAGCTTATGGAGCCGGCAGAAGGAGTCCAACCCTCATCAGATGAGTACAGGTCACCTGCACTTGCGTTATGCTATGCCGGCATGTTCAGCCATGCGGAAGACAGATCCGAACCCTGAAGAGCGGCTCCAGGATTTTCTGTCCCTTGTGCATCCATAAAGGCATGCCTGCCCATGATTGCAGGAACAGCAGGCCTTCAGGGGAAATGAATCTTCAGGTTGCCGTTCCCTTCATCAGGTACGGGTAATTATAGGAAAGAGTTTTGTTTTTCGATGAAAATGGATAATAAGACAATTTATTTATCTTTTAGCTGATTGGTGCGATTTAAATAATTAATAACTTCAATTAGTTATAAGTCTAAAAAGCAAATATATAGATACGATATTTGCAATAAAATTGCGATTTTATATTTTATATGTTGTATATACTCTGTTTTAATGATAATATAGAGTCAGAAGAGAGGGATGATTTATGTTGTTACAGTTTAATGTTACGAATTTCTTGTCATTTAAGGAGGAGGCGATATTGAGCGCCTATGCAAATGCTGACAAGACATATGCAGAAAAACTGATAAAAGCAGGGAAAAAGACCGTCTTGCCAACAATCGCTATATATGGAGCAAATGCAGCCGGTAAAAGCAATCTTATGAAGGCACTGACAGCAGCTATCTTGTTTGTAAGACAGTCAAATTTTTATCAGATCAATACGATTAATCCGATTGTCCCTTTTCTGCTAGATGAAAACAGCAGAAACGAAAAGACAAGATTCGACTTTTCTTTTATCTATGATGGAATGCAGTACGATTATGGCTTTTCCGCATCAAATCAGACTGTATATGAAGAATACCTTTATGAATATAGAACCAAGAAGCCATCCATGATATTTGAAAGAACAAATACAGGTGAGTACAGGTTTGCCTCAGCCAACAAAAAGGAATTATCTCAGTATGTAGAAAAGACCTCACCAAACAAGCTGTTTCTTGCAACTGCTACAGCCTGGAACTGCGAGCTTACAAGAAATGCTTTTATGTGGTTTGCAGAAAGCATTGATACGTATGATTCGCGTTCTTTAGATAATTCGTTCATATCTGAATTTGAAAATGACAACTCCGATGAAATGAAACGTTTCATGATGGATTTCATTCATCATGCAGATATTAATATTTCGGATTACAGCTTTGAGATAAAGGAAGCTGACAAAGAAGCACTGCCTCCATTTGTAGATATAAATAGCGTCAAAGGCGGTTCAGTCAAGCAATGGAAGCTGGATGTGGTTCATGATGTTGACGTCAATGGTGCAACTCGGTCATTTGTTTTGCCGTTTAACGTTGAGTCTACCGGCACCATTAAAGTATTTTCATATGGTCCACTCATCAGAAAGGCGTTGAGAACGGGAAAGACAATGATTGTAGATGAAATCGATTCCTGCCTGCATCCAATGCTGGTACGTTATCTCATTGATCTGTTCAATGACCCTGAAATAAACAAAAACGGTGCCCAACTGATTTTTAATACGCATGATGTCTCTTTGCTTGATCAGGACATCTTTAGAAGGGATCAGATCTACTTTGTTGAGAAGGATAACAGGACTGCCACATCTGATCTTTATTCACTTGCAGAATTTTCGCCAAGAAAGTCAGAAGACATTCGAAAAGGATATCTGCAGGGAAGATATGGCGCAATTCCAGCAATTATTCCCGGAGGATTTGAATGGTAAGACGAATTAAGAAGAAGGACAGAAATAAACCAACAAGAAAAGAGAAGAACATTTTGCTTATTGCAGCAGAGGGCAATAACAAAACGGAATCAATCTATTTTTCTTCATTCAACCAACTTCAAAGTTCATATCGCATACAGATGGCAAGAGGCAATAAGACAGATCCCAAGGGCATCGTAGAAGACATGATTAAAACCATGAAAAGCGAGAAGATTGATCTTGGATTTGGAGATTTGGCAGTCTGCGTTTTCGACACGGATTTTGGCCAATATAAGTCTTCACAGATTGAAGCCGCAAAGAATCTTGCGGACAAGCATGGCATCGAAATTATACTTTCCAACCCTTGCTTTGAGGTGTGGTTCATTGAGCATTTTATCTACACGACCAAACATTTTAATTCAAACATGGATGTAATTGATGAACTTAAGAGAAAAGTACCCAATTATACCAAAACCATGGATATGCGATGCGTGCTGAGCTCTAAGACTGATGCTGCGATAGAAAACTGCAAGAAACTGGAAGAATTTCATGATTCCATTGGAAACAGCGGGATGAATCGCAATCCAAGCAGTGAAGTCTATAAAATTGTTGAAACAATTAAAAGGTGAATAAGTGATGCATTTAAAAAGGAGGTGGTTTATATGATTGTAAAAAATAAAAAGCATTAATCTGATTGGCGTCAAATTAATGCTTTCCGACAATGATATTACATTATCGATTGCATGTAAATAATATCACTGTCCAACACTTCAGGTCAAAGGTTTTGACCATATGATGAGCTCTTTTTTGAGAGCTAGAAAGTAGGAAAAAATGATTATATTTACATTTTTTGAGTTTTTCGAATGAAAAACATTAAGAAACTATACAATTTAAACTACCTTGATGTAACGAATAAGACGCATAAGGTAGGCAATTATGATCTACCTTACGTATACTGTAGGAGCAGTGTTCTCCCTGATTATTTTGCATTATATAGTGAAGTAAAAGATTATCACAAAACCAGTAGAACGTGCGTATGTTTTTTCCAGGACGACATTAAATTTGATGGATTATTCGGCCTATGGAACGCTATTTATTATGGTGATGATGAGCTTTTGGATTATTATCGTCAACGGTTTAAAAATGTGCAGTTTATGATTGCGCCAGATTATTCCCTGGTTGAAGATATAGAAAATTTTGAGAACTACTACCGCCTTGCTAAGGCACGAATTGTATCGGTATGGCTTACAGTTGAACTCGGAATTGTCTGTTTCCCCCTTTTATCTTTTTCAAAAAAAGAGGACTTCCCGTTAATGATAAGCGGAATGGATGATGTTGCAACCATATGCGTATCACTTAAGGGGATTATGAAGTCTGAGTCCAGAAGAAAATTGACTAAAGAGGCGATCGACTATGCAGTTGATAATCTTCCAGGACTCAAAAATATCCTTGTGTACTCTGTTTCCGCAATTCCTGATAACGAGCAAGATTTCTTCAATTATGCTGAATCAAAAGGACTATCCATCATATATCCGGAAAATTCATTGAGAATACGAAATAGGCTAAAAAGGGAGAACCACCATGGGTAGAATCGGAAAAACAGGTCTAGGTGGTGGAACGTCGTCGGAGCCACAGGAATCCATTGATCAGGTTGAATACGAAACATTAGCTTCAGAAAAAGAACTTGCATTAGAAGCTCGTGAAGCATATTTAAAAAACGATTTGAGACTTGATTCACCAATCAAAATACCTGCAGATGCAAAGATCAAAGATGAGACAAAAGAAGCGGGTTATGACCAGGTGAAATACACTTGGGAAAGTGAAGGTTACAAATACGAAAGCAGGTGGCATACTAAAACGCCAGAAGCGCCTGATTATCAGGGCAACTCTTGGGTTGTTCAAAGAACAAAGCCTGGGATTGCCTGCGGTTCAAACGCTAGGCCGAAACAGGAAAGTATTATGGTAAAAGACGATAGCCCACAAGGATATAGATGGGTTGACAAAAAGATCTGGAACAGAGCAATTCATGCTCGAAATACCAGCGGACGTACAACTGAACAGAAGGAGTTATTGGATAATGGACATTGGAAATCAAAAAAATGACATGACCTTTTATCGCGGTTACGAAGGAGAAAAAGAGGTCATAATTGCAGCTGATGATTGTGTGATTCATATTTGGGATGGATATTTTTCGGATATATTCGGCAATCCTCTAATGAAAAATGGCAAGTGGTCTGGTTTTACTAGAGATTATAATGAATCTATCAATTCATATGGCGAATGCATTGAATGGGCGATTGATTCGCAGGAGTACCTAGAAGACCTTATGCTATATACTAAACAAGACTTCGATTTTAATGAGTCAAGGGATGTACTGGAATTACTCATCAATATTATGCAGAATGCAATAAAAAAAGGCATCGTAGTCACCGCACACACCAATTAAATTACCAGGACATACTGAGCATCATCCTTTCCATAGATGAAGATCTTGAAAAGGCCTACAGCCTCAAAGAGGAATATTCATTATTCAATGAGACATCTACCTATGAAGAGGCAAGAGAGAACTTTGATACTCTGGTAAATGACTTCATCAAGGCCGACATTGGCGAATACAGGGAGTTTGTAAGCCTTTTGATTCATTACAGAAAAGAGATAATCAACTCATTCATAAAAATAGATGGAGCAAGGATAAACAACGGGATAGCTGAATCCATGAACCAGAATGTGGCAGCTCTGATATATAACTCCAAAGGCATAAGAAACTCTTTGAGAAGAAGAAAAAGAATCATGTATTCCATCAATAAAGACAGGTTCAACCTGTATTAACCGGCAGATAAAAAGCTCATAACGCAAATCCGTTATGAGCTTTTAAAACACATAGTTTGGTAACCATCGTGTACACAGTTTGGTAATACCAATCAGTGTGGCCACACTATTTGGTTAGGTTCCTTTATCTTAATGACTGATATTCTTCTTCCTTGAATCCTACCAGGACCTTATCAGCAGTGATGAGAATTGGCCTTTTGACTAATAAGCCATCAGATGCCAATAGTTCATATTGTTCTTCATCACTCATGGTTTTGAGCTTGTCCTTGAGGTTTAATTCCTTATAGAGCTTGCCACTGGTATTAAAGAACTTTCTTAGTGGCAAGCCACTGGCCTTGTGCCACTTCTTCAATTCTTCAATAGTTGGCTTATTTTCAGCAATATGTCTTTCTTCAAACTTAAGATCATTAGCCAATAACCACTTCTTGGCTTTGATGCGGGTTGTGCATCTTGGATAACATACAAATAACATCTTGTCTCCTTATAGTACAAATGCCTGGCTACAGCCAAGAGACTTGGCCAGCTCTACATATTGATTAGCTTCTTCCATAGACATTTCATCATCACCAAGGATTTTCTGATATTCTTCCCTGACACCAAATGGACGATATCTGATCAGCTTATAACGGCAGCGATCACCAATGATCTTGGCAACATTGCTTACAGTTGTAAAGTTGTCTTCTTTTCTTCCTGGGAGCAAGACAGTTCGAACTTCATACATCTTGTCATGGTCCAAGAGATAATGAAGATTCTTGATGACTAAAGTATTGTCATAGCTGCAGAGTTCTGCATGGAACTTCTTATCATAGGCTTTGACATCAAGCATTACTGCATCAGTATAGGACATCAGTTCTTCATCCTTAGCAAAGTCATAGGAGCCATTGGAATCCATGAAACAGGTGAGTCCTAATTCATGGCATCTCTTAAAGAGCTCTTTTAGAAATGGTGCCTGCAATGAGCATTCACCACCTGAAGTCGTAATGCCTTTGATATAGGGTCTGCTCTTTTTGATTCGCTCCATGACATCATCAACACTCATGAGTGTTGTCTTTGGTGAAGACTTGTGTTTGCAAACCTTTAGGCAGGTATCACATTTGACACATTTCTTCTCATCCCAATTGACCATGCCATCATTTAATGACAGAGCACCAACTGGACAGTTCTTTACACATTCTCCACAGGCTATGCATTTATTGATAGTCTCTGGATTATGACAATAAAGGCAATTGAAATTGCATTCCTGAAAGAAGATTGCTGTCCGGTTATGTGGTCCATCAACATTGGAGAAATTTATGATTCTATTTACTCTTGATGTCTTCATGAGTTGCTACACGACGATCCAAAGCATCCTGGCAATCAGCAGCACCTAAGCCAAAGATTGATACCTGATTTAGTGACTGCTTCTTGTTTCTCAGCTTTTCCAGTTCTGATTTCTTGACTAGATAGCCAGTTACTCGGACAACATCATTATTCTCTAGATAACCAGAGAAATAACGAAGATTATTCTCAAAAGCACCCTTGATGATATCGAGGATTGCTTCTGGAGTGTTTAGGTAAGTCTCTTCAAAGCGGAAGATATCACCAGTACCTGTTGGGAAGTACTTCTGGAAGACTTCATTGACAGCTAATTGGTCAAGGATATCTGGCTCAACGCCAACTGGAATTCTTGTACCCGGAGAATTTTCCCTGCCATCAGTATCAATACCTACCTGAGCATGCAGACGATAACGATGGTTTGTGCAGACATTATATGGTGCTTCATGAGCAGCTACGAGCTCTTCCATGCGGTCCATGATCTTGACGCCCAATTCTTCAGCTTCTTTGTTATTGCCAAAGCCTTTGGCCTTATCGGTGATTCCTAATAAGTGGTTGCAGCACTCAGCTAAACCAACCATGCCAAACATGCCATTGAAGTTGTCCTGCTTGACAAAGCCTTCAGTAACCAGGAAGTTGGACTTGAAGAAAGCAGCTTCTTCATTCTGATAGATAGTACGCTTATCCATGTATTCAAGCTGCAGGTTGACATAATATGGAAGAACACGATCCAGGAAGTCTTCTGGTGACTTGGCATCCAGTGAACATTCATAAAGGCGCATTCTTGGCAGTGTTGTACCACCACCTGCTTTTTTCAAGCCGTTATAGCAGGAAGCAATTGCGTAGTCTTCACCCCATTCAGATACAAACATCTTATGGTTGGCAAAGGAAGGCTTTGCGGTCTTCAAAGATGTTCTAATGCACTTGAGGGCAAAATCATCCGGTGTGATATCTGGATCATATTTTAATGTCAGATTTGGAATTGCCAGCTGCATTTCTTCAGTCAGTTCAAGAATCAGTTCACCAGCTACTGATGCCTTTGGACCAATATTGGCATGCACAAAGGAGTCAGTAAGTGTCTTATCAATATGCAGCAAGAACATCTTTAGGACTTTCTTGGCAAAAGCTCTGTCCTCTTTTAAGACAAATGGTTCCAATAAATCGCCTAAATCACCCAGGAAGACCGGGAATGATGTTACTGATGGAACATGCTTATAGATGATAAGCAAGGCATTGCAGGCTTCCATCAGATCCTTTGGTGGATCAATTTCCAGGAATGCCGAACCCTTTTCCATCAGGACTGAATAGTCAGGACAGATATAACGTGGTCTAAATGGCAGTCTTCCTTCATTCAAGTCACAAAGACAACCCTTCTTCTTGGCTTCATAATATTCATCAGAATATTTGATATAGTCATCAGTATTCTCAGCAGCTCGTGCGAGATTATACATCATCTGCTGATATGTCAGTGTTTCGTCTTCGACAATTCTTCTTGCTTCTGATTTCATAATTGTACGTACCTCTTTATGCCTATTTTAGCATTTTAATTAATTCTAGGGTTGATTAATGCTCAAAGAAAAAGCACTATTGTGCTTTATTCTGATAATCATATTTGACCTTCAGATCCCTTAATCTGAATAAGATATGAAGAAAGGTTCCATCATAGATGCATTGGTCAGTAAATTGCGGATAGATTCTTTCTGAACTCAAGATGAAATCAATCATCTTCAGACATTGGTGGGGACTAAGTTCCGAGACAAAGACTTTGTTGTTAGTGAAATAATCACTTGAACAATCATCATCCTTGAGATCTCTGAATTCTTCTCCATATTCATGATCATAGGCCAGGTCAAAGATGTCTCCTAACTGATTTCTTTGCAACATGGCAATAGTCGACTGGATTTTCCTTAAGTCAATGACTTTCAGGATTCTTTCATCAATTGCATTCATACAACTACCTCATTTCTGCAAAATACCTTAAGATCTTATCACCATCAGCTACACCCTTTGCTGTCTTCATCATTTCCGGATGAAACTGAGTGGTAATAATAGGCAGGCTCTTATGAACCATTGCTTCGACCACTCCATCAATACTACGGGAGATGACTTCAAAGCCGGTTCCAAGATCCTTGACTGCCTGATGGTGGGTGGAATTGACCATCATCCTTTCACCATAGAGATCCTTAAGATAGCCTTCATTACAGACTTCATGAAAGGCTTCGGTATGGTCTTCCCTACGATGTCTGATTGAGGTAGAAAGATCCTGGATCAGGGTGCCACCAAAGTAGACATTAAGCAATTGATGGCCACGGCAGATGCCCATGATCTTCTTCTGATTCCTGACAAAATAATCAATGACCCTTAAGGCCTTTTCGTCTCTCTTCAAATCATAGTTTCTGGCACCATTTTCTTCTTCATGATACAGGGCTGGTGTAACATCATGACCGCCCGGTACTAGCAGGCCATCACATGTCTTTATCCTATCTTCATCTTTGGTATAAGCAATAGACAAGGTTGCCAGGGCACTTTCATATTTTTCAATTTCATATCCTTCTAAAAGATATATCATTTCCTGCCTCCTTTAGTAACATATACTTTATTTCCTGATATCTAATTCCATGGGGATTGTTTTACTTCTATACATCCAAAATCCTTGCATATCATTCTAATAATACTTTATTAATGCTGCTTTTTAATATTTTAATGAGTTTAAACCAAAGATGAAAAGGATTGTCACCATTGGCTTATCGACAACAATCCTCATCATAATTAAGATTCGTTGGTTTTGTATGCCGGATAAAAGTGCACTCTATTCAAGAAGTTTAGCCTAAAGCCATTTTCTTCAGCTTCTTTATTAATGTCAGAGTTTCCTGATGATAGAAGACAAGATCAACAGCCACGGTAATAATAATGGCAATGATAGCAGTTATTGTCGCATAAATCAGCCAGGCAGCAATTGACAGCTCACCAGGCAGATAGAGAAGTGAGATAAGATAGACAGCGGCCATTGTGCCTAAAGTCAAACCAACTCTTAGCAAATATTGGCCATAGTTCTTCCCCGTAATGTTCTTATAGATGTAATAGGCCAGTTCTGATGACCTGAAAGCCATGGCTATCAGTGTACCAATAGCTACTCCAATCAGACCAAATCTGATGACAGCGGCAACGGAGATGATGATATTGATGATTGATTCAACAATAGCACCATTGCGAGTCTGCTTGAAATGACCAACCGATGTCACAATGGTCTTATATGGGACCCTGAAGCATTCAAAAGCTGATGCTGTAACCAGAACAATAGAGAACAAAGGCCGAGCATAGCTGATATCAGTTACCCCTTTGGTATAGATCAGGGCAAAAGGCACAATCATTACCAGCGTTGTTGAATAGATAATTGAGACAAAGGAGTGGATGATGAGCTCATAGATATTGAGATTGCGGTTGAAGAGTTCATATTCCCCTTTGGCATACATATCACCAAAAGCAGCTCCAAAGGATGAGGTAAAGAGCTTGACAATCTTCTTGATATTAGCTGAAACATAATGATAAACCGTATAGACCGAGACTTCAGCCATGGATGAAAAGAGTGTCAGAACAACAATATCCGTATTGTTATTGATGAAGTTTGATAATTCCTGGGCAAAGGCATCCCATCTTTGGGCAATATGGGTAGTTGATGGCTTGGCATGATGATTGATCTTGTATTTCCTTGAAACATATAAATAGAGAAACAAGGGTGTAATCATATAAATCAAAGTGCTTGCCAATTTGACTATATGAATAGAATAGCCATTGTTCATCAAAAAGATGGAGGCAATGGAATTAAGGACTATCACCACAATGGAAACCAGTGAATAGATATATTGTTTCTGATCAGCCATCAGTAGCATCTGATAGCTAAAGCCAAAGTAATATTCAGCAAATGTTGAAATTGAAATGATCAATACCAGAGAAGCTGTAAAGAGAAAGTCAAATTCTCTGACAACCAAAGGATAGACAATTGACAAACCAACAATAAAGATGACAAAGAGATAGGCAATCTTTCTCATAAACCGTTGTGTTGAGGCAATGACTTCTGAGATCTCTTCATTATCACCCTTTGCTAAGGGCTTATAAAGGGCAGATCTAGTAACACCACCAATCCCCGCTTTCATCAAGGCAATATAGGAGATGAATTGGGAGATGGAATGGGTAATGCCGTTATAGGCGGAACCATAGCTTGTCAGAATCAGGCGAGGCACAATTAAACCAGCCGCTATTGCGACTGCTTCATAGACCATGCCAATAAGGAAATTGAGAAAAGCCTTCTGTGATCTACTTTTCTTCTTCATGTTCATCACTATTCAGCTTATGCAAGACATCAGACAAGAGCGTTGAACTGATGCCACTGGTATGAGGAAGGAAGACAACATCAACGCCAACCTTGTCAAATTCCTCAATAATCCTGTTATACATATCGGAATTCTTCCAATCAGAACCATGAAACAGGACATCAAAATGCAACTGTTTCCAGGCTTCCATCTTGTTCATCGATGTTTGTGGTACCGCCTTATCAACACATTTCAATTCTGAAACAATGGCAATTCTCTCTTCAAAAGGGATGATTGGAGTCTTCTTCTTATAGCTTCTGACTACTTCATCAGTTGAAACGCCAACAATGAGGTAATCACACTGTTCCTTTGCTTTCTTCAAGATATTCAGGTGACCGATATGAAACATATCAAAGACACCGGTTGTATAGCCTACTTTGTATTTTTTCATGGAATCATTATAACCTATATCTCGGTCATTTTGTTCATAGCCTTGTCGATATGTTCCTGGTCTGGCAGCTTCAGATAATCATCATAATACTGCCTTAGATAGTAGTCGATTTCACTAGGAATACGCACTTCAATGTTCTCAAACTGATGCATCTGCCCTGCTCCATAGACCTTCTTATCAAAGATATTGCGAGCACCGTATCTTCCATTGGGATTCATCACATAGGTAGCTTCCTTATAAGGATAGCGATGGCATAGTTCATCAAACTTCTTGTCATACATCTTGTTATCCTTGATCTTCTCAAAGAGATACTTGAACTTGCCTCTTAATAGAAGCTTATACCAAGGGGCTCTGATCTGCTTGTTGGCCAATGTATATTCCTTGGCTTCCTTGATCATTGATAGCTGTTCATCATGATCATCAGGCAGGCCAATCAGACGGAAGACATCAAGATGAATGGATTTGGTCTTGGTTCCCTTATAGCCAACCCTTGGGAAAAGACGATAGGAGGAATCATCAAACTTATAGAAGTCACAATGGAACTTCTCAGGCAGTTCCTTGTTGCAGCATATGACAAACTTGTCTATCTGATCATTGGGAATAATGATATCGGCATCATCATCCCAGGGAATAAAGCCATTATGGCGAATAGCCCCTAAGACTGTACCAGCCTGGCAATAATAGGTAATATTGTTATTTTCACAGACTTTGATCACTTCTTTCATGATTTCAAGTATCATTTCCTGTTTCTGTTTAATATTAATTAACATAGCATTATCCCTCTTTATCTATCTTATCACGATTACACCTGGCTATGTTTTTCAAGTATAATGAACATATGGATACCTATTTGTTCATCATCTGGCCTAAAGCCTTATTTGCCAAAGAGAAGATTATCAAGGATATAGCTGAGAACTTCAAGATCATCTATCATTCAACAATCCATTGGACTGCTGCCAATTATGAAAACAACCTCAAAGCCCTCTATGGCCACAAGATTCCTGATGTCAAAGATAAGATATCATGTATTGGCAAGGGTCCTTTTGAATTGATTGTCTTTGCAGATGATAAACCATCATATGACTATCGAGGCAATGCCAATGACACAATCTATTGCAATACCAAAGTCTTTGATAAGAAGGCTCTTTATCGCAAGTGGACTTGTGGAGCATTCAGGGTTCATGGTTCATCAAACAGTGATGAATTCAATCATGATATGGCTGTTCTTCTTGGACCTGATTATCAGATGATTCTTAAAGACAAGGATATTCATCTTGATAATAAAGCCATCACAGGCTTCAAGGATGAAGATGACTTTAGGAGGACCATGATGATGTTTGGTGATAATATCATCATCAATAAGACCATCATTGCCAAATATTCAACTGATATCAGGATGTTTTTGGGAAACTGTGATTATGAAATCCTTGGCATCAAGGAAAAGGAAATACCGGAATTGGCTATTGATGAATATGAACATTATCTAATGATCAAGGATAATCCAGCCATCTTGGATCAGTATTTGAAGGATCATGGTCTTGCAAAAGAAGAGAAGATCTCAACCATGACAGCAATGCCAGCTACTTCTTTTATCAAGAGATTCAAAAGGGAATTGAAACTCTTTCTCTTCAAGTTGAGGAACCGCTAATATGAAAAGACTTCTATTATTCATCCTGATGGTCTTTCTTCTGTTTCCAGCAAATGCCTATTGTGAAGAAGATGGGACAGCAACTGATGAAACAACTGTGGAAGATGCAGCTTCTGAACCAATAGCTGAAGATGTTCCCATCTCCGACACCATAGATGAAGGCGATACTGCTGAAGAAGCGGTCACTGATAATATCGAATGCGAAGAGGTTGCTAGTGAAGAAACAGTAACTGTGACAATTGAAGAGGAACTGCTTGAAAGCGGGATCTGTGGTGATAACGCCTTCTATAAGATCTATCCAGACTATTCAATGGTAATTGAAGGAAGCGGTGCCCTTTATGATCAGCAAAATAGCAGCATTTCCCTTATTCGCAATATCAAAACAGTCACAATCAGTGAAGGCATCACCCATCTTGGGTCCTACTCCTTCTATCGTTTTTCTGCTCTGAATGAAGTAAATCTTCCAGCAAGCTTAGAAAGCATTGGTGCCCATGCCTTTGATGGGGCAAGCAAACTCACCAGCATTTATTTGCCAGCCACTATCACTTATTTGTCTGGCAATAATGCCAATGACTCTGCATTCTATGGCACAAATGCCAAACTTAATGTCTAT
>JAQXQU010000075.1 GCA_029101345.1 Erysipelotrichaceae bacterium | reverse complement strand
CGTATGATGAAATAGCTGAGCGACTTTCACGGCACGATAAAGTGTTGTGCATAGTGAATACTCGCAATGATGCAAGGGAGATATTTGAGCGTCTTCCCAAGGAGGGGTTGACCATTCACCTGTCAAGAATGATGTGTCCTCGACATGTTTCCAAAGCCATTCAGGATATTAAGCAAGCATTGTCAGATAATTTGGAAACTGTGATTAGAGTTGTGGCAACCCAGTTGATAGAAGCAGGAGTGGATATTGATTTCCCCGTTGTTTATAGGCAAGAGGCTGGGCTTGACTCCATCTTGCAAGCGGCAGGAAGATGCAATCGTGAGGGTAAGCTGGATATAGCGACAACACACGTGTTCAGTCTGTCCAAAGAGCATATTCTACATGGAAGCATTAAGGATGCCAACAATGCGAGGCTAAATATGACAAGTGTCAATGACTGGTTTGCTCCTGAAACCATGACAGAGTTTTTCAGGCAACTATATTGTCGGAAGGAAACATTTGACAAAAAGGATATCAAGACTCTATTGTATAAACCTGCGAAAATGTGCTTTGCTGAAGCGGCAAAAGCGTTCATGCTCATCGAAGAAGAGGGAAAAACTGTTGTTGTCAATATGGGTAATAGTATGGAACTCATAGAGCGAATCAAAAGTGATGGTGTTACCTATTCGTTAATGAAACAGTTGTCGCAATATAGTGTGAATATTCATGAGCGAGATTTCCAAAAACTGAAGAGTTATGAAGCTGTAGAAGAAGTCATCGAAGGTCTCTATGTGGTCAACGATCGGGCACAATATGATGAAAAAATTGGATTAAGGCTCGACAACCACTGGATGGATGAAATATTAACAATTTAATGAAATTAAAATGGAGAACGAGCAAAACGACATTATCATATATTCTACTCCCGATGGGAAAACTAGAGTTTCATTGATGACTCGTGACGGAAAGGTTTGGCTCAACCAAACCCAAATTTCGGACCTTTTTGGGACCTCGGTGCCAAATATATGTTATCATATAGCTAATATACTAAGAGAAAAAGAATTAGATGCGAATTCAGTTATTAAAGATTATTTAATAACTGCCTCTGATGGCAAGAATTATAATGTGATTTGCTATTCATTGGAGATGATACTTGCAATAGGTTATCGCATTCGCAGCATTCGTGGTGTACAGTTTCGTCAATGGGCGACACGCCACCTTGCTGAATACCTTGTCAAAGGGTTTGTGATGGATGACGAGAGACTTAAGAATCCAGATGGACGACCTGACTATTTCGACGAACTTCTGCAAAGAATTCGTGATATCAGATCAAGTGAGAAACGCTTCTATCAGAAACTACGTGACTTGTTCAAGTTAAGTACAGATTATGAAACACAAGAGAAAGCCACGCAGATGTTTTTTGCGGAAACACAAAACAAATTACTGTATGCTGTTACTCACAATACAGCAGCTGAAATTGTATCTTTGCGTGCAGATGATTCAAAGCCAAACATGGGTCTGACATCATGGAAAGGGAGTATTGTCCGCAAAGGAGATATAATTGTTGCCAAGAATTATCTTGTTGAGGATGAAATTGACAAACTGAATAGACTCGTTATGCTGTTTCTCGAATCTGCAGAGTTGAGAGTAAAAGATCGTAAATGCTTGACTCTTGACTTTTGGAGAGGCAATGTTGATAACCTGCTTTCTTTTCAAGGTTATGACATCCTTCAAGGAAATGGAAGCATCTCAAATAGGGATATGGAAAAATATGTCAAGAAGATCTATGACAAATTTGACAGTAAGCGAAAACAGATAGAAGCAGAATTAGCGGATGCGGAAGACTTGAAATGGCTCGAGAATTTGCAAAACAAGATTAAGAACAAAAACAAGGAATAAACATGGAATATACAGACAAGGAATACAGCTTGGAGGTGTGGGGCGACTATGCTTGCTTCACCCGACCGGAATTGAAGGTGGAGCGAGTAAGTTATGACGTTATTACACCGTCGGCAGTTCGCGCTATATTCGAAGCCATCTTGTTCAAGAAATATGCAATGAGATGGCAAGTGACAAAGATAGAAGTGCTTAATCCTATTAAATGGGCTTCTGTCAGAAGGAATGAAGTGGGTGCTACGGCAAGTACCAAAAGTGCGGGTATATATATTGAGGATAAGCGTCAACAGAAGAACACGCTTTTTCTCAAGGATGTGAAGTATCGCATTTGGGCAAAGCTGGTGTTTATCCCTGTCAGCGAACGTCCAAAAGAAGCTTTTGCGAAACACAAACCTGGTGCTGATGAGAATCCGATGAAGTACTATCAGATGTTTGAGCGTAGGGCTAATCAAGGGCAGTGCTTCACCCAACCCTATCTCGGTACTCGTGAGTTTTCTGCGTCATTCCGTCTTGTTGATCCTGACACGGACGAGTTATGCCCTGCTCTTTCGGCAGAACAAGGTGGCAATCGTGACCTTGGAATCATGCTGTATGATATGGATTTCTCCAATCCTAAAGACACCCAAGCTATGTTCTATAGGGCAGAGATGAAAGAAGGCGTTATTATTGTACCATCATTAGATAGTGAGGAGATACTGCGATGATACTAAAGGCATTATATGATTATTATAATAGGTGTGACAACCTGCCAGCAAAAGGTATGGAAGAGAAAGAAATAGGCTTTCTTATAGTCATAAAAGAAGATGGATCCTTTGAGCAAATAGAAAGCAGAATGATTGATAAAAAACAAGCATCTCGTTTTCTTGTGCTACAAACAGTGAAACGTTCGGGAAAAAGATTTGTTCCTAATTACTTATGGGACAATTTTGAGTATATCTTTGGCGGTTCTGGTAATAGTGAAGACAAGAAACAAACATTTATTAAAATGGTTTCTGATTTATGTGAGATAATTCCAAACAACAAGACTATTGGAGCAATAAACAAGTTCTATGTCAACTTTAATACAAATGTAGATGTTGTAATGAAGGATCCTTTATGGTCAGAAATGCAGAAATCTAACAAAAACATTTCATTTCTTATTAAAGGCGAAACCAAAATTGCAGCAGAAGATAAAGATGTTTGGAGTATAATTCTCAATCAAAATTATGAGGATGTGTCAAATTATTGTCTGATCTCCGGCATAAAGGGAACAGTGGCAAGACTGCATACAACCATCAAATTATCTAAAGATACCGGCCCAATTGTTTCATTCCAAAAGGGGATGGGGTTTGATTCGTATGGAAAGGAACAGGCATATAACGCCCCTATTTCCAATGAAGCGGAGTTTGCCTACACTACAGCCTTGAACTCAATGTTGCAGAAAGGCTCGCGTAACAAGTTTATGCTTGGCTCGCGCACATTTGTTTTTTGGGCTTCCAACAACAATGAGGTCTCAATGGAAACAGAGGAGAGCCTGTTTGAACTGCTTGGATATTCGGAAGAAGCACATGATGACCCTAATGCCAATCTGATGAAAGTTAGGAAGGTGTTTGAGTCCATCTATTCCGGATTGTTGAAAACAGGACTTGATGACAAGTTCTATATTCTCGGTCTTGCTCCAGATTCTGCTCGCATTGCTGTTGTATATTGGTCGGAAACCACATTGAAGGATTTCGCTGAAAAGATACTCAGCCACTTCGATGATATGGAGATACACGACACAAGAAAAGACAAGAAGCCTTATATGGGTATTAGGGAGATTATCTCCTCCGTTACACTTGGTGGAAAAATGTCGGATGCGACTCCTAATCTTCCCGAAGCTGTAGTGAAGAGTATCTTCCAAGGTTTGCCATATCCTCAAACTCTCTACTCTGCTTGTTTACGTAGAATCAGGGCAGAACAGAAGCTGACAATAACGCGAGCAGCCATTATCAAGGC
>JAQXQU010000074.1 GCA_029101345.1 Erysipelotrichaceae bacterium | reverse complement strand
TTTAAGTTCTTCTAACAAAGTTTGTGCTACTTTATTATGTCTTTCACTTTTCAATACGCAAATCCAATCAAGGTAAGCACTGAAACAGCTTGCATCACTTCTGCTACTGATTATGGAAGCATCAATTCTTCCAATTACCTGCCCGTTTCTGTGAGCAATCAGTGAAATTGCAGTATTAAATCTTTCATCTGCAAAACTCTTCTCTAATTGCATTACATAGTCTTGGTCTGGCTCCCAATAATAGGTGTTAGGCTCCTGCTTTCTTAATTCATATTCGAATTCAATTACTTTCGGAATATCTTCTTTTTCAAACAATTTAATTGAAACCATAGCTAAAGCACTCCTCGTCAAGTTCCAGTTTATCGGTCTGTATAATCATATCATACGGTTCATTTATGCAAGAAAAGTCCCGGCAGACATTACTGCCGGGACTGAAACTGTTTTACGAGCACCCGCCATTTGCCATGGCTTTCTTTTAATCTCTCTTTCGGCCAAAGATCTGCAAGACTCTGATGAAAATATTGATGAAATCAAGATAGAGCTGAAAAGCACCAAAAATCATCATCTTTTCAGCTGCTTCTTCATCATAGGAACCTGCTTCATAGTAGCGTCTTAGCATCTGCATATCATAAGCTACCAATCCCAGGAAAAGGACGATGCCGACAAAGGCAATCACGAAACCTGAAGTATGAAGGAACAGCATATCAACAACCGAGAAGATCAGCAAACTGATAAGGCCCACAAAGAACAGACTGCCATATTTGGACAAGTCAAGATGGGTAGTATTGCCAATGACTGCCATACAGACAAAGACAATGGCTGTTGTAAGAAAAGCCGCTACCACTGATGAATTGGCATAATACAGCAAGAGACTTGATAAGCTGACACCAGTCAGTGCTGAATAAAGGATATAGCAGATCCAAGCCGTCCTGGAGCTCATCTTTCTTAAAGCTGCTGAGAAGTAGATGGCAATGCCCAAAGTGGCAATTGTCACCCCCATCATGATTCCAAAATAGAAATTGATGATGTAGGGTATGGCAAACATGAAGCCATAGGCAAAAAGTGCTGAAACACCCAGACCAAGGGCAATGGACAGATAAGTCCTGCTCAAGTATTTATCAAATGTTATTGCATGTGCATAATTGTTATATTCCATAAAAAACTCCTTTCATGCATGAGACCATGCATCTAAAGTTATCATAGCACAAATGAAGATTATCAGCCTTTCATCCACTTCCTGGCATATTCATAGGCTGCACTTCGGTCAATGAACCAGACTGCTGGCAGCTGGTTTCTAAACCAGGTATATTGCCTTTTTACAAAGTGTCTGGTGTTTCTTTTGACCTCTTCAACACATTCTTCAACTGTCTTCTCATTCTGGAAATAAGCCGCAAATTCCTTATAGCCAATGCCCTGCATGGACTGATCGGAAAATAAGACCCCTTGATCAAGCAGATTCCTTATTTCATCCAGAAGCCCCTGTTCCATCATCCTGTCAACTCTTTTGGAAATGCGTTCATAGAGCTCATCCCTTTCATCATCTAGACCAATGATACAGATATCATAGATGGGCTGATGTTTCTGTTCATCCTTGATTGCACTGATGCCTTTGCCATGTTTCCTGGCAATATTGATAGCTCTAACCAGCCGTTTGCGATTATTGATATGGATTTTCTCAAGGGCCTTTTCATCAAGTTCCTTTAGCTTTTCATAGAGTTCTTCATTGCTTAAGTCTTCAAACTGCTCATCTTCTTCCTCTTCATCAAAGAAATGGTAGTCATAAAGGCAGGCTTTGATATATAGACCGGTTCCCCCAACAATTATTGGCAGTTTACCCCGCTTTGCAATATCAGCGATCTTAGCTCTGGCCAACTCCTGAAACTCCTTGACTGAATAGTTCTCCTTGGGATCCTTGATATCAATCAGATGATGAACAGCCAGCATCTGTTCTTCCCTGCTGGCTTTAGCTGAGCCAATATCAAGACCGCGATAGACCTGGATCGAGTCACCAGAGATGATCTCCCCATTTAGTTCCTGGGCCAATCTGATGCCAAGTTCTGTCTTGCCGGTTGCGGTTGGACCGGCAATGACCAATACTCTAGTAGCCGCTGGCATAACGGAAGACATCCTCCGGCAGTTCAAGCTTATCCAAAGTCTTATATGTTACATAGTCTTCATTCTTTTCATCAAGAACCAGTTCAATCTTGGCTATCCTTCCCTGGAAGAGGGAATAGTTGTTATAGTTGCCATTGAGAACTAAGCCATTTGATGAATTCCCAAAATAATCCATGGCATAGTGGCGGTCAATGACAAATTCAATGACACTGCCATCAGCCGGGTTATAGCAGTTGCCAGGGTCAGTATCACCAATGGCCTTGGCTTCAATCTTGACCAGTGGCAGAACAACACCAGTCTCCAAAGTAAAGTAGTATCTGGTGCCTATTGGCCCAAAGTATTTACCTAAAGCTACCCCAATAAAGCCATCTTCATCATAAAGAAAACCTGTATTCTCATCGACAGTCATATGGTTCGCAATATATTTGTATTGCAGGGAAGCAGTATTGGTAATGGCCCGATAATCCATATAGGTCTTGGTTCGATTGACAGAACAGACTGCCACTTCACTGGTCTTGTATTCCTTCTGATAATCATAAAGGCTTTGCAAATCAAAGCTCTCCTTCTTTTCAAAACCTGTTGATAACAGAACAAAAGAAAACACTAATACTATCAGCAATAATTTTTTCTTCATATTCAAAACTATATCATCTTTAGTGATTAATGCAAAACTGTAAGCGTTTCCCGGGAAATGATTATTTGACAAATGACAAAAAATGTTTTTAGAATAGTTTCATGCTTACAAAACATCTAGTTATGCCGGTCGTCTTAGGTTTGCTTACAACAAATGTAGTCGCAACCAACGATGCTATCAAACCAGAGTTTGACGCACCAGCACTAGCTGCCACTAGCAGCATTTCCATTATTCAGGGTGATGAGTTCAATATTGAAGAATATCTTGATGTTGATACTGAAAAGGTCACAATCATCACAGCCGGAGAAATCGATACCAATACACCAGGTGATTATGATCTTGACGTCTATGCCGTTGATATCAGAGGCAATACCTCTGCACTTTCCGTCACTATTGAAGTCATTGCCAAGGAAGTCTATGACAACTACTTGAATTCCCATGACAATTTCATGATGATGCGCTGTTATGATACAACTGCAGCCATGAATGAAGCTCTAGCCAATTTAAAACCTTTAAAAGACACGAATGCTTATGATCTAGCCCAGTCCTTTATTGGCATGGGTGGTGATTGTTTCTATGTTGCTTCCAAATTCATTGATGCCCTATACGAAGGAAAAGGTTCAATCAAGAATCTGGAACTGATCAGTGCCGAAGATATTGAACCAGGTGATGTCATCTTCTATTACAATGGCGGTTTAGGTGAACAGCACTGGGCTGTCTATTTAGGTGGTTCCTATGCTCTGCAAGGAAATTACTTAGGTACAACCATTATAGGCAATGTCTATATCAATCAGGCTTCTGATCCCATCTTCTATCGTGTTATCTTAGCCGACTAAGTCGGCTTTTTCTTTCCTTTGAAAAATTATTTGCTTTTCTTGTTGACATGAAATAAGTTCCTTGGTATTATGAATAAGCGCTGATGAAGTGCAATGGGCCTGTAGCTCAGGTGGTTAGAGCGCACCCCTGATAAGGGTGAGGTCGTTGGTTCGAGTCCATTCAGGCCCACCATCAATATTTGACTTGGGGCATTAGCTCAGCTGGGAGAGCACCTGCTTTGCAAGCAGGGGGTCAGCGGTTCGATCCCGCTATGCTCCACCAAGTTGAAATCAACTCGTTAGAAATAACGAGTTTTTTTATTTCCAATTTAAAAGCTGACCTTAGTCAGCTAAGAAATCCCTAATGACTTTGGAAGCTATCATAATGCCAGCAGCCGGTGGTACAAAAGCACTTGAACCAGGAACACTGCGCTTAGCAGTTTCCTTGATGATAGCTGCATTTGGTTTGGCCTTGAGGGGCTTTTCCTTGGAATAGACAACAGTAAGTTTCCTAATGCCCCTTTTTCTTAATTCATGGCGCATAATCTTGGCTAATGGATCATATTCTGTCTTATAGATATCAGTGATTTCCAGCATTGAGGGGTCAAGCTTATTGCCAGTGCCCATGGCACAGATGATAGGAACAGCAAGTTCCTGGCACTTGGTTATGAGATTGATCTTGGCTGTTACAGTATCAATGCAATCAATGACATAATCATAATTGCCAAGGTCAATTCTTTCATCATCCTTGAGATAAAAGATATCATGGCAGTCCACTGTTGCATCAGGGCAGATTGAAAGAATCCTTTCTTTCATGACTTCCGTCTTCTTTCTTCCAATATCATGATGAGTTGCAATCAACTGGCGATTGATATTGGTCAGGCTGATAACATCATTATCAACCAGATCAAGATGCTTGATACCGCTTCTGACAAGTGCCTCAACGCAATTGCCGCCAACACCACCAAGTCCAAAGACAATGATTCTCTTTTCATTTATCTGCTTGAGCTTATCTTCCCCGATTAGCATTTCCAAGCGTGAATACTGATTAAGCATATTATTATGATACCTAAACAAAAGGGCTTCTTAAAGCCCTTTTGTTTCAACTACTGGCAAGAGTTCAATATAGCCTCTTTTGCCTATTGGTTCCAGTTGGATCTTTGGATTATGGAGATCATATTCATAGCCAATGATGCTTGGATCATATTGTTTCTCAGCTTCCCATAGGCCTTCAATTGCTGCCTCGAAGTCTTCTTCTGCAAATGGTTCTCCTTGAAACATCAGATATTTGGCTTTTGGCAGTTCAATGACATCAAAGCCTTCAGGAATCATTCCCTGATAATCCATTTCCACTTCAACACCCTGAACATATTCACTGCCACCCTTGCGGTATTCTTCAGGCAGCCACAAGCAGACCGGTTCCTTATCCAATGATTTCATGCTGGTTAAAATCCCCCAGACATCACAGCCCACTTCCCGGCAATAGCTATAGTATTCCCTGGCTTCAATGCCTCTTTTGATAATGGCTTTTCTTTGGGGCTTTTCAATAATCTGCAAGAAGATCTTGTCAGTTTTCATTCTTTTCCTCCTTTTGACATATTTGAATTTGATTCC
>JAQXQU010000073.1 GCA_029101345.1 Erysipelotrichaceae bacterium | reverse complement strand
ATGTATTTCAGGTATTGGATGAGATTGAGGAAAAGCCGGATGTTATCGTGTTAGATCCGCCGAGAGATGGCATTCATCCGAAGGCATTACCGAAGATTTTGGATTATCAGGTTGATAAGATCGTATATATTTCCTGTAAGGTAACCAGCCTGGCAAGAGATCTGGAGATGATGCAGGGAAGAGGATATGAAGTGGTGAAATGCGTGGCTGTTGATCAGTTTTGCGAAACGGTACATGTTGAGTCCGTAGTTCTGCTGTCACGAGCGAAAGCGAAGTGAGAGCAGATTACGGAGGACCATGCAAGGCACGCCCAAGAGAACGAGACGAAGGCGAAGTTCGATTGGATGCGGGCTACTGCTGAGACGGTAGTACTTTTGTCCCACAAGTCACCGGATAGCCATATTAATGTAACGGTTGAATTTGGAGAAGGTGAGGGAAAAGTACCACTGGATAAGATTGTGGAGCGAGCAAAACAACATCAGCCTGTTCCAAAAGCTACATATAAAATGATACAAGAGTATGTGGAAAAGAAATATGGGTTTAAAGTACATACCGCATATATCGCAGAGGTAAAGAGAGAATTGGGATTGTCGATGTATGATGCACCTAATGCGGCAGAGGGATTAAGGCGACCGAGGAAGCATCCTACCAAGGAAAAGGTAAATGCAATTAAAGACGCATTAAATTATTTTAATTTGATCTAATTTATTAGAAAGAGAGGAAGGAGAAAAACGAATGGGAAGTAAACCAAAAGTGTTTGTTATTACACCGTTTAATGAAGATTTTCTGGCATTGTATGATGAATTGAAAAGAATTTTTAGAGAAGATTTTGATTTTGCAAATGCAGGAGATTTGGATAACCAACAGAATATATTGCAGGATATAGTGGAGGGGATTCATCAAGCTAATGTCATTATTGCTGATTTGACAGGACTAAATGCCAATGTGTTTTATGAATTAGGACTGGCTCATGCTATGAATAAAAAGGTAATTATTATTACACAAGATCTTGGAGAATTACCATTTGATATAAAATCATATCGTGCAAACGAATACAGTTTGCAATTTAATAAATTGCCCAAACTAATAGAAGAACTGAAAAAATTGTTATTTGGTGCAATTGACAATAGTGTGAAATATGGAAATCCTGTTTCAGATTATATACCTGATTTCTACAAGTGTGAGAATAGTATTTCTCCTACTAATAACCAGAAAGATATGGTTGATGAAGGCAATGGTGGTATTCAAGGTACAATTGATGATGAGGGTGAAAAAGGTTTCCTTGATTATATTGCAGATATTGAAGAAAACTCAACAAAAATGACAAATGAAATTACATCCATGGGGAATGAAATGGATGAAATGGATATATCTATTAATGCTGCTACAAATGAGATTAATCGTGTAAAATCTCAAAGTGGTAATGTGGATGCAAGTTTTGTAAGAAATATTTGTCGAAAACTTTCTAGTCCCATAGACATATTTGCAGGAAAATTAAAAGGTCATATAAATGAAGTGTCCAAATATTGGAATATAGTTGAAAATAGCTATCTTTCATTATTAGATAATCAATATGCTCAAAATGTGAACAATATTGAAGATCTATGTGAGTCTATGACTGCATTGGAGAATATGCAAAATGCAATTTATGGCTCCAATGAGAATATTGAAGGTTTTATCGGTGTATTACGTGGATGTTTGGGAATGGAGCGAAGATTAAACAAAGCAATTTCTTCACTTATATCTGAACTTGAAGAATATTTACAAATGACAGACACTATGTCTTCATCTGTTGATAGGATACTCAGTAAAGGTGAGATTGTTATAGATACTTTGAAGAAATAGTCGTTAATACAACTATAGTAAATATTGGATAGATTGTTTGAGAAGGATGTGCGGTGCAATGGGAAAAGTTATTAAAGATACGCTTCATGCAAATGGAATAGATATTGGCATTTATACGCAAGACTTTGAAAATGAATTTATATCATTGACAGATATAGCTAGATATAAAAGTGACGATTCGGCCGCAGTAATACAAAATTGGATGAGGAATCGGGATGTTATAGAATTTCTGGGATTATGGGAGCGGCTTCATAATCCTGATTTTAAACCCCTCGAATTCGAGGGGTTTAGAAAGCAAGCGGGAGCCAATGCATTTACAATGTCACCTAAGAAGTGGATAGAAGCAACTGCTGCAATTGGTATTGTTTCAAAAGCAGGGCGTTATGGTGGTACCTATGCTCACAGCGATATTGCCATGTCGTTTGCTACGTGGATTTCACCGGAATTCCAGTTGTATATTATGAAAGATTATCGAAGGTTAAAGACGGATGAAAATAGCCGATTATCTTTGAATTGGAATCTAAATAGAGAAATCTCTAAGCTAAATTATAGGATACATACAGATGCAATTAAAGAGAACTTGCTTCCGCCAGAATTAACACCAGCTCAGATTTCTTTTACATATGCGAACGAAGCAGACATGTTGAATGTTGTCCTTTTTGGAAAGACAGCAAAACAATGGAAAGATGAACATCCGTCTGTGAAAGGAAACATGAGGGATGTAGCAACACTGAATCAACTACTAGTACTTGCGAATTTAGAAAGTTATAATGCTATTTTGATCAATCAGGGGAAAAGCCAGAAAGAACGAATGGAATTACTGCGTCAATTAACAGTACAGCAGTTACAGACATTGGAGACAGTGAGTTTAAATAATCTCCCGAGATTGGGAACAATTTCACAGAAAGATTAGGTTAAAATAGGGATATCTTGTGGGAAAAAGGTAAAAAAGAGTGGATACTTAAAGGTGATACAGTAATGTATGCATCATTCGATAGTATTCGTGCCACACTTGACTATGATTTCTCTCAAGAAAAAAATTCCTCATATGAAGGATTGTCTATAGAAGAAGCTATTCGTCATTATAGATATAAATCGTATTATGACAAAATAAAGAATACAAATGAGAATGTGATAGATTCGCTGAGTTAAAAAAGATTGATGATAAAAACAAATCATATTGCCGGCGTCAGCAAAATGGTCACATTGGGAAGTGGAGCAAATAGAGAAGTGGAGCAAATAGAGAAGTGGAGGATTATATGCTTACTCGTTATGCATGTTATCTTATTGCTGAAAATGGAGATCCGCGAAAGGAGATTATTATGGGAAAAGA
>JAQXQU010000072.1 GCA_029101345.1 Erysipelotrichaceae bacterium | reverse complement strand
TTCATCAGAAACGGAAAACACGTTGTACAACGGACTGACAATCACCTGTGCCTCACACCGTTGCCAATCCACTGATCCAACATTGATTCTGGATGGATTATATGCAAAGTAACCGTAAGGAACAATTTTATAGGTGGTTTTATCTTTGCTGGCGACCTCTTTCCCAAAATACTCCCGGCAAAACCCTTGACTGTTTGTAACGCTATATACAGGAATATCCTCGTTGTTTTTGTTGCGGACAGAATATTCAGTGACAAAATTTCCCAATGGGACACGTTTCTGTGTCATAGTTTCATCCCTACAAACTCGAATTTGTCTTCGAGTTTATCTCCTTTCTATCGAGAGAATTTATTTCGTTAACATTTCTCTCAATTCTTTTAAGTTTTGATCAATACTTGCCTGCAATTCAGCAATCTGATCAAGGATTACGTCACTAGATTCATATTCTACTTTGACGTATTCTGTTTCTTTATATTTGTTAATAGAAAGGTCGTAGCCGTTCTTTACAACATCTTCTTTTGGTACAAAGAAGCTCTGTTCTGTACGTTTTCTATCTTTTTCTGCATAAAGATTGTGATATCTAGCAATAATGTCTGGAATATCGTTTTCTGTGACTTCAGATCTCTTATCATCTAATGAATAGCCATCAGCCTTCATGTCATAAAACCAGATATCCTTTGTTCCGCTTGGATCCTTAGTAAAGATTAATACCGCTGTAGATACACCGGCATACGGCTTAAAGACACCAGAAGGCATTGAAATAACGGCCTGAAGCTTATTGTTCTCAACAAGTTCTTCACGAATAGCCTTATGTGCTTTGGAAGACCCGAATAACACACCATCAGGAACGATACAGGCACAACGTCCACCGAGTTTTAGTGATTTAATGAATAACGCTAGGAACAACAGTTCTGTTTTCTTTGTATTGCATAAAGCTAAGATATCTTTAGAAATATCCTCCTGGAATACACTGCCCGTAAATGGTGGATTGGCTAAAATAAGTGAATACTTGCTACGAACAGTATTATCATCAGATAAAGAGTCCTGGCGGACAATTTCCGGATCCTCTACATTATGTAACAGCATATTCATTGCACCAATTCTTAGCATTGAAGGGTCAGTATCAAAGCCATGGAACATGCCGGATGAAAAATGCTGCTTTTTTTCTTTATTCAGCAGTTCTGATTTGTAATGATCCAGAATGTACTGTGCAGTACCCAACAAGAACCCCGCAGAACCCATAGCTGGGTCAGCGACAACATCGTCAATTGTTGGCTCAACCAATTCAACCATCATATTGATGATGTGTCTTGGTGTTCTAAACTGTCCAAGGTCACCAGCTGATGACATCAAACTCAAACAGTATTCATAAACATCACCCATGATATCTTTGTTGTTCATGTCAATTTCGCTTAAAACATCGACACAAACACCTAACGATTTAGGTGTAGGAATTAGGAAGATGGCGTCATCCATGAACCTTGCAAAAGCAGTTTCCTTGGCTTCACCATTTGCTGTTTTAATAAATGGGAAGACATAGTCTCTTACAAGAGTGAACATTACATCTGGTGCCTTATTTTTGAATGAATTCCATCTTAATTCAGAATATGGAATTGAACGGTTTTCATCACCTTCAACACAAAAGTTTCCAGCCTTAAAAACTTTGCTCTGATATGGGAAGCCTAATGCCGCAGCATTGCCTTCCTTACGTAGTTCTACGTCATCCAAAAGCTTCATGAACATCAGATAAGTGATCTGTTCCAATACTGTAATTGGGCTTGAAATCCCTGCAGTCCAGATTGTTTTCCATATCTTATCGATTTTTCCTTTTAATTCTCCAGTTACCATATTCCCTCCTAGTTCATAACAATGCAGTTATGAAGTGTATTTATAACATTTGCGACAATTGGAATGTTGTTACCAAACAGATCCATCATGTCAAAACCGTCAAATGGTGATTCTTCGATTAATACCTGTGGTACAACATCTCCATTTTCTCGAACGTAGCTAATGATTGAATAAATGAATTCCTGCTGCTCGGCAGATAAAATCTCGTCATTCAAGAATTCACTAAATGCTTTATTGATTGCTTCCTGATCAATACCTACGATTGATCTAATGAAAGCAGCCAGGTTATCAATTTTGGAAATAGAATAATACTCAGCCTTACTTCCAAGCTGAATCCATAAAACATCTTCCAAGTATTTGAAATCATCAGTTGCTAACGGTTCAAGATTCTTAATCTTTAAAATAGTTGGATTTGTTGAGTTCTCCATAAGGTAGTCCAGAACCTTTTCCCTATAAGTTCTAATATCCTTAAATGGATTATCAATAAAATCTCCCTTTTCTGTTTCATCACCATGGTCAATGATTACACCAGCCACCTTTTCTTCGATCAGGTACTTCATTAAATGACGAACAGAGTTTCTATAATATTCAATTGCGTCAATTTCAGGATCCGTCCATATGTTTCCCATATAGATTTCCTGAAGATCGACAATCTTTTCGTTGATTTCTGAAATGGTTGCTTTATCCAACAATGTCTGAGCAATCAATCTTACCTTCTTAATGATATTGGTAGCTTCAGTGACTGCACCAGTTTCTATGATTGTTCTTTCAATCTGTAGCATCAAATAGTCATATGAAAGCGTCAGATATTCTTCTTTGATATTGCTTTCAACAAGCGGAGACAGTGCATATTCAATCTCCTTTTTATCAAGTGCAGAAATGTAATCCCATTTATTTGGCTCACAGAACTTATCGACAATATCCATTGATTCACGAACACTGATTCTTTCAGAACCATTTTTCTTGATATTGCCTACCAACTGCATCAACTGCTCTTTTAAATCCAAATAATATGCTTTATGAACAGGATTTAGTTGATGTTCACTTGTCTGCATTGCGCACATCATATCAAGACGAATCAAGAATAATTTCTGTGCAATAGTGACAGGCTGCTTAACAGAATCGTCCGGTCTATCTTTGAAGTTATTGAAGTAGTCAAAGATATAAAAGAATTGCTTATCATTTCCATCAATCAGATTTTCACATAAACGTGTTCCTCGGCCAATCATCTGTACCAGTTTAATATTTGAGTTTACCTTTTTGAAGAAAACTAAATTTAAAACACCTGGCACATCAATACCTGTATCAAGCATATCTACCGATACTGCAATTCTAAAGTTAGGATCAGTTTCAAATTCATCAATCAGATGATCACTGTTTTTGACTTTGTTATCGATCAACTTGCAATAATCTGGATACATTGGATACATATTATTGAATGTATCGACCACCAACTGAGCATGGAAATGATTAACTGCGAAGATGATAGTTTTACCGATCATCTGACCGCATTCAACTCTTTGGCCCATAGTCATAAGATCATCAAGTACTTTGCGGCATGTATCGACATTATAGATCTTCTTAAACAATTTGCTACCAGCAATGATGGAATCATCGTCGTAATTCTCGTCTGTTAACAATGAAAGCTGTGCTTTATCGGAATCTGATAGTTCAGCATATGGAATACCTTCGCTCATCAGTTTTGTTTTTCTGTTAATCAGCTTGTATGGTACTAGGTAATGATCCTTAACAGCTTCATCTAGAGAATATGAGAAATTCGGTACACCGCTTTCGCAATTAAATAAGGAATATGTGTTAGCATCAACTTCTTCTTTTGGTGTTGCAGTCAAACCAACCAGAAGCGAATCAAAATACGTGAAAATAGCTCCATATTTATTAAAGATAGAACGATGCGCTTCATCGATAATTACCAGGTCGAAATGACCTGCAGTATATTCTTTGTTCTCATCATCAATCAGATTGATCATGGTCTGATGAGTAGAGAATGTAATTCGAGCATTAGGTTCATTCGCTAAAGATGGTTCTGACACAACGCAATATGTCATATCCGGAAGAATCTTCTTGAAGTTCTTGAATGCCTGCTTAACCAAGCTCGTTCTATCAGCCAGGAACAAAACATTCTTGATCCAGTTATTGCGTAATAATACATCAACCAACGCTATAGCCGTTCTTGTCTTACCAGTACCGGTTGCCATGACAAGAAGTCCACGTCGATGCATTTCATTAAAACGCTCACAAATATTGGTGATGGCCATAATCTGGTAAGGCCTGCCTGCAATATTAGGGTTAACTGATGTATCAACGATTCTTTTGATATTTCTCTTTTGAATTAAATAAGATAGCTCATCTAATGTATGGAAAGCAGCAATCTTACGTGATGGATACTTTCCATCAATAACATAGATGTCATAACCATTTGTATAGTAAAGAATTGGAACATAACCATACTGTTTTAACATGCACTGCCCATATTCTCTGACCTGCTGTTCGCCTACATGTGGATCAACGCTAGTCTTCTTTGCTTCAACAATAGCTAATGGTTTGCCATCTTTTCCATATAAAACATAATCGCAGAAACCAATGCCTGTTGCCGTTGGTAAGCCTGTAACCATGATCTCGGAACATGCTTTGCCAGGGATTACGCTTCCGCTGGTAACCTTTGTTCCGTTTGGTAGTGTTGTAGTACCATTTGGATCCACAACTTCCCAACCAGCTTCGCCAAGATATAGGTCGATATATACTTTTCTAGTTTCCTTCTCAGACATTGAAGGAGAACTTGAAATCAACTGTGATGTAACGTTTACCGTAGTCTGAGTATGAAGTTCAATTTTAGCTTTCTTCTCTACCCCTATTTTTTCTTCAATAACAGTTAATAATAACTGCGTATTATCATATGCAACCTTCGCATGAGTGGATTTGATGTGTTTACCATGCAACGCATTGATACCAACAATTCTGACGAAGTGTAAAGAGTCCAACAAAACATCCGTACCAAAGAATGATTGAACAGTTTGATTGTTAATTAGTTCCAATAAAGAGGCGCTGCTTGGCTTTTTAACATTTTCATATTCAAAAATTAAATCAATGGCTTTTTCAAGAACGTTACGACACACTAAAACAACGTCGCTTGGCTTGTTGTCTTCCTTAGCCAATTCGAACATCAATTGGATATTTTTGAATTTACTATCGAAGTTACTCACAAAGATTCACCCCTATTCATCTTCATCAGGAATGAATTCCATGATGTCTTCAACTTTGCAATCTAAAGCGCAACAGATTCTTCCTAATACATCCGTCATGATTGCTTCGTTTTTATTTAGCTGGTTCATCGCATAACCAGTAAGCTTTGCAGCTTCTTTGAGATCCTTTTTCTTCATATTCTTATCGAGCAAAACATGCCACAACTTCCTGTAACTAACAGCCATATTGATACCTCGCCTATTTTACCTATATTATATCTTCACTACTTCTAGAACTCAAAATAATTTTTGAAATTTCAAAACTTTTATATCATTTTCAAATAATCCAGCTATCTCATCAGAAAGTTGCATTTCCAAGCTCTATATACCATATTCCATGTGCAACCTATTGCTCATAAAGAAAAATCTGCCACAAATCGTTACAGTTCAGACCCACTCTAGCTAATTAAAAACCCCAATTAAGTTTGGAGTTTTTGTTGGTTAGTAAAACTACTTTTGAAATATATTCAAAAGTGTTTGATATCTTGATATGCCTTCTAACCTGTTACTTTCTATAACACTTAAGGTATCACAATAGTATTGAGCATATTCACCATTTCTACATCCACCATTTTGTTTCGTATGCATTTTGGCTTTCCTAGCTACCAGTTCTGCCTCATTATTGGTTGCTGGAATATTGATGTGTGTTAAGAAATATAGGTATGATGATTTTCGTTTGTTTAATCTTTTCAAAGTATTATAACCATCGTTATAGTATTTCAACTGTTTTTCTCTTCCCACATATTCATTGAAACCAATATTGATTATATTACTGTATTCTTTGTTAAATTCTTTTACAGTTTCAGCAGGAAGTTCTATTGATCCTTCTCTTTTAGCTTCATTTACTTCGTGGATCATCTTTTGAAGTAGATCATGCATCTTGCCAGCCCATGTAAGCTCAGGCTCATTTTCCATAGAACCTTTCAAGTATCTAAGCTCATGGACCAGACATCCCTGATGATCTTTTCCATAGTGGAAGAATGTAGCTTCACCATCATGTATCAGCACTTTATCATAAAGTTCTATGAATGTTCCTTCTACGCCCTTGTATCCTTTGTGCTCATTTTGATATAGAATGGTGCCATTAGGTG
The DNA here is from genome assembly GCA_029101345.1 of Erysipelotrichaceae bacterium. Taxonomy (GTDB): domain Bacteria; phylum Bacillota_I; class Bacilli_A; order Erysipelotrichales; family Erysipelotrichaceae; genus Colivicinus. Next base: position 377 of record JAQXQU010000072.1, on the reverse strand, counting down.
AAGTAGTGATAAGTATAGCTTCAAGTTTGCCGTTCACTCTAACGGTAGTACCATCGATATGAATGTAATCGCTGTTGAGCATATTCTCAATTATCTTTTCTCTTTCTTCTTCGGATTTTTTAGAGAACTCCTTTTCAAGATTGGCTAATGTACCCTTTGAAATATCTAGCATTCCATTACTTAGATCACAAAGTATCTCCTTCACTTTGTCATATGACATATTTCCATGTGAATGTAGAATAGAAGCTATAGCTTTAACTGAGGCATCATAAGTAACATCATTCACCATATCTTTAGGAAATGCTGCATGTAATTTCTTACCGGTATTTATATTTTTATATTCTACAGCTTCATATTCGATCACTTCGACATTAAAA
>JAQXQU010000071.1 GCA_029101345.1 Erysipelotrichaceae bacterium | reverse complement strand
TCAGGCACTCCGTTGATAGAAGTTGATCGCTTTATTGATGAATATCAGTCAAGAAATGACTTGCTTTCAGATAATTTGAGGCGTTTGGGCTTCTGTGAGGAAAAAGGAAGCGGAATGGATAAAGCTGTGATGTCAAATGAGTTGTTCCTATTGCCAGCGCTTTCTATAAGAGTTCAGGAAAACAGGACTGTGGTTATCATGTATGCTAGAAAAGCTTGGGCTGATACAAACCGACTTGAAAGACTGCAGGCTTGTTACCAGCATGCGTGTGTGAAGTACGTGAGCAATGAATCCATGACAAACCAGTCTCTACGTATTAGGTTCAATATTGAAGAGCAGAATGCTTCTATGGTCTCACGAATTATCAAAGAGGCAATCAAAGAGGGCTTGATCAAAGAGGAAGAGACTGGAAGTAACTCTCGTAAGTTCAAGAAGTATATTCCGTATTGGGCATAATAATATTGTTATGGCAGAAAAAATAGACAAAAAGCTCTTATATGTATCAGGAGATAAAACTGTTGCATATGATAAAGACCATTGTTATTGCGACGGAGAAAGTCGCGATGCTGGAGACGCTCGAACAGATGCAGGTGTCCTTGTAAAACAACGAATATCTGATGAATTAGAGAAACTCTTGGGAAATATCACAAATGTTGCAGTACTTACAGCTGCGGGAACATCTTTGGATAACTATGAGAATAGTGGTAAGACAAGGGTGGGATTATGGGATCATTGTAAAGCAGAGATCGATTCCATTGTTGGTGTCATTAGTACGCCGGAACTACATCGTCGAGTACAAGAATGTATAGATGCTAAGGATATTGAAGGTTTTTTATCGTATATGCTTGTCTATGAAAAGGTAAATAAAGCAATAGTATCTAGGGATGGTAAGCGTCTGGTCGATCAATTGGAAAGCAAGATTGCTTCCGCTTGTGATCTTAAATTAGATGAGAAAAACACTCATCATGGTATCTTTCTTCGAAAATTAACATCGAGGAAACTTACCTTTCCTAGGCTGGAACTTTTTACACTAAACTACGACACGTTGTTTGAACAAGCGGCTCAGAGTTTAGGTTTTACCGTAATTGATGGTTTCTCCTTTTCTCACCCAAGAAAGTTTTCAGGTCGAAACTTCAATTACGATATTGTATGCCGCGATAATTCCAGACTCAGGAAAGAGGAAAATTTTGCCCCGAATGTGCTAAAACTATTTAAACTTCATGGTAGTGTAGATTGGAAGAAAGATGGAGACTCGGTATTTCAAATTGGGGTTAAAGCTGATAAGCCGTGTGTGGTATATCCTGCTAGTGATAAGTTTGAATCGTCATATGAACAGCCGTATTTCGAGATGATGTCTCATTTCCAACAGACATTAAGGAAAGAAGGAACATTGTTGATTGTGGTAGGTTTTGGATTTCAGGATAAACATATACAGAATGTAATTAAAGAGGCAATTGCCACAAATTCAAATTTCCATTTGATGGTAGTATTTTATAAATCTAAGAAGACAGCTGAGGGGACGTATGAGGATACCGGTATTGTTTCAGAAGATCTTCCTGAGTATATAATTAAGAATGGCAAGACACCAGCTAATGTGACAGTTGTATTTTCAAAGTTCAAGGATTTTGTCGATATGATTCCACAAAATAAAGCGTATGATAATTTAGCAAACAATAGAGATGAAGCCGTTTGATCACGAAAAATTTATAGGATACATTAGCGAGGTGTCAGCTCAAACTATTCTAATGCAGTTTCCTGTTGCACCGTTGGTGCACCCGTTTTATTATCATGGCAGTGTGTATTTGAGTGGTTCTGTCGGTAGTTTTGTCGTGATTGAAGGAACTGAACGAGGCTTCTTGGGACGTTTGATTGAAGTTTCTTTACCGCAAGGGGAACGGAAAGAGATAACTGATCAGAATACTCATATGGAATCAGATGAGTTCCACCCAGTAGGCAGAATCGAATTGCTAGCTATATTCAATGTATATGCTCCAGAAAAGATAGAAAAAACTATATCTAGATATCCGACTATTGGGTCGAAAGTGTACTCTTGCTCCGATGAACAAATCAGTTTGTATGTAGCCAAGTTTGGCGAAAAGAAGTCTGAGGGGACAATTCCATATGCAGAAATCGGTAAGTTGACATCAAATGATGCGGTGTGTAATGTGTCTATCAATTCTTTATTTGGACGTCATTGTGCAGTGGTAGGAACAACTGGAGGTGGAAAGAGCTGGACGGTTGCCACATTGCTTGAGATGGTAGATAAATCTACCAAGAATAAGTGTATTTTAATAGACGCTACAGGTGAATATGTCAATGAAAGTATGACGAGTGTTCCAATTGGAACAGGACAGTATATATTTGATTATAAAGATTTGACGATAGATGAATTGACGTTTTTGCTAAGACCATCATCTAGAGTACAGTTGCCAAAGTTGATGGATGCTATAAGGTCGTTAAAGATGCTTAAATTAGATGAAAATGGGGAATTAGCTGAATATAAGCATGCTCGTACTGGTAATATTTTAAAGGCATTACGAAAGAAGGATACTTTCCAGAGGTTTATGATGGCTCACGCGCAATATATTGAGGATAATGGTTGCAAATTTGATTTTTCAATGCTGCCTAATCAAATTGTTGCCGAATGTGTTTATGATACAAACTTAAATGATGAAACCATGTGGGGAAAGAGAAGCGAGAATGATTATGGTAATTGTATGAGTCTGATTAATCGCACTAGGAATGTGATATTTACATCAGAATATAATAGAATATTTGCCTTTGATAGATCATCCTTAGATAATCCTAAAAATCTAATAGATGTCTTAGAGGATCATCTACAAAGTGAGAAGTCTATACTGCGTTTAGATTTTTCATCTGTTAGTTTTGATTATCAAGTTCGCGAAATATTGGTAAATTCTATAGGAAAATATCTTTTGCAAAAAGCCAGAGCAGGTGCGTTCAAAGATGCACCAGTATTGGTATTTGTAGATGAGGCTCATCAGTTCTTGAACAAGAATATTAGGGACGAGTATTTTGATGCTAAACCATTAGATGCATTTGAGCAAATATCCAAGGAGGCTAGAAAATACGGTTTGTTCATATGTATTGCGACTCAAATGCCTCGCGATATTCCTCTTGGCACCTTGAGCCAGATGGGAACATTCATCGTTCATAGATTGATTAACGAACAAGATAAAAAGGCAGTAGAAAGTGCCGCTTCTGCTGCAAATAGGAATATATTATCCTTCCTGCCGATTCTAGGAGAGGGTGAGGCTGTCATCGTGGGCGTTGATTATCCTATGCCGTTGACCGTAAAAATAAAAGAACCAACGAGGAAGCCAGATTCAAATACACCTAAATTTTCTTGTAAATAATTTCATGTTTTGTCACGAAAACTATGTGTTTTTGTGACAAAGTGGGTAGAGAAAATATTGTGTAAGTGACAATGATACAGAGATTTATAACCTTACGAGAAAATACAGTACCTTTAGTTGGTGAAGAATCTTTAAATACTACTTCAATTGGACAACTAATTCCATTGATTTTTGCAACAAGAATGAATCTTATGAGAGATGTCGTAAAAACATCTGCTTCCTGAGCAACCCTTCACAAATCGGCAGTCGCGACTGCCGATTTACGGTCAAAATCAGTCGATTAGTCAATCTCATAAAATAACTTTGAATTCCTGATTTTTTGAACTTAACTGCCAAATTTGTGAAAATTTCACATAAAAGTGAGTTAAAATTGCGATTTTGAGAACTTAACTCGGAAATCGCGAAATAGAACCTGTCCCAAAATGGAACAAGTTCCGCTAGTGGATTGGCAAACGCTTAAGCCAGGATGATATATTGCTCAGCCCGGAATTTGCAGTAAAAAATCCGGATTTCTTGTCCTGTTCGTATATTTGAGGGGAGGATTGTGCGGGAATCTTTATTATTAATCAGAATGACAGGAGTATGCTGGATTTTGTGACGGGCTTGCACATTTTACTTATTGTGCTGGTGGCGATGACGATCTTTGCCGGGGTGTGGATTATCGGGGTGTGCTTTGATTCGTGGGGAGACTTTATCAAGTCCTTGACGGATAAGGAGTACAATTATCTTTCATTTGTTTTCCGGAAGGGAAAGCATATCCGTTTCA
>JAQXQU010000070.1 GCA_029101345.1 Erysipelotrichaceae bacterium | reverse complement strand
TTTTCACCCTTGGCACCAGTCAAACCTTTGGAACCAGCTAATTCGCTTAAGGAAATCAGCTTATGGACTGATGTTTCACCAACATAGTTCCAGACAATATAGCCATCTTCAACAAAAAGTTCAATTTCCTTGGCTTCAATGCTTGAAGTGTTGTTTTTGCCAGTCAAGAGATCTTCTAGAGAAATGACATCTTCCATTTTGCCATTATTGGAGTATTTGATCATGCCATCTTCAACTACCAGGGCATTGCTTTCTTCCGTCTTTGAACAGCCAACACATAATGCCAAGAGCATCGTGATGACTAATAAAATGCTTAACTTCTTTTTCATAGTATTTTTCCTCATTAAGTTAATTGATTGTACACATAAATCTTTAATGATTGCATAAATGGCAACCAACAAAGACAGGCATTTCCTTTTCCCTATCAAATAGGCAATAGACAAATGGCCTATCCAGGGCTACAGTCTTCTTTCTATCCATTATTGGAAGTGCCATCGCTACCGCAATCATTGCACTGGCTGCTGCTGCCTTTGTACCAGACCTATCCACTTTGATATAGGCTTTTTGGATAATGGAAGAAATCTTGATTGCATCATTTGTCAAGTAAGAGAAGTTGGCACAATCAGAAAAGATCTCATTAATGCCTAATTCTTTTGATAAAGCTACAAGATCCAGACTATTGTCTGCTTCAAATTCGGGCATGATGGCCTTTACTTCCATCCACTCCCTCTTTTGATAAAGCTTCATGATATCCAGATGCTTAATAGCTTCCTTGTATCCTTCTTTGCCTTTGTTTTTTGGCAACAGGCCCATAAAGGCATAACGCTTTCCCCGATAGTCCTTTAAAAAGCCTGTAAAATATTCATCTTCAAGATATTCATTCTCTTCTGATGATAGGTAAGTAACTGTTTCATTTTTATCAAAGCCTGCAAAGGACTCATCATAGATATCGGCATTCTTATATCTTTTATCCCATTTGCCCTTAAAGCAAATGGCATTTAATAGACATAGTCTGAAGTTTTCTGGCAAACTATCCAATAGCATTGGAATCATGCCATCAGTTTTCTTCCTGACCCAATCATTGATAGCCTTTAGGGCATTGTCAGAAGAAAAGATTTCCAGATCAAAGATCCTCTTTCCAAGTCTTAGATAGTCCTTGTTAATGGCTTCAGCAATCGTCTTGTCAAGGCAAAGCCCACTAGCTATCTGAAGTTCCTTTGAATCAACACTTAGCAGCTTGGCATATTCATTGATATCATCATTTCCCAAAACCTCTGCTATTTCCTTTTGTGATTCAGCAGCAGTGGCATTATAAGCCAATGCCAATAAGAGATAATAGGATAAAGGTGAAAAGATGAGATTGTTTTCTTCATAGAGACTAGCAAGCATCTGCCTGGTCATCTTTTCATATTGGTTCTTAGTTGTATTCTCTTTCATCTTCAAGGCAGTCCTCATTAAACAGTTCATCCATTTCATCTCTGATTTCATCAAAGATTGGATCTTCAATCAGATCAAGAACTTCATCATAGGCCTCTTCATATTCCTTTTGACCATTGGATAGATTTTTAGCATAGCCAAATTCAGCATGTTCAAGGAATTCATAAGCCTGCATGATATTTGTTCTTAATTGGCCACCTGGCATCAGTTCAAGAGCCAAGCGATGGCATAATCTAGGATAATCGGTCAGTTCTCTAGTAAAGGCAATGGCCATTTCATCCAGATATTCACTGCCAATCATAATGCTTGCGGCTTTCTGATAGAAATAGACGCACATTTCATCATCTCTGACCTTCCACTTGTCAGAACCATAGATCTTGCCTAAGGCGTAGCAAGCCTCAACATCCTTTTTATTGGCGGCAATCTGAAAATAGCCAATGGCCTTATTGACATCAGCCTTGCCACATCTGCCCAAGAGATTGAAATAGCCTAAATGGACAATGGCAATGATATTGCCCATCGCACTGGCGAGATAGTAGTATTCAAGGGCATTCTTGAAGTCATTGTTATCATAGAATTTATCACCTTTGTCCAGCAGATAATTGTCATCACCCTTGTTGATTGCTTCCAAATCAGCTCTTGTCAAATTCATTGTCCATTCCTCACTTCTTTCTTCTATTCTACCTTTATTAAGCATTATTTAAAAAGACGCCACTGCGTCTTATTTCCTGAAGATAAAGAATTTTGAGAAGAAATAGTTGAGAATCACCACAATCACCTGGGCTGCCAGCTTGACAATTGTACCATTTAGCTTAAGCAGGCTCATGCCAATAAAGAGTATGATTTCTTCAATGCCCAAGGAAGCCAGTCTAGCCAGGGCAAATGATGTCATCTCCTTGATTAGTTCTGCACTATTCTTCGATTTCTTCTTGAATACAAAAAACTTATTGACAACAAAGGCAAAGATGACAGCTCCTGCCCAGGCAACGACATTATTAACAAGGTAAAGGTCTTCACCTAGAACAGCATTCAATGAGAAGTAGATTATATAATTGACAACTGTTGTCAAAACCCCAAAGAAGAGATAACTGATCACTTCCTGATACTTATTGAATAATTCCCTAATCATCTTTACCCCCAATTAGCCCTAATTTCCTAAAGGCCTGATAGAAGCCATCTTCATAGACTGGAGCTGTTATTGCATTGGCATGGCTTTTGACAAGGTCACTGGCATCACCCATCGCAATTGAATAGGCACAGGTTTCAAGCATCTCCAGATCATTATTGGAATCACCAATGCCAATCGTCTCCTTTAAATCAATATAGCCCTTATCTGCCAATAATCTGATGGCCTTCCCCTTGGAGACTGCTCTTAATGTCACTTCAACACTATGGCCATAATCAAGAAGATAAGGCTCTTCAGCATAGGCAAAGCGTTCCTTGTCAAGCTTGTTGATAAAGCTCTTGATTTCATCACCACTGCCATCATTTACATGGAGAGAGAACTTGTAGACATCCTCATCCTGATATTCATCCATCTTTTTCCAATGAACATTAAACTTATCAGGCCCTTTTTTGAAATAGTCATAATTGAAGCCTTCCGAATAGGCATCATCAAGGCAGGTATAGGTCCGATCGCCAGCAGCAATCAATGAATTGAGATATTGAACATCTTCACTATTCATCGGACATTGATAAATGCATTTTCCTTCCGTTTCAACATAGCCACCCATCATCAAAACCATGCCGGTCTTTTTCTGCTTATAGACAAGATCAGCCATTGAAGTATTGCGACCTGTACAAAGATAGATCTGATGGCCATTGGCCAATAGTTCATCAACAGTCCTGATAGCTGAAGGAATATTATCGCCATGATGGCCGAGATAGGTACCATCAAGATCAATGAAGATATATTTACTGCTCACCTTTCTTCTCCTTGATACCTGAGATCACAACACCAGCAATTGTAAGGACAATGCCCATAATAGTAATGACAGTGATCTTTTCACCTAGACAGATAACAGCTGCCAATACACCAACAGCGGGTGAAGCATACATATAGACACCAGCCTTCATTGGGCCAATGCTAGCCAAGGCCTTGTTCCAGAAGAAAGTAGCCAAGCCATTAGAGAAGACTCCTAAATATAAAAGGCCAATGAGATTTGCCGGTTGCAATAATCCGGAAAATTTTATTTCAAAGTCAACCAGGAATAATAACGGAATGACAAAGATGACACCATAGAAGAGGCATCTTCTGGCAACAGCCCCCGATTCAATCCCAAAGGCTGAAATCTTTGATAGAAGGATTGTATAGATAGACATGCAGAAAGTTGCAATAAAGGCAAAAAACAAGCCAACCGGTTTGACATTCAGGCTTGTCACTCCGTCAAAGGAAATCATGGCAATGCCTAAGATTGCTACCACAAAGCCCAATAGGAAGGCCTTGGTCATCTTGCCTTGCTTTAAGACAGTGACAGTCAAAATGCCAATGATGATTGGTGAAATTGATAGAATGACAGAGACAAAGGATGCTGGTGCAATGCTATAAGCAAGCTTATTGAAGAAGTAGTATAAGGCTGAACCAAAAAGCCCTGCCAGCATGAAATAGACTTCCTTCCCAAATTCCACTTTGAAGAAATTGTGGTTCATGATCATCAGGAAAAGATAGGATATTGGCAGTTCCAGCATCAGCAACATGAATGGACTGTAGTTTGCCAAAAGGTTCTTATTGAAGACGCCAATAAAGCCCCATAACAGGATGCAGATCAAAGCATATAAATGACCAATAGACTTTTTCATTCGATTCCCTCCAGATGTTTAATATCATTGCGATAAAGAAGACCAAAGCCTTCATCATCATATTTTCCTAAAGTAATGGATGCCTGTGGTATCTGATCAAGAAGATCATCAGGATCAGTGATGGTCTTGTTGGCAAGAATCTTGGCAATGACCTTGATAGTAACCCCATGAGTGACAATCAGGATATCCTTATCGATATTCTCTTTGGCAATATGTACAAAGCAATCATAGACCCTTTTGGTATAGGCAAGATGCTTCTCGCCTTTGACTGGTTCAATTTCCAAAGGATGGGTGTAGGCATATTGCTTGGTTGTTCCTAGTTCCTTGAAGATCTCTTCTGCTACCCTTCCTTCCCATTCACCAAAATCCCTTTCGGCAAGGCCCTTATCAATAATGATATCAATATCCCGCTCACCTTTGATGATCTTGGCTGTCGTAATAGCTCTTGGAAGATGTGAGACATAGATGCGATCTATTTTTACATCTTCAAGCCTTTTGCCCAAAGCTTCTGCCTGTCTGATGCCTCTTTTTGTCAAAGGTGAATCAATTGAACCCTGCATCTTATCCAGGATATTGAGTTCAGTTTCACCATGTCTTGTTATATACAATAGTCCCATAGCTATATTCTACATCAATTGGCGTCATTAATAATGCTGTTCAGCTTCCTTCTATTCTTAATTAAACTTATTAATAGCGTACGCTAGTAATAAGTTTTCATTTAACTTATTAATAGCGTACGTTATAATAAAGTTGTGAGGATCAATTATGGCAAATTATCGAATCAATGAAGATGTCAGATTAATCAGGGAGCTGCTTGACCTTAGCCAAAAGCAGTTTGCCGAAAAGATTGGTGTTGACGTAGTTACTGTAGCCCGCTGGGAAACTGAAGAGATAACAGCAAGTGATAAGAATATGGAAAAAATCTACACCTGTGCCTTTGACAACAAGATCTTTCTAAATGAAATCAAGGCCCAGCTCTATGAGGAAGACCTGGCAAATGAGAATAGGAAAGTTCTATACCACGGCGCTAAAAGCATCATTGATGGAGCTATTGATAGCAAGCATTCAAGAGCCAACAATGACTTCGGCCAAGGCTTTTATTGTGGTGAAAGCTTTGAACAGTCATCGCTTTTTGTCAGTGGCTTTGATAATTCAAGTGTCTATATCATTGGCTTTGATAACAAAGGCCTTTCAAGCATTGAATACAAGGTTGATCAGGAATGGATGCTGACAATAGCCTACTATAGAGGAAGACTAAAGTACCATGAAAATCACCCGCTTATCAGAAAAATGATAAAGAAACTGGATAATATCGATTATCTCATAGCACCAATTGCCGATAACAGGATGTTCAGAATCATTGATAGCTTCATTGAAGGAGAAATAACTGATGAGCAGTGCAAACATTGCCTGGCTGCTACCAATCTTGGTTTCCAATATGTCTTCAAGACCAATAAGGCTCTAAGCCAAGTTCAAATACTTGAAAGATGCTACTTATGCAATAAAGAAAAGGAAAGATATCAAAACAGAAGACTTGATGACAACAGAATCAGTGATTCCAAAATCAAGATGTCATTAAGACAATATAGGGGGCAAGGTCAATATATTGACGAAATACTATGAAAAAGGAAATAGACCAAATAGGCTTAATGCTTTGCGATATGCAGGGAAGGATCTTCGAAGAGTCGCTGCTAAAAGAAGGGTGCAGCTCAAGTATTTTCATTCGCCGCTTTATGAATTCCCGATTTGTCACAAGAATGGATAAATTGACCTTTATTAATGAAAGTACGACAATTGATGAGATCTTCAAAGAACTTGATGATGAATATGGCAAAAGCAACTATGGCAAAATAAAGTTTTCAAATGAGGAAATGTATTGGATGGGCTATATCTATCGCTATCTTTCATATGTCTTTCAAATCGATAGCAAAAATGCCTATAAGATCATCAAAGGCACTGAACTAAGGCAATTGTTCTATGCCTATCATTCTCTTGACCCAATGAATGCCATTGAGAGAATCCTTGAGGCTAAATCCTTAGTATTGGACAAGGATAGTGATCAGCTGACAAAAGAAGGAGTATCAATATTAAGAAGAATCAGGCAATCATCCAAATAGTTTTACTTCATAACCCTTTTTTACTGTTTATAGTATAATTAATGAGATTGATAGGAAGGAAATATCATCTATGAAAAAAGCAATATTACAGAAATATGCTAAGCTCCTGGTTGAAAAAGGTGTCAACCTGCAAAAGGACCAGGAACTGCATTTATTCATTGGCATTGATCAGGAACCTTTAGCTGTTGAAATCACTAAGGCTGCCTATAAGGCTGGTGCTAGCCGAGTCAGAGTTGAATGGTCATCAGAAGCTGTGCAAAGGGTTCATTACAAGCGTCTTTCAGCCAAGGCTCTTGGCAAGGTTGAAGACTTTGAATTAGCGCGTTTGCAATACCGTGTTGACCACTTGCCAGCTCGTCTTTATATCACATCGGAAGATCC
>JAQXQU010000069.1 GCA_029101345.1 Erysipelotrichaceae bacterium | reverse complement strand
CGGCAATCGACTTAATCACCGACAATGACCTCGACGGCTTCAAAGCCTATCTCGCCGAGGACGACACGCTCTATTTCCCCGAACCCGAAACATTTGCCACCGAGGAACAAGCCCTCGCTTTCTGTTCCGGCATCGGCTACGACATCGATGAACGTGCCCCGATAGAGCGTTTACCGCTCCGCTCGTGCGAGCCTGACGATGTGCCATTTATTGAAGCGATAGAGAATTATTAAAAGTTAATCGCATCTTTTTTCTTCATAAATCGTAGTTTGCTTCCAGAAAGTCTGATTTGAACAAAGAACAATGTAAAATTGCAAAATTAGAGCATTTCATATTCTTCTCTACTAACTACAGTATCAAAGCCTCCAATAAAGGATTCGAAATGTTTGCAGATTCCAGCATAATCAAGACTACTATCCTCATATTGCTTAAATTTGTAGATAGCATCATTCATTAATTGACCGTTAAACACTCCAAGACTGAGAAGAAGATCAAAATCATCAATCTCCAAACCTGTTACTTTTTTGAATAGTCCTGGCTCCAATTTTAGAATTATATCCTTCAGACATTTTTCTCTATAGTCGGTTAGATACATGAAAACTGGAATTCGAGCCGCAAAACGTATCAATTTTTCTTGCAGTTCTTTTCGTAGAGATTTATATTCTTTCTCTTCTTCAGAATCATGCTTCGTCTTTTTAGATCCTTCTTTCTTTTGTTTCTTGATTGCTTTCCCTTTATTTATGATATTCTCGAGGTCTGCATTAAGATTACGGAATCCCTCAATTTTTTTTAGCGCTTCTAATGCTTCTGGGCAATTTAGAAGGCGTTGAAGAGTATCATCATCAACGTTCACCAAACGTGCACTTTCCCATCGCCTTGCTAACAATGAGGCAGAGGTTCCACTCAATGAAACGTCTAAGATTGCTTCCGCGTGCATTTGGAACATCTTGCCATCCTCGTAAGCAAGAATTGGCATATATTTAATGAATTCTTGAACCTTTGTTTCTGGGTTATCTTCATCGAGGCTTAAACGACAACTATAATCCGCTATCTGTTTTAAAGCTCGGTTTGGGGAGAAATCAAACACATAACATTCATTCTTAAGCACCTCAGTATTCTCTGACGCTGACATTTCCGTATTCTTGATTGCCCATGGCGATTGAACACGGAAAGCTGCCTGAAAATAAGTTTCGGGACTATTCAAGTTTCGTAGGATGAAAATGCCAGTCCAAGGTTTGATGGTTACACCAGTAGTTAGCTTGCCACAGGAAAGGGTAATTGATTTCGTGGATAGAGGGTCAGGGGAAGCCATTGCTTCTTTGACAGGAATAATCGCATCTACTCCCATTCCTGCCTGATTTCCAGCAGCAACAATTATCTTGTAGTCACTAAAGAATGAATTCTGTGGTTCTTGAAGAAGGTTCCTCATTGCATAACAACTGTCAACTTTAGGCAGGAACCAGAACGTGTGTCTTAATGTATCTATAAGATTTTCATTCGAGAACGGAACAGATGATTTTTGTCCATTGTAATTCCTAACATCATTGTAGATGCCTCCTTTGTAATTCCCACAGATAAAGTCAACCCATTGTTGAACATATTCTTTGTTCACAAAAGTTGCATTATTTTCATTTCCATTTGTGGCAAAGAACTCATTCAAATCAAAATATTCATATTCATCCTCTGATACAACTCGAATTTCTTCTGGCAGCTTATATGTGAGCATAATCACACGTGGCAAAGATATATATGGATTTTTAATCGTACGACTTTTCCAGTTCTTTTTTGCCTTCTGCTCATCAGAATAAGTCCAGTTATATATTTGTTGCTCAATAAATTCGCCTGTCGAAATAGCTCTAAACGGAGTCCCTGACAAATATAAATAGTGCCCAGTTGTTATTGGCATCAAGTCTTCATCAAAAAGATCCAGACCTGTATTTGTGAAATCAGGAAGGTCATTCTCAAACAAATCCTTTGCACCCTCTCTCCAAGCACCATAATGGTATTCATCCAGAATTACACAATCCCAATTTACAAGATGAATCCATTCATTTTTTGCTTTAATACCTCCAGATGGGCTTTTACCCATTAAATCTTGGAATGAACCAAAGCATACGAGAGGTGTATCTTTTGAACATTGTGGAGATTTTGTCGTTGCTCTACATGACACAAATTCCCATCCATCAAAAGCAACATGAGTCAAAAGGTCATCTTCCCACGCAGATTCAACAGCTGGCTTAAAGGTTAGAATCAGTATTCTCTTCCAATTCATTTCCTTTGCAAGCATATAAGAGGCGAATGTCTTACCAAAACGCATCTTACAATTCCACAAAAAGTGAGGAACTCGTTCTGGATCCAGACTGTCCATATGCTGAAAATAATCTCTTGTCATATCCACAGCTTCCTTTTGCTCTGGACGAAGATCAAAAGTTTCAGTACGTTCCTTTTTAATTCCTCCTTCCATCATATCATTGATGGTTTGCAGTAGAACGTTTTTAGGTACTTTTACACAACCATCACGTCTTATATCATATCCTTTACGACTTAAATAGTTCTTGATTTGGCTATCTGTTATCACAGAGCCAGAAGAGTTCATGGCTCCTTTAACCAAGATGTTTCTAAAATCTGATGGATTGCCAGTGTATGTCTTTACAAAATGTTCATGAACATCTTGTACTGTATAACCAATGAATACATAACCATCTTTGCCCATAGGATTCTTTTCCTCATAGGCATAAATAACTGGATATGACTTGCTCATTGGATGGAAATATCTTTCTGTTGCCATATTCTATATTCTTTAGTCCATTGGACGAATCATTGTGTTAATGTACTCTATCTCTGCTGGTTTTACGTCAAACAACTTATATAATTCTTCGTCTGTCCATGACTTTGAATAATCAAGGTTTGGAACAAACGTATAAGTTGATTTCGTAAGATTCTGACCATTTCGAACTAAGAACATCATAAACCTAAAGAATCTTGTCCGCATGTATGAAATAAGATTTTCTGCTTCCTGTTGGGTGTCAAATACTCCAATCACAAGGAATGTCTCTGTACATACAGAACCTGGCTCAGAAATCTTTGGCGCACTGATGATAGAGTGTGGATAATCGTCACCACCAGGGCTTGCTTTTGCCGTAATAACAAGGTATTTATCAATCCATTCTTCGTTTCTTCCAACTTGCTCTTTTGAAATATAGCCTATTCTTCCCTTTTGTTGATACAGTTTAATATTCTTCTCTGCTGTTGGTGCTGGAGAACAAACAACGGTATTTACAATCTGGAAAGGATTACGGGAGCTAACAATTTCACCCATTCTTACATACCCCGACTGTAGAACCTTTTGAAGAATGCTTATGGCTTTGTTGCTGCGAATAAACACGTCACAGCCTTCTTCTTTTATTGGACGATACATACTATCTTCATTATCTCCAAAATGGTTTACTATTCTGCAATCTCCATTGTGGTTTCTTTCCCATTTGAAATAGCACACACCACCACGGATATTCTTACCAGGGAAGCAATCACTGGTATCAGGGAAATCATGTAGTTCGCTAATGTGATTATCAGACAACATGTTATCTCTGAAACTATCAAGTCCTTTACCTCCAGAATACCATCTTGCAGGGATTACCATCATTAGATAGCGAGGATTCATTTTTTTGGCATGCTCAACAAAATAATTAAATATCTGTTTTGCACCATCACCACCTCTTCCTCCGCCATCCTTCATGCTATAAGGTGGATTTGAAACGATAATATCAAAGTTCATGTTGAAAATATCTGCAGGGTTGTCTATATGAATAAATTGGTACGCATACTGTTCAAGAGAAGGGTCTCTATCAAAGTTTTCTCTGTTTACTCCACAATATGTACAAAGACCATCTCTTCCCCATGTATGGTAAATGTTTTTATAGACGATATTGCCATCGTTGTTGTCAAATGAATCACAAATTGAGTATTGCCCTTTAGGATTAACACTACAATAAAGAGTGCGTCTTGCCATCAAAGAGGTAAGTTCAGTAATTCCTATACCAAATAATTGTTTGATAAATATATGATTAAGTCTTTCTTGCAAGTCGGGAATTTGCTTTTCGAGACCTTTAATTAATCTCTTTGCAATCTCACGCAAGAAAACACCTGTTTTCGTAGAACAATCCAAAAATTTGAGATTTGGATCTGACCAGACTGCATCAGGAAGCAAGTCTAACATTTTGTTGGCAAGAACAGGTGGGGTGAAAACCTCATCATTACTTAAGTTTGCCAAGCATGTTAATATGTCAGGATTATATTTGGGCATATGATAAAATATTAAAAATTTTTACTATAGGATAATCTCTGATAGGTTTTGGGATAAACCCCTCGTTGTTTCTATCTGATACAACTATCTCCGCATCGTCAGCTTGGTTAATTAGTTGCTCATACACGAAATCTCTTCTTTTAACCTTGTATGCACTTAAAAATGACCATTCAGCAAATACAATCGGCTTTCCGTCGTTTGGATTTGTTAATGATAAAGCGTCACCACATAGAATGTTTGTATCTACAACATATTCTATTATAGGCAATAGCCTTACCCATTGCTGTTCGTCATATTCTTGGCAATAAAACTCTTTCGTTGTGAGAACTAATCTGCATTGGCAGATTTTTACTGTATTGCTTTCTATTTCGACACCATAGAGACTCATCAGTGCTCTAAGAATGTAAAACTCAAAGTCAATTCTGGAGTGACTATACTTCTTTACTACACTATTGAGCTTATTTCTAAGAATCGCATCGAGAAAATTGCCATCACCACAGGCTGGTTCCAGTACTCTTGCATCTATACGTTCTATCTCGTCTTTGACACATGATAACATGTTGGAAACCAGTTTGTCCGATGTGTAAACGACATTTTTCTGATTTTCTTCAATGTTGTATGTACTATTCGTCATTGTCATGTTCTCTATCTGCGCTACCGTCAGCAACCATGCCGATATGATTATTTAATGATAAATCATATGTTTTAGGCTGATGGGGAGTACCTACACTATCATGGATAATTTCATCATTGTGTTTTGATATAAACGTCTCGTTATGCCATTTCAAGAACATTTTTCTATCCTTAGTTAGGTATTCTTCATCAATTCTTACTCCTTGAATGTATTTGAACCATTTGACATCTTGAATCTCATCGACATATCTGATATGCCCATCGTTCGAATCAATGGTCATATAAAGTCCATTCTCGGATTCAAACAAGCGGTCGCAAACAGGACACATGAGTAAGCCGTTGTTCGGATTCATAGCATCCTCAGTCATTTCGCATTTAGAGTAAGGCATAATATGACTTGCCGTCAGCATCTTTTCAAAATCGAATCCACAAACAGGACATTTGTGAGGTGTTGCTCTTAACAGACTCTTTTTGAATTCATCTTGAACCGTTCGTGCCTTTGTTATGGCAAGTGTATATTTATTTTCTTTGATATGCCGTTTTCCCTCAGTACTGGTACTGTCTTTATCCAAAATATCCATTTTTGTATCAGCCAAATCTGCCGCAAATCCATCTGAAAGAGTGATATTATCATAATACCCTGGTTTGCGTACAAGATATGGTTCAAGCGTTTGAAGAATATAAGAATCGGACATGTCATCCAAATATGAATTTTTCTTTGGGATGCCATAACTATTTCTTTTGCCAGTCACATTTATCGCAACATCCGTAATCTTGACTATATCCTTTTTCACATTACCTGTTCGGGCAACCATATTATTTCTGTTGGCATAACTCAATATGTTAGTAGAAAATTTGGCTACAAACAGAATCCAATTTCCAATATTGGTTGCCTTTAAGCTTATGGCACTGATAATTTTCTTGTATTCAGCCTTTTTGGCATCTATGGAGTCAGCAAGGGTAAACTTTACAAAATGTTTCCAGATATTGTCATTCGTGAAAACGCAATATGCTAACATGTATTGAGCTATATAGGCATTTTCCATATTGGAACAATAAATGTCAAGCAAATCTTGGTTGACTATCGCATACTTATAATCCCCTTGATTTTCAAGAGCACCTATGAAGCACAAAAGAGTTAGAGCCTCACTAAAATAGTTGGGAACTCCTGCGTTTGTTGCTTCAAGATTAAATATATCAATTATGTACTTGTTTGACCTTTCGAGATTGACATTCTTATCAAAGATGTTATTTTCCTTGAAACGAGTAATGAATCTACAGCAAAAGAACATGGTATCGAAACCATACGATTTGTCGGCAAACAGTTTACCGACCTGTCTTGAATAGCTCAAATCTTTGAAATTATTCAACAAGTAATCTGTTAATTCTTTGTTAATCATATCTCTACAGTTTTATACCAATATAATAGAGAGAACTTTCGTCAATATTTAGTGTAAATCTTGATTTGCTCTTTACAATTTCATAATACTTTCTGAACTCAGGTGTTGAATAGAAAGCTAAATCGTCTTTGTTAATTTGTACTTTAGGAATCAGAACAGCAATGCTTCCATTTGGAACCATGTTGTCAGGAAGTATAGTTGCACGAGTATTATAAGTAAAGTTTACCATTATGATAGGTCTTTGATTTAGGTATTTTCCAACCTGAATATTTGACACATCATTGATATACTTGTCATACCCTTCTTTATCGACGATTGAGCCATCATCCTGCATGTTTTTAGACCTCAGTACACGTATATTTCCATGGTCACTTAACATAGAATTGGTGATTTGTCTATCTCTAAACGAATCAAAAACATCTAATTGCATTGTGGTAATGAAATTATCAAAGAACTCATTTCTATAAAGTAGCCACACATGATCATGATAGATATATTTTTGCGGATGAACAAAAGTTTCACTGTTGATGTAATCTTTTACGATAACAGCTCCGTTATATTTTTTAGAGAAATGAAGAGACAATATCTCCACAAATACTTTCTTAAAAAACTTAACACCGAAATCACATACGCTTACCAAAGGATATGTTTGGTATTTCTTTCGGACTGGTTCAAATTCATCTGCCATGACAAAATTCTTTGGAATCACACAGATGATATTGTCGGCAGTATTGTATATCTTATTCAAAAAAAGTCCAAATAAATTCTTAAGTTTTAAGCCTTGCTTAACATCTGGATATTTCTTTTTTGAATTGGCATACGGAGGATTAGTTACGACAGCATCATAAGATTCTGTCATTGGAAATTCCAGAAAATCAGAGCAGATGTAGTTTATGGTAACATTTGCTCCTAACTCAATCTTTTGAATTGATTCCTGTAGTGACACTATAGTATCATGGTCAATCTCCACAGCATCAATTGTAATGGAATCTTTGTCGGAAAGCAATGCTCTGAGTTGAGGAATAAATGCGCCCAGTCCAACCGATGGTTCAAGGATTCTCACATCTTTCTTCGCTATATTCAAATCTTTAACCGCATCAAAAACAACACATTGAGGTGTATAGAATGAGCCCGAATCTTTTGCATTCGCAATCGACTGCTCCTTCAAGAATGTGTCAATATAGAAATTATTTCTAATTTCTTTATCTTGCATGTACTCTTCAAGATACTCGTCATCAAATGAGTCCACGAACTCATTAAACGTCAACATTGTGTCAACGTTATGAGATAAAGTTTCAATGATATGTGTTGGTACAGCTTCACCAATACACCTTCTGATGTTCAGTTCATTTGCGGAAAGATATTCTTCTGCACCTTCTGGAGTCAGTTGATCATCATTTTGTGACCACTTGAAATTCTGTGGGATTGTCATAAGTATCATCAATTCTCTGATACTTAAAACACGGTTATCTCTCGGGTGAATTGTGTCATTACTGGCAAGTTGGTCATTTCTTGTTGCTATACATGAGCATGGTGAGTCCCATCTTAATCTTCGGAACTTATTACCCATTTCGGCACCTTTAAGTATTACTCGATTGCCATCTTTATCAAATTTATATGGTTTAAGATGGTCAGGATTTTCAAATGCGCTTTGTCCTTCATGTAGGGGCGCAATCCATTCTTCCATATATGCATCATAGACTCTTGCAAAATGGAATGGATCTTGGGCATCACGTTGAGCATAACCTAATGGATTCAAGTGTCCTATGCTCTCTCGAAGAGTTATTTCTCTTTCTTTGCAAGGGAAAATATTCAGTGGAGAAACATTCCTCAAATCTCGTCTTGTACCTACTACAATAGTCCTTGGGCGACTTGAAGGAACACCATAATCCTTGAAATTTAGAACCTTATAATAGATGTAATAATTCTCGGACAAGTTGCTGAATATGCTTTCCTTAATAGGCATATCAACACCTGATATATCTGTACAGGTTGTTTTCATAAAAGAACGAACATTCTCAAATATGAAAACTTTTGGATTAACATCACGTATAACCCTAATAGCTTCTACAACAAGAGAATTGCGGACTTGCTCTTGGTCAGATTTTTTGCAGTTTGCAGTTGACATACCCTGACAAGGTGGAGTTGCAAACACCACGTCAACATCTTGGATATTGAATTCGTCATGCCATCTTTGAATTTCCTCAAACAATCGGATTTTAGTATCATCTTTTGTCATATCTCCGCAAATATAACCTGATTCTAAGCGGCATTTATTGTTGGCACGCTGAACATTCAGTCTATCATTGATAAGCTCACAGGTGGCAATACACTCATAACCATTCTGCTTAAAACCAAAACAACCAACGCCCGCTCCACTAAATAGGCTAATGTAAGTCCTTAATGGGTGAGTATGCAATTCTGCACTAATTTCTTCTGGCGATTTTTTTGTTTTTTTTGCCATAAATTAAATCTTTGTTGACCATAAAAGGTCTTTAACATCAACTTCAAGTAATTCTGCAACACGTTTTAATGTTTGTAAGTCAGGCTGAGCGCTATTAGTGCACCATTTGGAAACAGTAGCTGGGTTTTTCCCAAGTTCTGTTGCCAACCAGTTGTTAGTTCTCTTTTTTTCCGCAAGAACCACTTTAAGTCTATTAATATCTTCCATATTTTATGTTTTTGCTTTAGACGCAAATATTTTTTATTTAATAATAATAACGATGAATATTGCAATTTATTTTGTACTATGATTAAATAATATCTATTTGGGCGTTCCGGCACCGCCGTCGGGCTATCGTTAATCGAGCCTGATGTCTCGACCGAAAGGCTTCTATCCCTAACGCATTGCCTCGGAGATACCTCCGGGGCTTTTCTTTTGCGGTGATGAGAGCCAAAATCGTGGGCTAC
>JAQXQU010000068.1 GCA_029101345.1 Erysipelotrichaceae bacterium | reverse complement strand
GATGGCATAGCAGTTTTCATTTATCAGCTCTGCCATCTCAAATCTTGTCAGTTCCTGAACCTTTTTACTTTTCATCAAAACCTAACCATTCCTTTGGATTTTCAATGAAAATCTGGTCAATATCTTCCTGGGTATAGCCATTTCTCATCATTCTTGGAATGAATTTGGTCGCAATATAGGCAAATCCTGGACCGCCACCATAACCTTTGAGATAAGATGCTCTTCCCATATCTCCCGATATCATCAATTGATTGACAAAGCCATGTTCCTTAAGAATCTTTAGCATCTCGATTCTTGTTGAATCAGGATAGTATTTGATTTTGCCACAACCATCAAATCCAACATAAACACCCTTTTCTGCTAGTGATAACAGATATTCTGGATCACAATTGCGGTCAGAATGGCCAACAACAATCCTCTTTGGATCTACTCCATGGCTTAATAGGATATCAACAAGTTCAACACCCATAGTGCCAAATTCCGTATGGCACCAAAGTGGAGCACCAGTCTTTAGATGAGCAATGGCACAAGCATGTGTGACCTTGATTTCATCAGGATGTAGAACATTATAGGAACCCCCGGTCTTAATCTGACCTGCTTTGATATCAGTTCCATAGATGCCCTCTTCAATATCACGAATCATGTATTCTGCCAAATCATCTATCGATGCTTCCTTGACCCATTCCTGATAATATCTGTATTTGTTGAAACCAGTTGTACAGATGACATTGACACCTGTTGACTTGCTCATCTTGCGATAAGCATCGGGATTTCTACCATAATCAATGGTTGAACCTTCAACAAGAGTCTTGCCCCCAACCTTCTTGAATTCATTTAATTCATATAGTGAACAATCATAATCCGATAGTTCAAAATCCCTATCTGGCTGACATGCTGGAGGTATACAGAACAGATGTTCATGTGTATAGGTAAAACCTAATTCCTCAACATCTAGATCACCCAGAACTGTTCTTGCCTTAGACATAAGCTTGGATTACAAACCAAAGACCTTTCCAACTAGTCTCATGATTACTAAAACGATAATTGAATCTGTTGATGCAAACCATAATCCAGAAATACCATAGATAGATAGATCAACCAGGTTGTAGCAAAGAACTGGAATGATTGAGAATGTGAAACCGAGAACAAATCCGGCAACCAAGCATCCTCTTAAGCCACCCTTCTTATTGCCAAAGACACCAGCAGCACCACCCATGAAGTATAAACCGATGACTGATGGAAGAATTGTTGTACCCAAGAATGAAGAAACAACAGTAGCTAGAATACCACCACACATTGAAGTAAGGAATCCTAAAGTAGTTGAAACTGGACCATATGAATAGATGAACGGAACATCAAGAGCTGGTCTAGCACCTGGAATAAGTCTAGTTGAGATGCCTCTGAATGCAGGAATCAGTTCACCCAAGAACATACGAACACCTTGCAAGAGGATTAATGTACCAGCTACAAACTGCAAGCCCTGTTCAGCTGCATAGATGATAGTGTTGCTACCACCGGAATATGCAGAAACAATATCCTTGCCAGCAATTGCAAAGACAACAACATAGACAACAATCATGACAATACCCATCAGTACTGACATATCCTTGAGGAATCCAAACTTTTCTGGAACTTTGATTTCTTCAGCTGATTTTTCCTTATTGCCTACTAAACCACCAATGCAACCTGCAACCCAAGTAGCAGATGAACCCCAGAAACCATAAGCAACATTATCCTGACCTGTAAGTTCTCTGATATGAGGCTGTGCCAATGCTGGGAACAATACCTGGCAAATGCCCTGGACAACTGCACCAATGGCAACAGCAGTCCAACCAGTAATGCCCATCTGATGCAAGACAATAGCCATTGTACCAGCCATCGAGAACATCATATGACCTGTTAGGAAGACATACTTCCACTTAGTGAATCTAGCAATCAAAAGGTTGATGACAAAAGCCAGAACCATGATCATTGAAGTTTCAAAGCCCAATACTGTCTGAACAGCTGCAACTAAGGCATTGTCTTCAGCCACAAAGCCTGTTAAGCCAAATGCAGCAGTAAAGATGCCTGAGAATGAAGATAGAGCAGTACAGATAAGACCTGAACCAGCTGATAATACAAGATAACCCAATAAGGTTTTGATTGTACCGGAAATTACATCTGAGCCACTTCTCTTATCAAGAATCAGACCCATTGCAACGACGATCGCTAAAACAACTGCAGCGTTATTTAGCAAACTAACAATAATGTTTAACATTTTTCTCCCCTTTTCTAAATATTGTTATTCAAAATATGGCTTTACTTGGTTCTCCAATTCACTTGTATCTATCAAGTTTCTGATAGCCAAGACCGGCTTGCCATCCCCGTTTATCTGTGAAGCAATTTCATTTGATGCAATGATGATGTCACATGGTCTTCCCTTATAGGACCCAAGATCACAGGCTTCTCCTGTTACTTTTACACCATACTTCTTGCCAAGATCCTGCACATTCATGAATAGCATCAGACTTGTACCAAACCCCATGCCACAGACACAAAGAACCCTAACTTCCTTCAATACCTTTTCCTCCTTTCCTTATTAGTTCCAAGAATTCATCCTTGGTTTTGATAACTGCCAGTTGGTCAATATTGTTCTTGTTCATCAGGAAAGTGCTTAAATCCCTGAGGATTTCCAAGTGACCATTAGATTCATGGGATCCAATCCCAAACAGATAGGAAACCGGGTCATTATCCCTGTTTCCAAAACAGATCGGCTCTTGCAAGCGACAAAAGCAGATGCAGTCTTCGTTTACCAATTCACCAGGCCTTCCATGCGGTATGGCTATGCCAGGAGCGATGACCATATAAGGCCCAAAGCTATGGAAGGTGTCAATCATTGAATCTATATAGGCTTCCTTGATTTTTCCCCTTGCTAGCAACAGCTTCCCTGTTTCCCGGATAGCCTCCTCTGGTGTCTTAGCCTTTGCATCAAGGCAAATCTCTTCTTTTGAAATACTATTGCTTAACATAGCCATTACTCCTTAGTATTCTAATGAAATCATCAAAGGTTGTGGTCGCGACCAGCTTCTCCACTTTCACTTGGTCTGAAATGTTGGAGAAGATATACTTGATGGCATTACTGTTACCATTGCTTTCCTTATTGCTATAACCCATCAAAAGCGCCATTCTTACATGATTGCTTTGCCAATAGACCGGCTGTTTGAAGATATAGATGGCAAGAAATGACTTTGATGAAACAATGCCATGTGGAAAAGCAACACCCATGGCTATCTCTGTTGATGAAAGATTCTCCCTTTCCAGAATCTTCAAAGCTTCATCATTGGTCAGATAGCCTCTTTTAATCAGGTCACTAGTTGCCCAAAGCAGGAAATCATTCTTTGATTTGACTTTTTCTATCACAAAGAAGTTCCTTTTATCGCATAAAGCCATAAATGGCTTAAAGCCAACTCTTTCCCTGATAGCCGCTTCAATCATTGTCTTCTCTTCTTCCTTCAGGAAAAGGCTCACCTTCAGAAAACAATCAATGTCTTCATCTTCTTCAAAGGCAATGACAAATTCATCATCTTTGCCTATTTCATCCTTATGCTTGATCTTGATATTAAGCTGTGGAAAAAGATCCTTGAGCTTAACTGATAGAAGATTAGCTGCAGCTAGACTTTGCGTATAGACAACAGTCGCATCAACTTCCGCATCCTGTTTGTTTTTGGCATTGCAATTGGCAAAATGCAAAGTCAAATAGCCAATGTCTTCATCACTTATAACGACATCCAATAGTTCATTTAAACCATTAGCTAACTCCAAGGCATAGACATGTTCATTAGTGAAGTTAAGTCTGATCTGATTAAGCAAGGAATTATCAGTCTTGTTCATGAGAATATAGCTTGTCATATTTGATGCAATATGGCTGCAGAAGGCATTGAGCAGTTCGTTGTCATTGGCAAAGGAGGTTCCATATTTGCCATCAATATCCAATAGGAGTCTGGTAACAACTGGCATTATGGCATTAACGCTTTCATTAAAGGCATAGCCGCATTCATTACTAAGCATCAAAGAGGCAAAGGTCAGTTCATCTTCATTCAGCAGTTCCCTGCAATTATCCATAAAGTATCTACCAATCGGTTCGACCATCTTGCGATTGATGCCATTCTTGTCAAAGATTTCCTTCAATACTGGTGAGAAACTGATATTGTGCCCATTATTGATGCGTATTAGCGAAATGAATAGAAAGCTTTGAAGATCAGGCAGATCAGTAATGTCATTGCCTTTTAGATAATTGCTGTATTTCAAATATTCATCACGGTATTTTTCGGGAAGCTTGTCGATGGCAAAATTGCTAAGCTGCCATAAATACTGGCCAAAGTTCCTGATCTGGATTTCATTGCCAAATAGTGAGTAATAATTGTTCTTTCTTAAGATGCTTAGTCTTCGATTGGATAGCTTTTCATTTAATGAACTGATCAGTCTGGTGATTGATGGCTGGCTATAGTTCAATTCCTTTTCCAGATAATTGGCTGATAAATCGTCAAGTACCAGCCTAAAAAGCAGCTCATTATTATCTTCTGAGAGCAGTTTTCGAGCAATAGCCTTGTTGTAGAAGCTTTCATATTCCTTCTCATCAAGAATCTGCAGCTTAAAGCCCTTGTTCTTGATTGAAATGATTCTAAAGGACTGATTGTCATCCAATGAATTGATGATATTGATATAGCGCAGGATGGTTCTAGTAGAATAACCCATCTTTGATGCTATTTCCTTGGCATTTATTGTCTTGTCCCTTAGATTATTGAATAGTTCAAGCAGTAATAGGTATTTGTCATCCATAGCCTTTATCCTACTTTCAGTATAAATAGTCATTAATTGCGTTTTATTTCATCATTTGTCATCTCCACAATGACAAATGGTCATAACAAAAGGAACCAGATACTTCTGATTCCAGTCTAAAAACATAGCACTTGCTTATAAACCAGCTTATTGCCAATAACAGTCAGACAATAGACTTAAATTGTTATCAACACTGTAATGCAATAAAAATGATTTAATAATTCCTTCAATTGTTCCGGTGTTATCAACACAATACCTCCAATCTTTCCTTATCAATAAGGCCGCTGATCTCATTTTTTGTTCATCATTTAGCAATCCATTGATCATCCTGCCTATTTCCCTTGTTATCTCTTGATGATCTTTATATTTCTGGCATTCTTCTACCAAATAGGCATAATCCTCTTCTTTATTTCCTTTTAGCTTGTTTCTGATTTCACTTATTGCTGATTGACAATGCATAGGAACCTCCCGATGCTTCTATATACTTTTATTAAAGATGATGTGCAGCGCATAATTAATAACCAATATCAATAGATATCCAATTCTAGCAAACTGTCCATTATCTTAAATAATCAAGCAATGCCATTGTTTTCGTATTAGATTTTATCGATTATAAGTGATAAAATTTTCTAATTTCTTATTTTCTCGTTTATAAACGACAAAATTATGTTTTTACATAGAATTTCGATTATAAATGAAATGCCTTTGATTATCCAGGGAAGGAGGACTTCAAAACATTAGTAAAGGTGAATCATATATGAGTCGTATCAGGCCATTTATCAATACTGATCTGATCGAAGCCATTACAGGCATTTGCCGAAGTGGCAAATCAGTAATGCTGGAACCGATAAAAGAGGAACTGATTGGATCCGGTGATAATCCTGAACAGTTCATTTCCATCAGCTTTGAAGACATGCGCTATGCTTCTTTGCAAAATGCAAAGGCTCTTCATGATGAGATTCTAAGAAAAGCTGGTGGAATAAGCGACAGAGTCTATCTTTTCTTCGATGAAATCCAGGAAGTCAAGGACTTTGAAAAATGCATCAATTCTTTAGGAGTTTCCCTTAATTGTGACATTTATATTACTGGTTCAAGTGCCAGATTGCTATCAGGAGAACTTGCGACCTATCTTGCTGGTCGCTATGTTGAATTTGTTATCTATCCTTTCTCATTTGAAGAGTTCACAGATCTCTATCGGACAATTGATCCTGATATCACCATTGAGAAGTCCTTCCGCAAATATCTGACTGCAGGTGGAATGCCATATCTAGCTAATCTTCGCTATCAAGATGAGCCATCCAAGCAATATCTGAATGATCTCTTCAACTCAGTACAGCTTAAGGATATTGTCAAGCGCAACAAGGTTCGTGATGTTGACCTGTTGGAAAGAATCATTGCCTATGTTATGGCCAATGTCGGAAACTGTTTTCAGCCACTTCCCTTGTCAAATATCTAAAGAGTGAACAGTGAACAGTAGCACCTGATACAATACTCAATTACCTCAAATACTGCACTGATGCCTTTCTTTTCTATCAGGTCAAAAGAGAAAATCTGATGAGCAAAACTATTCTTTCTACTAATGAAAAGTACTATATAGCTGATCATGGCATCCGTGAAGCCGTCTATGGTGGCAATCTGCGTGATATCAATCTCACTTTGGAAAACATCGTCTTTCTTGAAATGTTAAGAAGGGGCTATAAGGTTACAGTTGGCAAAATCTCTGACAAGGAGATTGATTTCGTCTTGTAAAGGCAAAATGAAAAGATGTATGTTCAGGTAGCTTATCTATTATCGTCTCCTGAAACAGTTGTTCGTGAATTTGGCGCTTATGATAATATCCGTGACAACTATCCAAAATATGTTGTATCACTAGATGAATTTGATATGAGCCAGAATGGCATCAGACACATGAACATCAAGGATTTCCTATTATCCAAAGAATGGTAATTAATACCGTTCCTTAATTCTTTGTCTTCAGCAATCATATCCAAATGAAAAGCTCCAATCAGGAGCTTCTTTCATTATTTTAGTACCAGTAACCAAGTCCACCTGTAACAGCATTGAGAATGGCACCAGCTTCATTTGACAAGTCAACTTTCCACTCACCTTCATCCTTGACTAATTTGATATCAAGATTGAAAGTGACATCATCGGTTTCCTTTCTTTGCTCTTCATATATTTCCTTGAAGGCTTTTTCCATTTCCTTCTCTGACTTGCCATCAAGAGTCATGGAAAGAGCTTTAGCTGAAATAAGAACTATAGCATTAGGTAGTACTTTGGCCCAATTCTCAGTAGTTACTTCAACCTTGGCAATAGCAGTATCACCATCTTCTTCAACGTCCTTAACCTTATATTTGAAGTCAAGGAATGACTTCCTGAACGATTCACCAATTGAACCCAATGATTCAGTTTCTTCTATGATTTCAATGAGATCAGAGATAATGGAATTTTCACCAGCTTCACCCAGATAGATCTTATCCAATACTTTCTGATCAGTATTCTTAATGGCTTCAAAGAGCTCTTCAGCAGTATCTTTAGGACTATTCTTGCCACAGCCAGCAAGACTTAGTGTAATAAGAATAGTCATAAGGACAACAAGCAGCTTTTTCATAAATGTACCCCATCATTTCCAAATAAAGGCACAATGATGCCTCTTATTCATATTCATTATATCAATGAATGATTGATTGATACTAACCACCCGCTGGTGGAAATACATTCGTGCAGTGCCTGATTCAGATTTCGTAAATGCATTGAACACTTATCCCAAAATAAAAGCATGACCCCCATAGGAGTCATGCCTTTTAATATCATTAGTCAAGTTTGGTAATGGTCATTGAATAATCGCAAATGTAGCTGCTAGATCCCAATTCTGTTCCTGACGGTACACTGATATTTCCTGAAGCTGAAGAAATATATTTGATATCAGAATCGCTGAATTGACATGTGAATGTATCGTTGTAATTAAAGAACAATTCTGTTGTGCCATCACGCAAATGCTTTCTTGATGAAACACTTGCATAACTTGTATCAGATGAAGACACAGACATGGCTATTGATGCCCCCGTTACTGACTTGAAGTAAGTGCCACCCTGTATTTGTACCAGATATCTGCCTGCATCATTAAGATAAATATAATGGGTTACGGTACTGTTGTCATTCAAAGT
>JAQXQU010000067.1 GCA_029101345.1 Erysipelotrichaceae bacterium | reverse complement strand
CTACCTACAAAAGGAGAGTAATAGTCTTGCATCTATAGGAACTGCCATGCCTGGACTCTCAGCCAATAGGCTTAAAAGTTTACTGATACCACTACCGCCTTTAGCCGAACAGAATAGAATTACAAATAAACTTAAGGATGTATTTCCTGAAGTTGAGAAGTACGATAAGGCACAAGAAAGGCATAATCTGTTAAACTCTTCTCTCAATGATGTTATCAGAAAGAGTATTCTTCAAGAAGCAATACAAGGCAAACTTGTTCCCCAAGACCCGAGTGAAGTACCTGCGTCCATTCTTCTTCAACGTATTCGAGATGAGAAGCAAAGGCTTGTCAAGGACGGTAAGTTAAAGAAGAAGGACGTTATCGACAGCACCATCTTCCGTGGTGACGATAACAAGTACTACGAGAAGAAAGGAAAGGATATTGTATGTATTGACGAAGAAATACCTTTTGAAATACCCGAATCGTGGGAATGGTGCAGAATTAGCACCATTTGTAACATCACCAATGGCTTTACCCCACTAAGGACAGAAGATAAATTTTGGAGAAATGGTAATATCAACTGGTTCACTGTTGAAGATATAAGAACGCAAGGAGAATATATAAATTACACCACTCAGAAAATCACAAAAGAAGCAACAACACCAGAAAGAATTGTGAGGCCGGGTAGTATTTTATTATGTTGTACTGCATCTGTAGGTCAATGTGCATTTACAAATATACCAACCACAACAAATCAACAATTCAATGCTCTTACAATTAAAGACTATTATCGTCCCCTCATGATAGATGAATACTTGTTTCTCTTTGCTAAAACATTAAAAGATGAGCTACATCGCCTTTCTGGGAAAACGACTTTCGAGTTTATATCAGTAAAAAAGGTTGGCAATATATTAGTTCCTATACCTCCTCTCAATGAGCAGAAGAGGATTGTAGCTATTGTCAACAAGTCATTAGCAAGTATTATGAGCAGGTAGGCAAACAGTGTAAGGATATAACAGAGGAAATACCTTTCGAGATTCCTAAAAATTGGTCATGGTGCAGATTAGGAAACATAATGCGTCAATTCGCTGTGCTATTCGTTCTTGTTCTTAGCCATAACTGATTGAAAGTCATCCTATAAATCCGTCTTCTAATACAGAAAAATGATAGTTTTGTTCCAAAAACTTATTTTTTATAGGTAAATGTCATTCATAATCTCTATATTTGTGACTAAATCTTTTAAAACTTACGGATTATGAGTACATTTTCTGTTTATTCTTACGAAATCCAAGAAGGAAACCGCAGTCTGCTTTATAAAGAGACAAAAGAGAAAGCCATTGATATGGCGAATGTGATTATTGGTAATCTGCTGCATGATGGATTAACCATTATTGGCAAGAAAAACAGGCAAGATCAACCGCTGAAAAGTTTAAAGTTGACCGAGCATGAGGGTGTGTTTACGTGGATTCTCTGTAATGTCAAGGATATCGCAAAATATGAGGGGCATGATAAAATTATGTTGGAGTCCCATCCAGGTGGGTATGTCATCATGGACAACCGTCCGGATATCTGCCAGATTGCCATCGAACAGAATAGTGCATTTGATTCGACTGATAAGGTGGTGAAGTATCTTAAACGTGCTTTTAACTTCCACTTGGCTGATTATGGGTTGAAGATTATCATCAAACAAAAATGCCATGCCCATAAATTCAAGGAACTGATCCGAGAGAGAATTGCGAAAGGTGATTCTGTCAAGAAGATTGTGTGGGATTTTCCCAATCCGGACAAGATCAAAGGATTGGATGCCACGCAACAGATGAAAAACAGACTTGAAGGGCTCAAGATTCTGATACAAGCGACCAATGCTCTCAAAGGTAAGTTGACCTTGAGCGGATCAAAAAAGCATCCGTTGAGTTCGGACGATGAAAAGATTGAGGATTTGGCACAAATCATCGCTTTATGCGCCCAAAACGGTTACAATCTTTCCTATTATTTTTACAACTCCCCCATGGTGTGTTTCAAGAGTTCTGTCGGTGCAAGTTGTGAGATCAGCTACACTGTCCTATTCGACTTTGAGCAGGGACAATTCAGTATGTGCGAAGACAAACAATGTTTTGAACTGATAGCCAGATTGGACCAAGTCAGAATAGAGATTGCAGACTACGAGCATGAAAAGGTTTTTGACGACGCAGACTAAGCGAGACGTGAAGGAGGCATTCAAAGGCAATGCCCTGTTCCAGGTGATCAATGCCGCTTACAAACAGCAAGAAGTGGAGATGGAGACACTCCGCTTCTCACCGGAAGAGATTTGGGTAAACAGTTTCATGTGTTTCGACAATTTGCTCCAGAATCGGGACGAAATGGAAGATCTTGTTCGTACCATGTGGTATGATACCTTCTGTGAACTGCGAGATGATGCCGAAGAATGTGACCGGGAGTTCAAGTTGGAAGAGCTCCAGACGGTCACTTCTTGCATCATCTATGCAGTCATTGCCTGTCTTATGGCTTCCGACGATTGGACCCTGATGCGCCATACGGAGAGCCTTATGCAGCAAATAGCAAAGCATTCAGATCTGGACACCATCATCCAGCCCTTCGACGATCACATCAGAGATAATTTTGTCGGGTATATCCAGCGGTATATCCAAAACGGTCGCTATATCAGTATTTGTTTGGTCGATCCGAAAGAGTATGCCGATCCCATTAATCCAGTGATGAGCGCAACGGACAGAACAAAGGTCAAGCAAGGGGTCAAGAAACGACTGGAATTCATGAAGGGGGTGATGCCCGATGGCGAAACTCCGATCATGTCAGCTTCGGATTTTAACAAAATGATCGAAGCCGTCGAATACCTCATTGAAAACAATGTGGTCAAGAAACAGCGATCCAAGATTTTTACACCCATGTCAGTTGCCGATTTACGTTATACTGTTTATCTCGTCTATCAAAATGAGGGAAAGTGTATTCGGAAAGACCTTTGGCTGGACTTTCTGCAGGAGACCTTTGATAAGATGAAAGATAATCAGGAGTCCGTATCCAAGCATTTTTCAGAGAAACCAGCTGGCTATGACGAGAGGTATTTAGGAAAGAAGAAAAAATAAATGGGAAAATGGGATTTTCGTTTTCCCATAAAAAAAATTTTTGAGGAGATTAGATTTTTTCTGTATGTCTAATCTCCTCTTTTTTTATTTATTTATCAACCAATTACGTCTTATCACCGAATGGGATTTCCACACATCTACAATGGGATTTTTGACCAGCAAAATCCCATATTGATCCCATTTTAATCCCATTATTCTTTTGCAGCGTAACTCGAATGGGTCGGGTTGCCTGTCT
>JAQXQU010000066.1 GCA_029101345.1 Erysipelotrichaceae bacterium | reverse complement strand
TAGTCTCCTGCTATCGGTAGTCAGACTTTCTACTATTCTGCGCACAAATTCATCCATCTACTCTTACGGTTAAAATGAGTTTGACATCCGGCACCACACTGCGCCCTCTTGTAAATGTATTTGTCCATTCTTCTTTCTCTGCCTGCAATCTACACATTTTGGCCTTTCTGATATTTTCGATACCAATACGTGCAATGCGCTGTTCTGCAAAACCAAGTGCACGGAGTTTCTTTTCTGCGATTGTTTCGTTTCCGGCATATCTTCCTCTAAGTCTGAACGCAACACCTGTGCAAAGGAATCATCTTCAAGGATATGAATCCAAAGTGTTTCCTTTCCAAAAAGTATTTTACTGCCTATAACCTCTATGCGTTTACCTTTATATTTCATTCGCCCTATGTATAGAATTCCGTTTGCGATTTCGTTTATAATTCATGTTCTTGCAAACAAAACTGCAAACAGAATTGCAAACAGAATGAGTTGTTTGAAAATATATCTTGTTTATTATCAGTAATTTTGAATGTATTCTTGTTTGCGTTACTCATTGCAAAACAGCAAACAGGATTGCAAACAGAATTCATTTATTGTTTTCTTCGATAGATATTCTTATTATTACCTATCGTTGAATCAATCTCTATGTCGCCACTATTTAGCATCTCTTTAAACAACTTGGATATATATGAAACATCATGATCAGGCAGTTTCAACAATTGTCTTGCTTCTGAATTATTGATCGTTCCTATTTCATCCAAATATCTTAGAATTGCTTCTTTCTGTCTTGCTTTCTCTTGTTTTTTAAGCTGAGAATACTTTATTTTTTCTTGCGTCGAGCTACTTTTGGTCTTATGTAGAATATATTTCAATCCAGATGTTCTACCAGTTGTTTCAATAAACTCCAATTCCTGTAGATCATCTAACACTTTACGCAACTGACCTTTACTGATAAATGGAGCTTCTTCCAATTCGGTGAAGGAAATTTTCTTCGAATTGATAATCTCATTCAGTACCAGTAGTTTTTCCATATCCATGTCTTTGCCTTCCATTTGCTTGTATTGCAAAGAGAGTTCGATGAGTTTGTCGGAACAAATCTCTGCATCTATACGGAAAATTATGCTTGTATCTGTGATGGTAGGTGTTGGTAATCTCTTACCCTTAGACAGGAGGTCTGCAAAGATTTTATCAAAACCACTACCTGCTTTCTCTGCATATTTAATTGAACGAAAGACGTCTATAATATTAGGGTTCCTTGGATTTGTTTTGCGTAGATAATTAGTTTCATCTACTCCTTCTGGAAACATTCCCGGACTTTCGATTTCAAGATAGGTTGGATATTTGCGAATTTCAATAACCTGTTGACGGCTATAATCGCGATGAACAATCGCGTTGATTAATAATTCACGTAAGACAACCTCAGAATAGTCTTCTATAAATTCATGAAAAAGTCCAAAACTCAACTCTTTTTGTTGGATTTCCGATTTCAATTGAGCAAAACATGCATCTGCAACTTCAATCAGATTGCCCTTCCATTCGTAGGGATGATAACGACCATCTTCATAATAACGCACATACTTAATTTCGCTATATGGAATTTCTTTCAAAGCCTTGTTGTTTCCTGTAAGAAGAATACCCGTAGTGGTAGGATAGAGCGTACCTTGTTCTTCTTTGGTGAAGTTCAAAGTGTCGTTAAATTCCTCTGTATTTTCTTTCAGTAAAGGACTGTCAGCTCTGGCAGTCTTAATTTTGTTGAATACATTTTGTGTACGTAGTTCATCCTGCCAACTACTTATAGCCCAAATTTTTTGGTCGTAAATAATAAGGCTCTTTTCTGACATAATGGTTGCCATTTCATGGGGTTCTATGATTTTATTCCCATTATTAGAACGAACAAGATATTCCCCACGTGAAGTGCTATGCATCTGCATAGAGAATGGAATTTCAAGTACCAAGAGTTTTGTTCCATCTATAGTTAATCTATGAGGAAGTAATGTAATCGTTGGCTTTGTGCGATCTTGAATTTGCTTAATCAAGTCATAAATCTTTTCATCGGTATAAACAAACTCCTTATTGACCTCTTTTGTCTTATCTACAATGCCCAAGAACAGAAAACCACCTTTTTTATTCGCAAAGGCGACTACGTCTCTTGCCATTTCTTCATAATTCGGAGCAAAACTCTTGATAGATTTACCAAATATATTTTTATCCTCTAATTGCTCCTTAAAATCCATGATGTCACATTCACCTTTTTCAAGGAGTTCATAAAACCACTGAACACTTAATTTTGTATATTTCTTCATACTCAACAATTTCTAACCAATTACAAA
>JAQXQU010000065.1 GCA_029101345.1 Erysipelotrichaceae bacterium | reverse complement strand
ACACCCGGTCCCATCCCGAACCCGGAAGTTAAGCGCCCCATCGGCGAGCATAGCATGGTCCTGCCATGTGAACCAAGCACGCCGCCAGTCCGGCAAGAGGCTCTGCATGGAGCCTCTTTTCTTTTGGCTTTTAGAGGGTATAATACTCTTATGAATAATGTCTTCAAATTGCATAGTGAATTTCTACCAACTGGTGATCAGCCCAAGGCTATTGATGAATTAGTCAAGGGTTTGAATGATCATAAACATGAACAGGTATTGCTTGGCGCTACTGGAACAGGCAAGACCTTTACAATTGCCAATGTTATTGAAAGAGTCAATAAGCCAACTCTCGTCTTTGCCCACAACAAGACTCTCGCTGGGCAGCTTTATTCTGAATTCAAGGCTCTTTTCCCAGAAAATGCTGTGGAATACTTTGTTTCCAACTTTGATTTCTATCAGCCTGAAGCTTATATGCCTAAGACGGATACCTATATTGAAAAGAATGCAGTTACCAATGACGAAATCGATATGCTTAGAATGAGCGCCTATAATTCCCTTCTTGAAAGGAGGGATGTCATTGTGGTTGCCTCTGTTGCCTGCATCTACGCCTCATCTAATCCGGAAAACTACAAGGACATGTTCTTTACTTTAAAAGCAGGTGAAATCATTGATCGCCAGAATCTGATCAAGCGCCTTGTTTCCATGCAATATGTACGCAATGATATTGATCGCCTAAGAGGTACTTTCAAGGTCATTGGTGATGTCATCGAAGTCTGTCCTGGTCATACTGACAAATTCATTATTCGTATTGAAATGTTTGATGATGAAGTGGAAAGAATCAGGGAAGTTGATCCAATAACCATGGATGTTCAGGAGACCTATCTGGTTTATTCCTTCTTCCCAGCATCTGGCTATGCCAGAGGCAAGGAAGATATCTATCTGGCATGTGAAGGCATTGAAAAGGAATTGGAAGATCGACTGGCTTTCTTCAAATCCGAGAACAAGCCTTTGGAATATGAAAGGCTTGAACAGCGCTGCCGTTATGATCTTGAAGCTTTAAGGGAATTCGGCATGTGTCCAGGCATTGAAAACTATGCCATGCATATCGACCATCGAGTACCAGGAGAAAGGCCATTCAATCTCTTTGATTACTTTCCGGATGATTTCCTGATTGTTGTTGATGAATCACATGTCTCACTTCCGCAGATCAGAGGCATGTTCAATGGTGATCGGGCGCGTAAGACCACCCTTGTCAATTATGGTTTCCGTTTGCCTAGTGCCCTTGAAAACCGTCCAATGACCTTTGAGGAATTTGAAGAGATCAATGCCCAGCGCATCTATGTTTCAGCAACTCCTGGCGATTATGAACTTGCCAAGGTTCAAAATGAAGTTGTTGAACAGATTATCAGACCTACTGGCCTTCTTGATCCAAGAGTTGAAGTCAGAAGAACTGAAGGGCAGATAGATGACCTATTGCAGGAGATCTATCACAATAACGAAAGAAATGAGCGTACTTTGGTAACAACCTTGACAGTCAAGATGGCAGAAGATCTGACATCCTT
This sequence comes from Erysipelotrichaceae bacterium, assembly GCA_029101345.1. GTDB lineage: Bacteria > Bacillota_I > Bacilli_A > Erysipelotrichales > Erysipelotrichaceae > Colivicinus. The sequence goes on along the minus strand of JAQXQU010000065.1, from coordinate 78,894 downwards.
CCTTAAGAAGCAGAATCTCAAGGTTGCCTATCTCCATCATGAGACCAAGACGCTTGAGAGATCACAGATCATTCATGACTTAAGAGTTGGTGAATATGATGTCCTGGTTGGCATCAACCTCTTAAGAGAGGGCCTTGATTTGCCAGAAGTATCTTTGATTGCCATTCTTGATGCCGATAAGGAAGGTTTCTTAAGATCAGATCGCTCTTTGATCCAGACGATTGGCCGTGCAGCCAGAAATGCCAATGGCCGTGTCATCATGTATGCCGATAAGATGACGGATTCCATGAACAAGGCTATCTCTGAAACAGAGAGAAGAAGAAAGATCCAAGAGAACTACAACCTGGTCAACCATATTACTCCAAAGACGGTCATTAAGAGCGTCAATGAGGTCATCCATTCCAAAGAGACCAAGGAAATGGCTTCCAAGTATCTTAAGAAGAAGATTCATAGCAAGAAGGAAAAGGATAAGCTGCTGGCTCAGCTTGAAAAGGAAATGCATCAGGCTGCTAAGAATCTTGATTTTGAAAGAGCTGCTGAATTGCGCGATGCTCTTTATGAACTTCGTGATGGAAAGTAATGGCACACCAATAGATGTGTGTATATAATTAAAGTATGAAAGATTTAGTATTGATTAGCGGTGTTTCAGGTGCCGGAAAAACTACTGTCGCCAATTGCTTGGAAGATATGGGCTATCTTTGCATTGACCAATATCCAATTGAACTTTTGGGCAGTCTGATTGAACTCATGATCAAGGAGGAATCTGCCAAGTACCAGAAGGTGGCTTTGACTATTCCCATTCTTGAACTTGATAATTTCTATAGCCTTTTGGCAAATGCCAATCTGAATCTGATTTTGGTCTTGGTTGATGCCAAGGAGGAAGCAATTATCAAACGCTATAAGTTTTCAAGAAGAGTTCACCCGCTTTTGATATCAAACAAGGCTACAACGCTAGTGGATGCTGTGGATATTGAAAAGCGGATTTTACAGCGCTTTTCAAGGGAGAATGCCTTTGTCATTGATACAACTTCCCTTAGTGCCAAGCAGACCAAGGAAGCATTGGATCGGATTCTGGACTATGAAGACATTATGAACTTCTCAGTCACCTTTGAATCCTTTGGCTTTAAATATGGTGTGCCAATTGATGCAGATCTCGTTTTTGATGTAAGAATTCTGGATAATCCCTATTATGTACAAGAACTTAGGAATTTGACTGGCAATGATCCGGAAGTCTATGACTATGTCATGAAAGGCAAAAATACCAAGGAATTTCTTGCCAAGCTGATATCATTTCTTGATATGACTTTTGAATCCTATGCCAAGGACGAAAAAAGGCATCTGAATGTCTGTGTGGGCTGTACAGGCGGTCAGCATCGCAGTGTGACAGTTGCCAATTATCTTTATGAGCATTATAGGAATACCTATACATCTTTCCTATTCCATCGGGAACAGGGGGACAAATAATGAAGAAGATAGTAGTAATTGGCGGTGGACATGGCCAATCGGTAATTCTTAGAGGAATCAGGGACATTGCGGATATTGCCATCAGTGCCATTGTGACTGTAGCTGATGATGGTGGTTCAACAGGCCGTATTCGCCAGAAGTATTCCATTCCAGCGATGGGTGATATCAGAAATGTCATGGTAGCGATGGCTGAAAGCGAGACCTTGATTTCTGATCTGATGGACTATCGCTTTGAGGGTGATGAAGATGATGATATTGTCGGCCATTCCTTGGGAAATCTCATTCTGACAGCCTTGACCAATATGACCGGTTCCTTCCAGGAATCAATATCCATCATTTCTGATGCCTTGAAGCTAAGGGGTGACATCTATCCTTCCACTCTTGAAACCATCACTCTTTATGCCTGCATGGATGATGATACGATTGTTCGCGGTGAGGCCAATATTCCAAGTTTTAATCATCGGATTTCCCGAGTTTTCTATGACCATTATGTTTCAGCAGACAAAGAGGCAGTACAAGCCATTCTGGATGCGGATTATGTTGTTTATGGCATTGGTTCACTTTATACTTCAATTCTCTCAAATACGATAATTCCCGCTATTTCTGAGGCTTTGCGAAGAACAAAGGCCAAGCGTATCTATTTTGCTAACTGCATGACCCAATCCAATGAGACCTATAACTATACGCTTGAAGACCATATTGCAGCCTTGCGTAAGCATAATACGCCAGTTGATCTGATCTTCCAGCATAGTGAAACAATTCCTGAAGATATCAGGGAACGCTATCTTAGGGAGAATTCCATTGAGGTCATCTCTGATGGTACAGTTGACATCCCGGTTATCAGAAGAGAACTGCTAAGCTTTGACAATAATCTGGTCAGACATTCTCCTGATAAGATCAGGAAGCTCTTTGTGGAATTGCTGAAAGAGGACTGATCATGTCTTTTACATCGGAAATCAAGCAGGAACTCTGCTATAACGAATTGAAGGATTGTTGTAACAAAGCGGAACTATGTGGTCTGATTGAAATGACTTCCTCTCTCTCCATTGATAACCGCAAATGGTCACTTGTCGCAAGAAGCGAAAATCCGACTACTGCCAAGCGCATCTTCTCTTTGATCAGGAAATGCTATAGTGCTGATGTTGAACTGATCATGGCCCAGAAGACCAATCTGCGCAAGAACAATGTCTATACAATCAAGATCAATGAAGATCCCATCAATCTCCTTACTGACCTAGGACTATATTCTTCCAAGGGCTTTTTGACGCATCCTTCCTATACTGTTGTCCAAAAGGACTGCTGTGCTAGAGCCTATATGGCAGGCATTTTTCTGGCTTATGGTTCCTGCAACAGTCCAAGCAAATCCAATTATCATCTGGAAATATCCTTAAGTGATGAAGACCAGGCGAACTTTGCCATCAAGATCCTGTCCCGATTCAATATCATTGCCAAGGTCACCAAGCGTCGTGGCCGTTATGTAGTCTATATCAAAAAAGCAGATCTGATATCTGATTTCCTTAGGATGATTGGTGCTCAGGAGTCCTTGATGAATTTTGAAAACACCCGTATCAATCGTGATTTCATGAATTCCTGGGTCAGACTTGACAATTGTGAAATTGCCAATGAAGTCAAGAGCATTTCGGCTGCCAGAAAACAGGTTGAATATATGAAAAAGATCATGGATTCTGGCAAATACAATACGCTGGATGACAAGTTAAGGGCCGTCATTGACCTGCGCATGGCTCATCCTGAAAGTTCCTTATTGGAATTATGCGATCATTATCAGAAGAAACATGGAGTCAATATCTCCAAGTCAGGGCTCAAGCATCGTCTTAACAAGATTGAAGCTATTGCCAAGGAGCTGTCCTGATGATCAGATTTGCATTGGATTTTGAAAGAGAAAAGCTCTCAACGGCCTATGGATTGGAAATGGGCTTATTGTTGGCAAATGATAAAAACAAGGCTTATGTCAAAGTGGAGAATGGGGAGATTGAAGGCTTTCTTCTTGTCTGCCCTCATCATCTTTATCTAAATGGCAAGATGATCAAGGCTTCAGAGATTGTTGTTGGAAAATACGACAAAGAAGTCTATGATGTCCTGCTTGATCATCTTTGCCACCAGGAACTCTTTGCTTATAGCAAAAGCCAGCTGCCGCATTTTGAACTGGCATCCTGCCAAAAGGAATATGTCCTTTATAAAAACAATCTTCCACTGCTGAATACCTATGGCATCAGCTATGAAATCGATCCTGATGCCATGCTTGAATGCTATGGCAAATACATTACCCATTTCAATGGCTATGAAGTCTATGACTTAAAGGCCTATAAGGAACATCTGCATTATCTTAAGAAGATGGGGAAGAAAATCATCATCTATCGTCGCAATGGCTTTGTCAAAGGCTATCTGGCCTATCGTGATATGGGTGATCATCTTTATTGCGATGAAGTCATCTATCAAGACTCCCGTGGCTTGTTAACAATGCTGAGACATCTTCTCAACTACCATCAGAAGCTAAAACTCACATTAAGTATGAAAGAACATCTGGATTTTTTGAGCAAAGATCTCAAATATGAAATAAAAGAGGGCTATTATGGACATATCAATGACTATCAGATGTTCAATACCCTCTATCAAAGTTCGACTAAAAATGTATCGGAAGGATTAAGCCTGGCTAAAAGGCCGCTGTATCTTAAACCCTAGAGGATGACTTGTCATCCTTTTTTCTGGTCATCAGTTCGTAGACAAAGGCTTTCTTGAATGCCAGATAATAAGCGAGGTCCTCATCATTGATGGGAAGATTGTTGTTGATGGCAGCAAAGAGCCTCTTGATCGCCTGGTAATTATCACTTGCCGGATAGACATTGCGGGCATATGAACATTGGCCTTTGATATGACATCTGACCTTAAGAACAGGAGGCAGTCCTTTATTGTCCTTGATGGTCCTTTCCTTTGCCGATAAAGGCACTTCTTCAAAGGTGAGATTCAGGCCAGGCGGCAAAAGCACTTCCTGTTCATCTTTTTTCAGATAATCATCCTGCAAAAGTTCCTGATAGGAGAAGCAGGGTGTGCCTTTTTCAATCATGAATTCCATCAGGACGATGCCTTCCCGATCCTGATAGTATTCAAGGAAGCCTTTTAGGGAAGTGGAAGTAAAGGATATGGTATGGCCTTCCTTCTTCATCTGCAAGTAATCAGCATATCTTTCAACACGATAGCAAATGCAGTTCTGATCGACACTATTGGACATGACATCAAGAAGACTGCTTAGAAGATCATGGAGACGCTTTTTGTCCTTTAATATCTCGGGATTGAGCCTTTTTCCTTCCCTAGCTCTTCTAATCTCTGTTTCAATGCCTCTGAAAAAGAGGGAATTGATTGTTACATAGGCCTTACTATCACCATAGAAGGGATCATTCCCTTTGACATCACCCTGATAGTATCTGATTGCCTGATATTCCATCTCACTAAGCATCCTAGTACTCCTTTGCTATATTAATGTTAGAATGATTTTAGAATTATTCATAGATTGATATTAACAGAATGGAGGTAGCTTATGTCATATGGATTTTTGATTTCCCGCATGGCTGATGCTAGCAAACTGGTTGAAGAACTGGGAAACTATTATGAATATGTATCGATTCTTGGTTCCTATGTTCATAACAAGCGCATTGTTTCAGCAACAACCGAAACATCGATTGATGACCTTGACAGTGAACTGGGCTTTGTCATCAAGGTCTATCAGAATGGTGGCTATAGTGAATATTCCTGCAATGATATCCGTGGACTTGATATTGCAAAAGTCAGAAGAAAGCTTGCCATCAGCATCAAAATGGAAGAGCCTTTGCCAATCCTTAAAGAAGAGGAAATGGTCAAATCCTTCAAGCGTCAGGACCAGCAGCCTTTATCTGATGGCAAGATATTGAAGATCCTGCAAAAGATCAGGAAGAAGGCTGAAAGCACTGACAAGATTGTCAATGTCTATACTGCCTTTGTCAAAAGAGAGACAGCCAAGATCTTTGTGTCCAAGAAGCGCAAGCTTGACCAGCAATATGATTGGACCAATGGCATGCTGATGGTTGTAAGCAAGGATGGAAACAACATCCAGCAGAATTACACAGTTGAAGGCGATACTGATTCTATTGCTTGTCTAAACAAGCTTAAGGATCTTGTGGACAATACAACAGAGATAGCTGTCAAACTGCTTGATGCCAAGGCTATTGAACCTGGTGTCTATGATGTTATCACTGATCAGAGCATTTCCGGATTAATTGCCCATGAAGCTTTTGGCCATGGTGTTGAAATGGATATGTTTGTCAAAGGAAGAGCCAAAGCAAGTGAATATGTAGGCAAAAGAGTTGCTTCAGATCTTGTCAACATGTACGATGGAGCAGCATCCTGTATCAGTGCTGCCTCCTATTTCTTTGATGATGATGGAGTCTTGGCTCATAACACGCAAATCATCAAGGATGGCATTCTGCAAAACGGCATTTCCGATGCCTTAAGTGCTTTGCAATTGGGAAAGGAGCCTAGTGGCAATGGTCGCAGGGAAAGCTACAGCCATAAGGCTTATTCAAGAATGACCAATACCTTCTTTAAGGAAGGAAAGGACAAGCTTGCGGATATGATCAAATCCATTGACCATGGCTATTATCTCTGTGAGACCAGCAATGGCATGGAAGATCCTAAGAACTGGCAGATTCAATGTACAGCTTCCTACGGTATGGAAATTGTGGATGGCAAGTTTACTGGCAGGATTGTTGCACCGGTTGTCATATCTGGTTCTGTCCTTGATCTATTGAATTCCATTTCCATGGTTTCCGATGAATTGAAGGTTACAGGTTCCGGCATGTGCGGCAAAGGCCATAAGGAATGGGTCTATGTGTCTGATGGTGGACCACATTTGAAAGTGAGGGCAAAACTTGGATGATGAAATTGGATAAGATTATCAGTATTCTTGATGAAAATGCAATGATTGATGACTATGTCATTTCCCTTAATAGAAGAAAGTCAAGTGAACTGTTCTATGCCAAAAAGAGTCTTGAACTCAACCGTTTTGTGGAAGTTGAGTCGATCAGTGTTGAAATCTATGTTGATCATGATGAATATCGTGGTTCCTCAAATGTCGTCATAACGGCAGCTGATAATGTCTCAAGCTTCAAAAGAAAGCTCGGGGCAGCAATCAGAAAAGCCAGGGCCATCAATAACCCTTGGTTCCCGATTGCCGAAAAGTGTGCAGATGTTGATGAGGGAACCCTTGAAGAAGAAGATCTCAATAAGCTTTCAGCAAAGGCAGCCAAGGCGATTTTCAAGGCTGATAACCGCGAAGATGTCTGGCTTTCTGCAACTGAAATCTTTGCAAGCATGAAGGAAGAGGAGATCATCACTTCCAAAGGCAACCATCACCGCCATGGCCAATTTGAGCTTTTCATTGAAGTCATTCCGACTGTAAGGCATAATGGCAGTGAATTTGAAGTCTATAAGGCCATTCGTAAGGGCTATGTCAAGCCTAAGGAGATTGAAAGGGAGATTGCCGAGACCATGGATGATGCCCTATTGAGGGCAAAAGCCCATAGTTTATCAGAAGTGGAAATTGATAAGGATGTCCTGGTTCTCATAGGTGGTGACATGCTTGAAAACATTGTCGATGGCTTTGCTTCTGAATTGTCCTATCGGACTATCTACAACCACCAGAACCACTTTATCAAGGGTGATGAGGTTGCTGATGGATCGTTGAATATCAAGCTTGACCATTATGCTAAGGGCTGTTTATCTTCCAAGGGCTTTGATAAGTCAGGATTGAAGCTTACTGGCAAGACCATTATCAGAAATGGCAAGGCTATAGGCAATTATGGTGAATTGCGTTATGCCCATTATCTTAAGAAGAAGGCAACAGGCAATCTGCCAATCATTATTCTTGGTGGCGAGGCTGTGGACTATCATCACAAAAAGCATCTTCTGATCAAGAACTTCTCTTCACCACAATATGAATCATCATCTGGCTATTTTGGTGGCGAAGTCAGACTGGCCTTATATTATGATGGCAATGAATATATCCCTTTGACCGGTTTTTCCATTGCCGGGAATATCTATAATGACATCAGAAATGTCAAGGTATCAAAGGAAGAAACCACCATGTCCTATTACAAGGGTCCAAAGTATCTGATCTTCAGCAACTTAAGCATTTATTAATTTGAAACAGGGAGGCTTCCTATCCGAAGTCCTCCCTTTTATAATGGTTCTTATGAAGACAATAAGAAAAATGATAATTGCCATCATCCTGCTTATGCTGATAGTGGTTAGCAGTTTTGGGGCTTATCTATTGAAGATGGGCTATGATACTTATCAGATTGATAGGGAAAAGAAGCCAGTTGCCATGATGAGAACTGCCATCATTGAAGAAGTGGCAGATTATGTTGAATATGAAGATATCTCACCAGCCTTTATCAATTCCATTGTAGCTATTGAAGATCACCGCTTCTTTCAAAGGGAGGGGATTGATTTCGTTTCTCTGGCACGTGCCTTATATTCAACCTTTATTAAGAAGATGCCACAGGGCGGTTCTACCATTACCCAGCAATTGGCCAAGAACTACTACTACAGCTTTGTCTTGACTCTTGATCAGAAGATGGCCGAATTCTTCTTCCTTTATGAGATTGAAAAGACCTACAGCAAGAAAGAGATCATCGAGATGTATCTGAATATCATCTATTATGGAGATGGCTATTATGGAATCTCGCAGGCTGCAAATGGCTATTTTGATAAAGAGCCTAGTGAGCTTGATCTTTTTGAAGGATCGCTATTGGCAGGTGTTATCAATGCCCCAAGCATCTATAATCTGAGTACAGGGAAAAAGCTGGCCATCAAGCGTCAGATCAGCGTTATCAATGCCCTCTATCGCAATGGCTATATTGATGAAAGCACGCAATCAGAACTCCTGGCTTTGGGAGAAGAATATGCTGCAGGGGAATAAGTGCTATAATTTGGATTAATAGCAAGGGGATATGCAATGAAAATCATATTGAAGAACTTAACCAAGATCTATCCAAGCCGTGATAAGAACAAGCCGGACGATGTTATTGCTGTTAACGGCTTTGACTTTGAGATTCCTGATGGCAAGCTGATTGGCTTGTTAGGACCATCAGGCTGTGGCAAGTCAACAACGCTCAATCTGATATCAGGTCTGGAACTGCCAACCAAGGGTCAGGTCTTCTTTGGGGATGATGATGTGACCAATTTGCCACCGGAGAACAGAGGAGTAGGCCTTGTGTTTCAGAACTATGCACTATATCCGCATATGACTGTTCGTCAGAATATCATGTTTCCTTTGACAAATGTCAAAAAGAAGGAACGCCTGTCCAGAAAAGAGATGGAAGAAAAGGTTCTGGAAGTTGCCAAACTGGTGCAGATTGAAAAGCTGCTAGACCGCAAACCATCAGAGATGTCAGGTGGTCAGCAGCAAAGAGTTGCAATAGCCAGAGCCCTTGTAAAGATGCCAAGAGTATTGCTGCTGGATGAACCTCTATCAAATCTTGATGCTAGACTCAGGCTTCAGACCAGGGAAGAGATCAAGCGCATTCAGAAGAAGACGGGCATCACAACAGTTTTTGTTACGCATGATCAGGAAGAAGCAATGTCAATTTCTGACATGATTGTGGTTATGAAGGATGGTGTCTTGCAACAGATTGGAAGACCTCAGGATGTCTATGATGCTCCAGCAAATCTCTTTGTAGCCAAATTCCTTGGCAATCCACCAATTTCTCTTTTCAAGGGCGAAATCAAAAACAATCTGCTCTATATTGGTGATTCAGCCATTATGGAAAAAAAGCTCTCTGATCGAGAAGTCTATGTTGGCATTAGACCTGAAGGCTTTGAATATGATGAAAATGGTCCACTGGTCTTTGATCTTGAAAGAGTCGAGGTCATGGGACGGGATACAAGTGTTGTCTATGATCATGCATGCAGCATCTCAGATAATAAAAGAGCGATTATACCATCAGAAACCGGAAAGCTGATATGTGGTGACAAGGTCAGATTCAGCATCAAGGAAAGCAAATGCCATCTCTTTGATATTGAAAGCGAAGAGCTGATCAAGTAGGCATCCTATGAAAAGAAATGGTTTGAAGGGCTGGCTCTACCTGTTGCCAGCAATCATTTTCCTTGGATTGTTCATGGTCTACCCTTTGATTGATGTCGTCATCTATTCCCTGGAAGAAGGCTATAACTTTGCCTCTTCTTCCTACTATGGCATTGGCAGCTATAACTTTTCCTATGTGCTTCATGATCCCTATTTCATGCAAGCTGTCAAGAACACCTTTGTCCTTGTCATCATCACTGTTCCTATTTCCACCCTTTTGGCATTGTTGGTGTCCTTGGGTCTCAACTCTATCCGGAAACTCAAGGAACTCTTTGAAACCATCTACTTCCTGCCATATGTTACCAATACTTTGGCAGTAGGCCTTGTCTTCATGATCCTTTTCAAGAAAACAGCTTATTCTGATGGTCTAATCAATCTTCTGATCAATTTCCTGGGCTTTTCATCCATTGATTTCATTGAGGGTCCTTATTGGGCCAAGATGCTTGTCATGTCCATCTATACAATCTGGGTGGTATTGCCTTTCAAGATTCTGATTCTGACCAGTGCTTTGGCTTCTGTTGATCAGCAATACTACCGGGCAGCCAAGATTGATGGTGCTTCCAAATTCAAGATCTTTACCCATATTACACTGCCAATGATTGCGCCAATGCTGTTCTATCTGATCATTACCGGCTTTATTGGTGCTTTTAAGGCCTATAGTGATGTAGTCGCAATCTTTGGCACCAATCTCAATGCGGCCGGCATGAATACCATCGTTGGCTATGTCTATGACATGCTCTATGGAGCAAGTGGAGGCTATCCATCCTATGCTTCAGCAGCAGCACTTGTCTTATTTGCCATTGTATTGACCATTACTTGCATCAATCTGCTTTTGACTAGCAGGAAGGCCTAAGGGGGAGTTATGGAAAACATAAACTATGAAAAGATTGAAAAGACTGCCCGCTTGAAAAATATCCTGCAGAAGACCATCACCTATCTATTGCTAGGAATCTGGGCCATCATTGTCCTCTTTCCTTTTTATTGGATGGTTTTGACATCGCTGAAGGGCTATTCAACCTATAATTCCGAATATATTCCAAAGTTCTTTACCTTATCACCAACAATTGAGAACTATATCTTTGCCTTTACCGAAGTGCCTTTGGCCTCTTATTTTGCCAATACTCTCATCTTTGCGCTTGTTACTACAGCATTGATGCTGGTTGTCATCATCTTGGCAGCCTTTGCCTTTTCAAGACTTGAATTCAAGGGTCGATCTCTTGTCTTTACCATCTTTTTGTCATTGATGATGATTCCTAGTGAGCTTGTAGTCATCACCAATTATGTAACAATCACTGACTGGGGTCTAAGAAACAGTTTTCTAGGTCTGATTCTTCCTTCAGTAACATCCGTCTTCTATATCTATCTGCTCAAGGAGAATTTTGAACAGATACCTGATGAACTCTATAAGGCAGCGAAGGTTGATGGCTGTTCAGATTTCAAATATCTTCTGAAAGTCATGATTCCCATTTGCCAGCCAACAATTGTAACAATCACCATTCTCAAGGTCATTGAATGCTGGAATTCCTATGTCTGGCCGCGGCTTATTACTGACGATCCAAATTATTATCTTGTTTCAAATGGCATTCAGACCATCAGGGAATCAGGTTTTGGCCGTGAGAATATTCCGGCAATGATGGCTGCTGTTGTTGTCATTTCAATTCCGCTCATCGTTCTCTATTTGATCTTCCATAAGAAGATCATGGCTGGTGTTTCAAGAGGAGGTACCAAAGGATGAAAAAGCTATTGCTTATCCTAATAGCGTTCCTTTTGCTAAGTGGCTGTCATGGTTCCAAACAGCGCAATGCCTTTAGTGTTCCGGAAGAATTTGATCTTAGCCGGGAATATGATGTCGTTTTCTGGGCAAAGAACGATACCAATAAGAATCAGGTCAATGTCTATGAAAATGCTATCAGATCCTTTGAAGAGCTCTATCCCAATATCCATGTCCAGGTTAAATACTATACAGACTATCTGCGCATCTATAACGATGTCATCACCAATATCTCCACCGATACGACACCTAATGTCTGCATTACCTATCCTGACCATATTGCCACTTATCTGACTGGTGATAATGTCGTTGTCAGCCTTGATGATCTGCTGATTGATGAAAACTACGGCCTAGGTGGAAAAAAGCTTAAGTTCAATTCACCAGACAAGGATGAACTGGTTGAAGAATTCCTTGATGAATGCAAGATTGCCGATAGCTATTATGCCATTCCTTTTATGCGATCAACCGAAGCCCTTTATATCAATAAGACCTATGTTGAAAAGCTTGGCTATCATATTCCTGAAGAAATCAGCTGGGATTTTGTCTTTGAAGTCAGTGAAAAGGCAATGGCCAAGGATGATGAGGGAAATTATCTGGTCAATGGCCAGAAGGTCATGATTCCTTTCATCTACAAGTCAACAGATAATATGATGATTACCATGCTAAAGCAGCTTAAGGCACCATATTCTTCTGAAAAGGGTGAAGTATTGCTCTTTAATGATGTAACTGAGGATATCCTTAAAAACCTTTCAGCTCATAGCGCTACTGGTGCCTTTTCAACCTTCAAGATCTCATCATATCCTGCCAACTTCCTCAATGCCGGCCAATGCATCTTTGCGATTGATTCAACTGCCGGTTCTACCTGGATGGGTTCCAAGGCACCACTTAGTGATATCGCAGAAGAAAACATAGTGGAATTTGAAACAGTTGTCACGGCGATTCCCCAATATGATTCCACTAATAAGCAGATGATTTCCCAGGGACCTTCCATCTGCATCTTCAACAAGGAAGACAAACAGGAAGTGCTGGCATCATGGCTTTTTGCCCAATATCTCTTGACTGATGAAGTCCAGATTGGCTATGCAAAGACTGAAGGCTATGTTCCTGTAAGCCAGGCAGCCGCAAGCAGCGATGCTTATCAGGAATATCTTTCCTTAGGTGGAAGTGATGACAATGAACATTATCAAGTCAAGATTGATGCAACTAAGCTGCTATTGGCCAATATTGACCATACCTTTGTGACACCAGTCTTCAATGGTTCAGCCTCCTTAAGAGAGGCAGCAGGGCAACTGATCGAAAATACCTGCAAATCCACCAGAAGAAAAGAGACGATCGATGATGAGTATTTCAGGAAACTCTATTCAGACCTCAATCTGCTCTATCATCTTGATGATGCCTCTTTGGCATTGGGTGGGCCCAAGGATCTAGGACCTCTTCCCTTTGAAGCCAAGCTTTTGCTGGGGTCTTTAGGTGTTTCCTGGGTTTTGATCATTTCCTATGTCATCTATAAAAGGAAGAAATCTTGTTAAATGCTTAACTATTTTGCCAACAATTATGACAAAGTATATAATTAGTGTGTCCTAAAAGACAAAAGGAGAAACAAATGAAAAAATTATTAACTATTCTCTTGGCTGTTGGACTTCTATTTGCGCTTGGTGCTTGCAACAAGGCAGATAATGAACCTGCAGGCGATGAAACACCAACAACTGATAACGAAGTCAAAGTCATGAGCCATGCTGAATATATGGCTGCTGATCTTGAAACAGAAGTAAATGTTGAATGTTATGTCCAGGCTCATCAGAGCTGGTGGGAAGACAAGATAACTGTCTACGCAGCTGATGAAGATGGTGCTTACTTCATTTACCAGATGGCATGTACTGAAGAAGACGCTGCCAAGCTGACTGCTGGTACAAAGATCAGAGTTCATGGTTACAAGGGTGAATGGTCCGGTGAAATCGAAATCATGGACGCAACTTTTGAAATCATCGAAGGCAATTATGTTGCTGATGCAGTTGATGTAACAGCTCTTCTTGGATCTGACGAACTGATTGACCATCAGAACGAATTTGTCTCTTTCACTGGTCTGACTGTTGTAGCTGCTGATGAAAGTGGTGCGGCCTTCCTTTACAACTGGGATGGTTCAGGTAGCCATGAATCAAATTCTGACCTTTACTTCAATGTATCTGATGGCACAAACACTTACACATTCACAGTTGAATCATATTTGACTGGCAATGATACTGATGTTTATGCAGCAGTTGAGTCATTGCAGGTTGGCGATGTCGTTGATATGACGGGCTTCCTTTACTGGTACAATGGTGTAAATCCTCATATCGTATCAGTAGTTGTCAAGTAATAACTGAAATCAAAGGGCTAAATGCCCTTTTTATCATGCAAAGAGGAAAAAAGGCTATTAGCTGATTCATTCCTGAAATTGCCGATGAAATGCAACCTATTGAAACAAGCATGCATTTATTGATTCTGAATTGATTTTTGCAAAAAGCTGATGCTTTGCAGGTGATTGATAATTGCGATTGCCCCAGTATAATAAATGATTACTTCGAGGTTTTTCATTTGATTTTGCTTTATGAAATTGACTTGAAATTAGAGCTTTAATATAATAATTAGGAAGTCATAAAAGGAGGAAAAATTTTTAATTATGGCAGTAAAAGTTGCGATTAATGGTTTCGGTCGTATCGGTCGTCTTGCATTCAGACAGATGTTCGGTGCTGAAGGTTATGATGTTGTTGCAATCAACGATTTAACAAGCCCTGAAATGCTAGCTTACTTGTTAAAGTATGATACATCTCATGGTACTTACCAGCATGAAGTTTCTTCTACAGAAGATTCAGTAGTTGTTGATGGCAAGTCAATCAAGATCTATAAGGAAGCTAACGCTGCTAATTTGCCTTGGGGTGAATTAGATGTTGATGTTGTATTGGAATGCACAGGTTTCTATACTTCAAAGGCAAAGGCACAGGCTCATATCGATGCAGGTGCTAAGAAGGTTGTTATCTCTGCTCCAGCAGGCAATGATCTTCCAACTATCGTTTACAACACTAACCACACTACATTAACAGCTGATGACAAGATCATCTCTGCAGCTTCTTGTACTACAAACTGCTTAGCACCTATGGCTAAGGCATTAAATGCATATGCTCCAGTATCATCAGGTATCATGACTACTGTTCATGCTTATACTGGTGACCAGATGCCTCTTGATGGCCCACAGAAGAAGGGTGATAAGAGAAGATCTAGAGCTTGTGCTGAAAACATCGTTCCTAACTCAACAGGTGCAGCTAAGGCTATCGGTCTGGTAGTTCCTGAATTAAATGGCAAGTTAATCGGTTCAGCTCAGCGTGTTCCTACAAAGACTGGTTCAACTACAATTCTTGTTGCAGTTGTAAACGGCAAGGACGTTACAGTTGATGGTATCAATGCTGCTATGAAGGCTGCTTCTAACGAATCATTCGGCTACAACGAAGACCTAATCGTTTCTTCAGATATTATCGGTTCAACATATGGTTCAATCTTCGATGCTACTCAGACAATGGTATCTAAGATTGATGATGAAACTTACCAGGTACAGGTTGTTTCTTGGTATGACAACGAAAATTCTTACACAACTCAGATGGTAAGAACTATCAAGTACTTAGCTTCTCTTTAATAGATAATCTAAATGCTTAATCTGGAGGTAGAAATACCTCCTTTTTTATTTGAAATTTATTTCATGATGTGAAATAAATATAAAGAAGCAAAAGAATAATCTAAAGGGCTGGAAGAGCTTTCATAATCATTCCTTCTAAAGATAGAATTTGGTTGTAAAGATTAGCACACTAATCTACTAAAAGGGGGAAAATCATGAAAACTTTTATCCAGAAGTTTGGTAAGTCAATGATGGGTCCTTTATCCATTATTGTCGCTGCCGGTTTGCTACTAGGTTTAGCATCAACACTTCAGAACCCAAATGTCTTAGGTACTGTCTTAGCTGATGTCAAGGTTGTTAACAACTTTGTCAGCTTGGTCAATGCTTTGGCAGGTGGCTTATTCGGCTTATTGCCAATCTTGTTCTGTATGTCAATTGCTCAGGGCCTTTCACATGAAGACAAGGAAGTTGCTACATTTGCTTCCATCATCGGTTTTGTTCTCTTCCATGTAACAATCCGTTTCTTCCTGGGCTTAAAGGGCATCACTGCTGAAACTACTTCTGTTGCATATTTGATGGAACAGGGCATGGATCTTCTGAAGGCTACTCAGGTCAACGCTGCATATGATACAACAATGGGCATCTTCACATATCGTATGTCAATCTTCGGTGGTATCGTTGTTGGTTTATGGACAGCTATGATCCACAACAAGTTCCATACTACTCAGTTGCCTGTTGCATTCTCATTCTTCTCAGGCAAGAGATTTGTTCCAATCATGATGGTTGTCACTATTCCATTCCTTGCAATCGTCATGTACTTTGTATGGCCAATCTTCAATACAGTAATCAATGGCTTCGGAAGCCTATTGGCTGCTGCTGGTGCGTTTGGTACATTCATCTATGGTTTCCTGGAAAGATTATTGATTCCTACAGGTCTTCACCACATCTTGAACCAGATGATCAGATTCACACCAATTGGTGGTACAGCTGTTGTTGATGGTCAGACAGTTTCTGGTGCTTTGAATATCTTCAATGCTACATTGATGCAGGCTAATCCAGATATGGATGTCATGAGACAGGCTACTAGATTCCTGACTCAGGGTACTCATCCATTCATGGTCTTCGGTTTGCCAGCAGCATGCTATGCTATGTATGTTACTGCACTTCCTCAGAACAAGAGCAAGGTCAAGGGTATGCTGTTAGCTGCCGGTTTGACAAGCTTCTTCACTGGTATTACTGAACCAATTGAATTCGCATTCTTCTTCATTTCACCATTATTGTGGTTATTCCATGCATTCATGGCTGGTACATCATTCCTGCTCAATACTCTGCTTGGTGTCTGCATTGGTAATGCTGGTGGCGGTCTTGTTGACTTCATGCTGTTTGGTGTACTGCGTGGAATGGAAACAAAGTGGGTTGTCAACCTCATCATTGGCTTAATCTACGCTGTCATCTACTTCCTGGTCTTCAGATGGGCTATTGTCAAGTTCAACATCAAGACTCCTGGCAGAGAAGATGAAACAGATGAAATCGATAACAGTGTTGAAGTTACAGAATTAGGCAAGGCTATCATGGAAGCTGTAGGTGGCAAGGACAACATCGTTGAAATCGACAACTGCATTTCCAGATTGCGTCTAGTCTTAAAGGACACTTCAGTTGTTGATGAAAAGCTATTGAAGAAGACTGGTTCATTAGGCTTGATCAAAGTTAGTGATACACAGATTCAGGTTGTCTATGGCGCTAAAGTTGAAAAAGCTGCCGCTGAATTAAAGAGAGCCGTCAAAGCTGCTTAATAGTAAAGACTATAACTAAGAAACAGGCTCGAATAAAGCCTGTTTCTTTTCCAGGAGGATAAAATGGAAACAAAAGTCGAAAGAATACAAAGGGATTTGGAAACACTCGCCAAATTCACATCAACACCTGGCAAGGGTGTAACAAGATCTTCCTATTCCAAGGAAGATGCAATGGCTAAGGAATATCTGGTATCAGAAATGAAGAAGCTGGGCCTGAATGTCTATGAAGATGGTTATGGCACAATCTTTGGCAGAAAAGAAGGCAAGCTCAAGGATGCTCCGGTTGTCATGTTTGGTTCTCACTACGATACTGTTGTCAATGGCGGTGCTTTTGATGGCAATGCTGGAACAGTATCGGCTTTGGAAGTAATGCGCATTCTGACTGAAAACAATTTTGAAAATGACTATCCAATGGAATTGATTGTGATGAATGCTGAAGAGGGCGCAACATTTGGCCCTAGTACAGGTGTCTCCAATTCACGTGCAATGGTTGGTACTATGACTATGGGTGAACTTCAAACAGTCAAAAACCGTTTTGGACAGACAAAGCTGGAAGCCATGGCTGAATATGGCTTAACACCTGATTTGGATAAAGCTAGAAGAGAACCTGGTTCCATCAAGAACTTTGTTGAACTGCATGTTGAACAGGGACCAGTTTTAGATAGAGAAAAGATTGAAATCGGATTGATTTCCTATTTGGCTGGCATTGGCCGCTATACTTTCCGTTTTTTAGGCAAGACAGCAGACTCAACTGCACCAATGAGCGCAAGAAAGGATGCATTGGTTGCTGCTTCCAACTTCATTGTCCGCTTTGACAATATGATCAAGGAACTGGGTGATGAAGTAACCGGCATGGTCGGAAGACTTGATATCACGCCTAATTCCAACCAGTTTGTTCCAGAACTTGTTGAAGGCAAGATCGAAATCAGAACCTTCACTAGGGAAATTGTCCAGAAGGTTGATTTTGGCAAGATGGTCAAGGACTTGTTGGAAGAAGTCAGCAAGGAATTCGATTTGCCATATGAATTGCAGGAAATCAGAAGAATCAACTATCCTAATCCAACAGGACCAAGTGTCATGTGTGCAGATAATGTCAAGAAGATGGAAGACATTTGCAAGAATCTGGGCTATAGCTATATGATCATCAACAATGGCACAGGCCATGATTCCATGATCATGACTGATTTCTGCGATACTAATATGATTTATGTACCAAGCAGAAACAATGGTGTTTCCCATTGCCCAGAAGAATGGACTGATTATGCAGATATCAAGAAGGGCGCTGATGTCCTCTTGCATCTGATCATGGATATTGCAAAAGAAGGAGAATAAATGGCAGTAATCGAATATCGCAAGACCTTAAGACCTGAACTTGATGCCACTGCTGTACCAGTCATGTTAAGTGATGAAACAATGGCCCAGAGAAAAGACAAGGTCCTAGCCAGGATGAAGGAAAGAGGACTTGATGTCCTTGTCATCTATGGTGATCTTGAACATGGCAATAACTTTGAATATCTGACAGGCTTTTTGCCACGCTTTGAAGAAGCACTGCTGGTCTTGCATCAGAATGGTGAAAGCTATATGGTCATGGGCAATGAAAATCTCAATAAGGTTGAAAAGGCTCGTATTCCTTCAAAGGCTATTCATGCCCCTTATTTCTCGCTTCCTAATCAGCCAATGGACAATATAAAGCCATTAGAGGGATTATTGGAAGATGCCGGCTTGACTGGCGGCTTGAAGACTGGCATTGTCGGCTGGAAGAATTTCACCAGTGCTTTTGAAGACAATAGCCAGCTCTTTGATGTTCCATATTATGTTGTAGAGAGGATCAGAAAAATCTGTGGCAATGACAATGTCAGCAATGCGACTGATCTCTTTATTGGCTACAAGGGTGTCAGAAATACAAATAATGTCAATGAAATCGAACATTATGAATTCGGTGCTGCTTTAGCTGGCGATTGTGTCTACAGAGCTATGGAACAGCTTGATTTAGGTGTCAAGGAAACAGAATTAGGTGCAACCCTTAATGCCTTAGGCCAGAAGAATTCAGTAGTTACTATCGCCTCCGCAGGGCCAAGATTCCTCAAGGCCAATATCTATCCAACCGACAATGAAGTCAAACTAGGTGATCCAATCTCCTTGACTGTTGGCTATAAGGGTGGCTTATCATCAAGAAGCGGCTATGCTGTTCATGATGAAAATGAACTTCCTGAAGGCATGAGAGACTATCTTGACGCTGTTGTCAAACCTTATTATGGGGCAACAGTCGCTTGGCTTGAGAATATCCATTGCGGTATGAGTGGTGGTGAACTATATGCCTTGATGGAAAAAGTATTGCCAAAGGACAAATACAATTGGGGATTATGCCCAGGCCATCTATGTGCTGATGAGGAATGGCTTTCTTCGCCAATCTATAAGAACAGCAAGGAAGAGCTTTGCAGTGGTATGATTTTGCAGCTTGATATCATTCCTTCAGTCAAGGGTTATGGTGGTACAAATGCTGAAAGTTCCATTGTCCTAGCTGATGAAAAGCTTAGAGCAGAAATCAGGGAAAAGGCTCCTTTGATGTATGCAAGAATGGAAAGAAGAAGAAAGTATATTGTTGAGGAATTGGGTATTGAGCTGAATCCTGATGTTCTTCCAACAACTGCAACGCTTGGCTACTTAAGGCCATTCCTGCTAAATAAAGACTTTGCAATGGGAGTAAGAAAAGGCTTATAATTTCATAAAGAGGTTAATATGAGCCAACAATTGGATCTGATCATCAATGAAAATCATGACAAGCTGAACAAGATTGACTTGCATATCCTGGGCTATATTCGCAATAATCTTGGATACTGTACCAATGCCAATCTGGCTGATATTGCCAAAGGTTGCAATGCTTCTGCAGCAACTGTCCTGAGAACGGCAAAGAAGCTGGGTTTTAGCGGTTTTAGTGAGTTCAAGTATTTTCTTAAGAGTGATGTTGCAAATAAGGAAAACAGCCAGGTTGATACAGTTGACATGATGAAGACTGATGTTGCCCAGACCATTAAGATGTTCTCACAGAATGTTTTGATTAATGAGATCTACAGCATTCTTGACAAGGCTGAACATATCTATGCCTATGGTACAGGACTAGGCCAAAGGCTAATGCTTCAGGAGTTCTCAAGATGCATGCTGAATCTCAATAAGCATGTCATTCTGATTCCAGCCTCTGGAGAGTTCAAGATCATCAGCAAGCATATCAAAAAGAATGATCTGGTGATTATTGCTTCCTGGTCTGGCAATGTTGACAAGTACCGGGATTCAATTGTGACTTTGGGATTAACGGATGTACCAGTAATCTCCATAACCAATGTTTCCAATAATGAATTGTCTTCCATTGCCAAATACAATCTTTACTTCCAG
This sequence comes from Erysipelotrichaceae bacterium, assembly GCA_029101345.1. Lineage (GTDB taxonomy): Bacteria > Bacillota_I > Bacilli_A > Erysipelotrichales > Erysipelotrichaceae > Colivicinus. The sequence goes on along the minus strand of JAQXQU010000065.1, from coordinate 58,696 downwards.
AATTCCTTCAAGAATACAGATCTGAATATCAATCGTTCAAGCTATTTGACTTTGCATCTGGCTTTGCATCTGCTCTATGATGGATTTGTGGAATATGTCTCCAAGAAAAAAGACTAGTTTATCATTTGACACAAGTGGCCATCCTGGCCACTTTTTTATCACTGTCAAGAGGGCCATAGACAAAGATGAAATCAATCATGGCTTCAAGGGCTTTGGTTCCATAGCCTTGCCTCAATACTTATACAGGGATCTCTCAGCCATCCTTTCCCTTAGTGCTTCCGCATCATTGATATTAAGGGGCCTGATGATAAGGTGATCAGTACTGATGACCGGTTTTTATTTAGGCAGTCAGCTAATGCCATTGCTCTTCTTCCTGTATAGCTAATTCTACTAAGTATGGCTGATGCTTCAAGACAAAAAGAATATTTGCAAAATAATAATCTTTATGAGCAATATTTTGAACATAATCTTTGATAAGATAAGAGAAATAATAGTAAGCATCTGTGGATGGAAGATTTTCATGAGGAAATGATTATCTCCTAGACTTAATTGCCAAAAAGGAAGCCGACACCTGAAATTATCTCCTTATCATTAGCTATAAGGGGGAGTGGAACTTGGAGTCACTGGTGTTAGAATCAGTATGAAAGCAGAACTCTTTGCGCTAATTGAGCACAATATGAAAATCGAAAGGAAGGTGGATGATGGAAAATAGCAACAGATTACTGGCCATCCATATCATGGAGATACTCAATGAGCATTCGGATGCCAAGCATACGATGTCCCAGGCTGAGCTGATGGAACGCCTGGAAGAAAAGTATGGCGATGTCATCAGCAGGCATACCTGCTCCGACTATCTCAAGGAGCTAAGGCAAGCGGGATATGTTGCCGGTACAAGAGGCGTATACAGAAAGGACCTCTTCACTGAAAGGGAGCTCAGGACACTGATTGATGGCGTCATGTATGGCAAGCACATTCCGGAAAGGGAAGCCAAAACCCTGATTGAAAAGCTCAGGACATTGTCCATGAACAGCATGAGGGGCAAGGCGAAAAACCTTACCTACCTGTCTTCAATCAACAGGACAAGGAATGATTCCCTTTATGACATTCTTGACGCCATTGATGATGCGATTGAAAGGGATCTGAAGCTTGAGATCATCCAGCACTCCCCGCAGATCGATGGCACAAGGAAGGACTGGCCGCCAAGGATTGTCGATCCGTATTTTGTAGTATCCGACCAGTCCAGATACTATCTTCTATGCAATGCCAGCAGGGATGGAAAGCTGTCATTGGAGCCAAGAAGGATCGACAGGCTTACAAGCGCAAGAGCCATCAATGAAAGAAGAACGCCATTGATTGATGTTGTAGGACATGACTTCGATCTAGGGAAGTATATGAGAGAACATATCTACATGTTTGCCGGCGATGCCGGGACAGCAAAGATCAGGATCTCCAACCGCCACATCGGCTCATTTGAGGACTGGCATGGAACAGACTACAGGGTCGTATCAGCTGGCGAAGACCATTCAGTGGTTCGAGTAACGACCAACTATGATGCCCTCTATTACTGGCTGCTTCAGTATGGAAGCGTTGCAGAGGTAATGGAGCCAGTCGAATTAAGAAACAGGGTCAAGGAAGGCCTGAAGGAAATCCTTGCCAAATATGAATAGCTAAAGGAGGATTCTAGTGCTAATTGAATTAAAACCGATCAATACCAAATCCATTCTTGATTGCAGCGACGAGGAAATCGCCACTCATAACAGGGAAAACGAAGAGATTCTCGGAAGGATTGGAAGTATCCCAAATTATCAGTGCCTAATGGTTTGCAAATACCAGGATGTCTTAAACAATAACCAGAAGATGGAGATGAGGCATCAGTTCTTGGCAGATGTCTATGAAGTTGAAGAGATCTTTGGCTTATATAATGGCATTGACCTTTTCATTGATGAAGACAATTATCTCTGCATGATGATTTATGGGGATTCCTATACTTATGAAGAAGAAAGCTGCATTGTCACCTTATCTGTTACCATTCTTCCTTTTGATGAAAATCGCAATTTTATTGATCTTAGTGCAGTCTTGCTTAATTCAGGCGGCTTGAAAATAGCAGAGGAGCAGTTTACTCCTAAGGCAAAGATGAACTAAAAGAAAAGAGCTATCTCGTGATAGCTCTTTGTTAACTTAGAATGACCTGATCTGTAACATTGCCATTGGCTTCAAAAATCTTGAGCAGATCTTCAACTGACAATTTCTTCTTTTCTTCGCCTTTGACATCAAGAATGATCTTTCCTTCATTCATCATGATGAGACGATTGCCTAATGCCAGGGCATCCTTCATGTTATGAGTGACCATGAAGGTTGTCAGATTGTATTTGCTGACAATGCGATTGGTAGTTTCCAGAACCTTGGCAGCAGTCTTGGGATCAAGAGCAGCTGTATGTTCATCAAGCAGAAGAATCCTGGGCTTGTTCATTGTCGCCATCAGCAAGGTCAAGGCCTGTCTTTGACCACCTGACAATAAGCCGACCTTTGTTGTCATACGCTCTTCAAGACCTAAACCCAGTTCTTTCAATAGCTCATGGTATTGTGCTTTTTCTTCTTTGGTAATGCCGGTTTTCAGCGTTCTTTTCTTGCCCCTTCTTGAAGCCAGAGCCATATTCTCTTCTATCTGCATAGTGGCAGCTGTACCATTCATTGGGTCTTGGAAGACTCTGCCAATATAGCAGGCTCTTTTATATTCAGGAAGATTGGTAACATCATCATTATCGATGGTAATGGAACCGGAATCAACATTCCAGACACCGGCAATGGCATTGAGCAGTGTTGATTTGCCTGCACCATTGCCACCAATGACTGTAACGAAATCGCCTTCTTCAAGCTCCAAAGTAACGCCATTTAAGGCCACTTTTTCATTGACAGTACCGGGATTGAATGTCTTATGGATATTGCTTACTTTTAGCATTTTCTGCCCTCCTTTACATGCGTAGCGGCATAATTGGCTTTCCAATAAGGAACGGCAAGGAATAGTGCAACAACAGTAGCACTTAAGAGCTTGAGATCATCGGTTGATAAGCCAAGCTTTAAGACAAATTGCAGAACCATATAGTAGATGATGGCACCTAGGACACAGTAAAGAAGCTTCAGTGCAAAGTTTCTAAAGATCTTGGAGAAGATGACTTCACCAATAATGACAGCTGCTAAGCCGATGACAATCGCACCTCTTCCCATATTGACATCCGCATAACCTTGAAATTGGGCTAATAACGCGCCAGACAAGGCCACAAGGCCATTGGAAATCATCAGTGCCAGGACCTTGCTGCTACTTGTATTGATGCCCTGGGCTCTAGCCATATTCTGGTTGGCACCAGTTGCTCGCAAGGCACAACCAATTTCTGTTCCAAAGAACCAGTAAAGCAAGGCGATGACAATAATGATAAAGATGCCAACTGAGAAGATTGGATTATTAGGGACAATTGCTTTGACAAATCTTGATGAGGCCAGCAGATTGTATTTGTCAACACTGATGGCCAGATTTGATTTGGAGAAGGTTTCAGTACCCCAGCCCATGATATGAAGGTTGATTGAGTAGAGCCCCAATTGAAGCAGAATACCCGAGAGGATAGCAGGAATGCCAAATTTGGTGCAAAGAAGACCAGTAATAAGACCGGTAACCATGCCGGCAATCACAGCGCATAACATGGCGACAAGGACATGATGGCCATTTAGGACCATGATGACGCAGACAGCACCACCGGTACATAGTGAACCATCAACTGTCAGATCGGCAATGTCCATGATCTTATAAGTAATATAGACACCAATTGCCATGATGCCATATACCATGCCTTGGGCAATGGCATTAGGCATGGAATTGATCAGAGATAGCAGGAATGACATTTTGCTTATTCGATTGGCTGATAGTTGCTAGGTACATCGATATTGAAATATGCACAATTATCGGGATTGTATAGGTAGGTAAATTCTGGTGCAAATTCAACTGGCATATCAGATACGCTCTTGCCATTGACTAGGATTTCATAAGCCATCAAGCCTGTTGCATAACCGATATCGTAGTAGTCAATTGACAATGTTGCGATACCACAGCCAGTGCAGATGCCATTTTCACCTGCGATGACTGGAATGTTGTTAGGCAGGACTACGTTGGCAATTGTTTCGGTATTGGCAGCACATGTATTGTCAGTAGGGATGTAGATGGCATCAACTTCCTGGCAAGCCTGTTCTACAACCATTGATAATTCAGAAGCTTCAGCGAAGCTGTAACGCTTGCAAGTCTTGCCCATCTGAGTCAAATAAGATTCGATTGTTTCAATCTGGTATGCTGAGTTCTTTTCAGCTGAACAGTATAAGAGACCGATTGTATTGGCTTCTGGCAACAGTTCATTGAACATTTCCGCCTGTTTGTCTAATGGAGCCAAATCAGAGGTACCAGAGACGTTTGCTGGTGTTGTTCCATCAAAAGCAGCATCATAGACAGTGATTGATGTACCAAGGATTGGTGTTGAATCAGTAGCTGTTGCAGCAGCCAAGAGGGCTGGTGTTGCATTAGCCATGATCAGATCAACATTGTTTGACAAGAAATCAGCAGCAATAGTTGTACAGTTGGCAGATTCGTTTGATGCATTCTTGACTTCGATGTTGACTGTCTTGCCATCGGCTTCAACTGCTTTGGTCAAAGCTTCAACGAAGCCGTTGGTTGCCTTGTCAAGCGCTTCGTGCTGGACATACTGGATGACACCGACATTATAGTCTGGTCCCTTCTCAGTTTCACTTGAACAGCCGACAAGAGCTGCAAGCAGGCATAATGCCATAAGTAATGTTCCTAGTTTTTTCATAAAGACTCCTCCTACTAGAAAAAAGCCCGTTCCCTAAAGGACGAGCGTAAATCGTGATACCACCTTTGTTCACTGCTACATTGCCATAGCAGCCTCTGTGACCATTGCTGGCCTTCCTTAACGCGGAATACGGAATGGTTTCTGATCATTCACTCAGTGGTGAATTCGCCCGACTCCTTATGACTGTTTGCACCAACCACAGCTTCTCTTGATAGTCCATCGGGTTACTCTGTCACTTCAACGATATAAGTTAATATTAGTAAAACAAAACTTATTAGTCAAGGAAGTTTCTGAAATTGTTACAGAATTTTTGTTACATGTTACAAGAAATGAAACAATTGATTGAAAAGCCAAGCTGTTCTAATATGAGAGTATGAAAACATTAATGCTTGCATGTTGCGACTTGGGACTGCAGAAGAATGGCACCAGAAGAGGTCCTAAGGCAATCGCTGAATATTTCAAGGCTTATCAAAGCCGAACTCTTCAACAGAATGACATCAGGAAGTCATTGGCCAAGGATGATAAAAGAAAGAATCTGAAGGAACTTGTTTCCTATAGTCATGAACTCTATGACCTTTTTAATCAGGAATATGAAAAGGGCAATGAACCATTTCTTATTGGTGGCGATCACTCCCTGGCTATTCCCTCCATTCTTTCTTCCAGCAACTATCATGATGACTTGGGCCTGATCTGGATTGATGCCCATACTGACTACCATACGCTTGCTACAACCATTACTGGCAATCTGCATGGCTGTCCATGCGCTTGTGTTGATGGCTATTGCAATGAAGAACTAAGATCCTATCACAAGGGAAAGACCATTGATCCAAAAAAGACGGTCATCTTTGGTGCTCGCAGCATTGATATGCCTGAATATGCAAATATCAAGGAAGCTGGTGTTAAGGTCATCACTAGTGAAGATATCTTCAATAAAGGCATTGACTGCTGTTTTAAAGAAGCATTAGCGGTCTTAGGACCAAAGTTCCACGTTTCCTTTGATCTTGATTTCCTTGATCCCGAATGTGCGCCAGGTGTTTCAGTTCCTGAATGCCATGGTCCAAAGGACAAGGAGCTTGAATCGTTATTAAAACTGTTGAAGGAAAACAGGGAAAGCATTTCCTCCTTGGACCTTGTTGAATACAATCCTGATCTTGATATTGATAATCGGACTTTGGCTATTGCCATCAGGATTCTGGAGGATCTTCTTTGATGAATATCTTTGATTATCTTAAATGGCGTGGTGATCTGACTTTCAAGCAGGATTCTTTCAATATTGTCGATAATCTGCTCTTTAGTGAGCTGGTATATACTGATCTAAGTGGCATTGTCCGTGATGATGGAAGAACAATAACCATCAAGGAAGCAGCTGAGCTCTACTTTGAAAGAAATGATGAAAAGCATTTGTGGGAATCAAAGTCCATGATAGCTCTTGCGCCTTTTGTCTTTAAGGAGATGGCAAAGAGTAAGCGCTATGGCAATCTGAAGCTTCATCATTATGTCAATATCATCGATGATGAATATCCTGTCCAATTCAGAGCTATTCAGATTGATCTCAATCAGCGGGAAACCTTCTTAGCTTATTGTGGTACTGATGATACGCTGATTGGCTGGAAGGAAGATCTGCAAATGAGCTATCAGCTGATCAGATCGCAAATAGAGGCAGTCAAATATCTTAATGGCACGACAAGACTGACTAGAAGATATCACATCGGAGGTCACTCCAAGGGTGGCAATCTGGCTCTTTATGCTGCATGCAATTGCCAGAATTTCATCAAGGATAGGATTATTTCCGTTATCAATAATGATGGACCTGACTTATCCAATTGGCTCTATGATGATGAAAAATTCAGGGATATCAAGGATCGCTATTTGAAGATTGTGCCTGATTCCAGTGTGATTGGCATGATCTTCTTTGCAGATGTCAATACTTCAATTGTCAAATCAGATGCTGGCATTGGCAATTCCCATTCCATAACCAGCTGGCAGATTGAAGGAAAAGATCTCGTCTATGCTGAAAAAAGAAGCGAGAGCTCAGAAGTCACAAGGCAGGCACTTGAGCTTTTTGTGGCCAAGACAACAGCAAAGGAAAGGGAGCAATTTGTCGATAATCTCTTTGCGGCCTTTGAACAGGCGGATATTCATAATGTCTCAGAAATGTTTGAAAAGGGCTTGCCGGTTGTAATCAGATTGCTGAAGATCATGGCTGAAGATGACTATTCATTTTCGGAAATCAGTGGTGAAATGCTCAAATGCTTTTTGGCCATTTCCAATGAAAAGGTTTCAAATCTTGTATCAGAGGTGCCAAGCAAGGCTCAGAACCTGATTGATGACTTAGGAAGAAAAATAAAGAAGAAACAATAACTGTCCAAATAATTGGACAGTTATTGCCAATAGTCCTCTTATCATGAAGACAAGGAGGCAGCTTATGAATAAAGAGGATATCTTAAGCAATGAAATAATGGTCCAAAAGATCTCTGATGAAGTAAGAATACTATTTGGCTATCTCGGCATGAGCAGAGATGAAGCCAGAATCAAGCTTGAAAGAATGACAATTGAGGAAATCTTTGATATGTATCTGGCAGGTGAATACTTCCTGACGCCATTATATGAACTGCTGCTTGACTAAGGGACAAATGGTCCCTTTTTCTTTTTGGGTGACATTAGTCTATAATAATAAAAAGCAGTTATGCTTCAAGGAGATTGATAAATATGAAATGCATTAATTGCGGAAATGAAGTTGAAAGTGGTGTGGCATATTGTCCACATTGTGGGAAAAGACCTGATAAAAAAAGCTACCGGCTGTTAGTAATTATTCTGGCAGTGCTTGTTGTTTGCTTATTGTTCTTCTTTTTAAGAGGAAAGGCTGATAGTGGCCATTATCATCTGGAAGTAAGAGCAGAAAAAGTCAAAGTCCGCTCAGGTGCTGATGATAGCTATGATCATGTTGGCTATATCTATCAGGATGAAATCATTGATGTCATCAGTGTTGTCAAAGGTTCAGGCAAGACTTATTACCAAATTGGGGAAAATGCCTTTGTCGCTAGTGAAGACCGCAATCTGAAAGTGGTCGAATGTGATGAATGCAGTGCTCATCCTTATATTGCAATGACTAAGCTATCATCAATGGATATTGGATCAAAGCTGAATTTTGGCGAATATGAAGGCAAAGAGCTTTCTTGGCTTGTTTGCGAGAATACAGGCAAGGAAATGCTGCTAGTAAGTGCAGAAGTCATTGATTATCGACCATTTGATGCCGTCTTCAAGACCTGGGCTGATAGCAATATCCGCAGTTGGCTTAACAATGAATTCCTTTCATCATTTGATAAAGCAGAAATCCAGGCTATTATCAATGTCGTAAACAATACAGAAAGAAACAATGAAGAGAGCACTGTTGATCGTGCCTTCCTGCTTTCGGAATCAGAAGTGGAACTTTATCTATCAAACAATAGTCTGAGATTAGCTGATGCTTCACAAAATGCCATCAATAATGGTGCCGAAGTCAAAAATGGCTCCTGTCCATATTTTCTAAGAACCTTGAATGGTGATGACCAAAAGGTGCTGATTGTCAAAAGCAGTGGCGATATTGCCTACAATAGCCATACTGTTGAAGATGCTTGTGGCATCAGACCTGCTATCTGGGTTCGCATTTCCAAGTAATGAAAACAAGGATCAGTGATCCTTGTTTTATATATTTAAAAAAAGAGATCCATGATCTCCGAAAATAAAAAATGGCGTCCCGGAAAGGATTCGAACCTTTGACCGCACGCTTAGAAGGCGTGTGCTCTATCCAGCTGAGCTACCGGGACATCTCTTTAGCATATCTAATTTATCACTTAAGGGGATAAAAAGCAATAATTAATTGTAAATTATGCTAGAATATCTTAGTAATAGAGGTTAAACATGAATAAGATAGAAACAGAAATCATTGAAGCGATCAAGGAAACACTAAAGGAAAAATATGATCTTGCCGATAGCGGCAATCTCGTAATGGTTGAAATGCCAAAGGATACAAGAAACGGTGATTATTCAACTAATATAGCCATGCGTCTGGCCAAGGTATTGAAAAAAAATCCTCAGATTATTGCCGCTGAGATCGTTGAAGAACTGAAAATGAAGGTAGCCAGTGCTGAAAGCATTGAAATAGCAGGGCCTGGCTTTATCAATTTCAAGATGAAGAAGTCATCATTGGCTGATGTCATCAACACTGTTATCAAGCAGGGCGATCATTTTGGTGAAAACAACGATGGAAATGGTCTGAAGGTCCTGGTTGAATATGTTTCAGCCAATCCAACCGGCACTCTTCATTTAGGGCATGCCAGGGGTGCAGCTTGGGGTGATTCCGTTTGCCGTCTATTGAAGGCTTCGGGCTATGATGTCCTAAGGGAATACTATGTCAATGATGCTGGCCACCAGATTGATGCCCTCGGTGAATCCCTTTATGCCAGATATCGTGAAGCAGCAGGTTTGGACTTTGTGCTTCCGGAAGATGGCTATCATGGAGCTGATGTCAGGAATATTGCCCAGAAGCTTTTTGAAGAAAAAGGTACAGAACTATTGAATCAGCCAGAAGCAGAGGTCTTGGAATTCTTCAAGAAGACAGGCCGTGACATGTTGCTAGAGCGCATAAAGAACGATCTTTCCTATTATCGCTGTGAATTTGATTCATGGATTTCCGAGAAGTGGATTGTCTCTGAAGGCCGTGTTGACAAGGCTATGCAGCGCATGGTTGATATGGGCTTGACTTATGAAAAGGACAATGCCATCTGGTTCAAATCCACTGAATATGGTGATGACAAGGACCGTGTCTTAAGAAAGTCTGATGGCTACTATACCTATCTCACACCAGATATTGCCAATCATGTCTATAAATTTGAAAGAGGCTATCAGAAGCTTGTCAATTTCTGGGGTGCTGACCATCATGGCTACATCCCAAGAATGAAGGCAGCCATTGAAGCTATGGGCTACCCAAAGGATTCTTTGGAAGTTGATATCATCCAGATGGTCCGACTTGTTGAAGATGGCAAGGAAGTCAAAATGTCCAAGCGTACCGGCAATGCGGTGACAATCAGGGAACTCTGTGATGATATTGGCGTTGATTGTGCAAGATACTTCTTCCTCTGCCGTGCTTTGGATACTCATATGGACTTTGATTTGTCTTTGGCTCGCCAGAAGACCAATGATAATCCGGTCTATTATGCTCAATATGCTTATGCCCGCATCTGTTCAGTATTAAGGCAGGCCAATGCGGAATTAAGCCTGAAGGACAGCTATGATCTATTGACAGATGAAAAGGAAACGGAACTGTTAAAATATCTGGCGTCCTTCCCAAGCGTAGTGGCTGATAGTGCTTTGACAAGATCTCCTAATAAGGTTACTAACTACATTCAGAAGCTGGCAACCTACTTCCATAGCTTCTATGCTTCCTGCAAGATCAATGATCCAGGCAATCCGGAATTGACCAATGAAAGACTGGCTCTAGCAGAAGCTACACGCATAACATTGAAGAATGCCTTGACACTATTAGGTGTTGATGCACCAGAAAGGATGTAATAAAAGGTATCGTTGATACCTTTTTAAATTTAAACATATGCTGAATGTTTTAATTGAAACGCTTGCCGATTCCTTGAAACTATTGCCCTTTGTCTTTGTGGCTTTTCTGATTATCGAACTGCTTGAACATAAGTTTGAGGAGTATTCGGAAAAGGTCTTGGCGGTCTCTAGAAGATTTGGACCATTGTTCGGTGCACTGCTGGGACTGTTTCCGGAATGCGGCTTTTCCATTATGGCTACCGGCCTCTATACAACAAGAGTCATCACCTTAGGCACTATTATTGCCATTTATCTTTCAACCAGTGATGAAATGCTGGTAGTCATGATCAGCGGGGGAGCCAAGCTGAATGATATCGCCACCATCCTTCTGATTAAATTTATCACTGCCCTGATAGCTGGTTTTGCTGTTGACCTGGTATTGAGAAAAAGGAATCTGGCCGTACATATGGAGAAAAAAGGCCACGAAGAACACAAGGATGTTCTCAAGGAAGCTCTTTTCCATACCATCAGGACCTTTGTTTTGCTGCTAATGGTATCAATGGCCCTTAATGTCATTATGGAAGCTGTACCTGATGATACCTTAGAGGCAATTATTGTAAGGAACATCATTGCTGGCCCAATCATTTCAGCTCTGGTGGGTCTTATTCCCAACTGTTCTGCTTCCATTATGATTACTTCCATCTATTTAAGGGGATTAATTGATTTGGGCACTGCTATGGCAGGTCTTTTAAGCGCCAGTGGTTTGGCAATCGTCGTACTCTTCAAGGAAAATGATGATAAAAAGGAAAATGTATCCATTCTCCTTTTGACTTATGGCATCAGTGTGATTGCCGGCATCATCATCAACCTTATTGCTTGACTGCTTCAATCAGACTGTTCTGCAGGTCGAGAATCTCTTCGTCCTTTTCTTCAAATTCCCTGATGATTTCAGTAGTTATGCAATTATCGGCAATAGTCAGAACACCAAAGCATTCTCCCTCACCCCCAGGTATTGAAAAGATGACTTCATTGCCGTCTTTATCCCTGATAATGCGGTTTTCAACAATACGATGGCTATGGCCTGATAGAAAGACATCAATGCCAGAAGTATGCTTGATGATCTGATAGGCTTTTGTATCGGTGTCATTTTCTGTTCCTGAACAATGTCCCATGGCGACAATGCAATCAACCTCATCTTTGACTTCATCAATGATTGTCTGAATGGCTTCAAAAAGCTTGTCATTATTGAGGATTTCCAGCTGATATTTGCCGTCTTTTTTGTATTTTGAGCGATAATCGCCAAGACTGGTATAGGAAATGCCAATAATGGCAATTCTTCTGCCATCACTTTCGATAATGTCATAAGGCACAAAGATTGGCTTGTTTTCTTCTGGTTCAACTATATTGACGGAAAGGATCTGGAATTCACATTCATTTTTCAATTCCATCAGACGATCATAGCCATAGGCATAATCGTGATTGCCGATGGCCAGATAGTCATAGCCAGTCTTGTTCATGATGTTGATAATAGCGCTGCCATTATTATATTTGGCGGTCTTGGTACCGTGGATTGTATCGCCATTATCAATAAGCAGCGTCTTATAGCCTTCAGCTATCATCATCTTCTTATAGGCCTTGAGATTGGCATAGCTGATCTTGCCATTAAGAAAGCCATGCATATCAGAAGTATAGATGATCTTGAAGCCTGGGGATTTGCTTGCTGGCTCCTCTGCTGTTTGATTATCAACGACAGGTTCTTCTATGATGTCAGGATTGATGATGATTTCAATCTTTTCATTGGCATCCTCCTCTTTCTTTTCATCATCGCTATCACTGATGATGACTTCTTCTGTGGTAGAGGGCATATTCTCCACGGGTGGCTCTTTTATGATGCTTTCCTTGGCCTTGCAACTGCATAACAGGATCAGAAGCAGGATAATTACAGTTTTCTTCATGCCTTAATTATCTTATGGATAGAGAGAACAATCAATTGTCTGAAAATAGTATGATAGAAATATGATAATAAAACAATTGACTACCGAACGACATGCTTTTTAAGATCTATTTGTTTTCTGATGCCAGCATCAAAGGAAAAGGGCTATGGTTTGGAAGGCCTGGTACATTGAATAATCAGATCATCATTGTGCTTGCCTTAAGCTTTGCGGGTTTTGTGATTGGTTCATATATTGGAAAGGACTGAAGTTATGAAAGGAAAAAGAGGCTATCTGCTTGTTGGAATCATCTTGGCAATTGCTGCTGCATTAATGGCAATCAATATGGGAGGCAGCAGTTTTACTGGAAACATCATCAGAAATCCTGATGCCTTTATTGTTGATATTAAAGAGCTAAGTGGTGAGATAAGCCACAGCATTGATGCCAAAAGCGGTGAAAGCTTTCGGGTCTCATTTGCCTGTGATCAAGGCAAACTGCAGTTGATAATCAAGGCTGAAGATGGTGAAACCATTTGTGATGTCAACAATGAAATTTATCTGCCTGATGGCTTTGTGGTGAATATCAATCGCGATTGTTCCTATGAATTTCTTCTTAGTGGCAGAAATGCCAAGGGAAGCCTCATTATTGTAAAAAATGAATAACCCAATGACATCTGGAAACAGCGATACTGCTGAAGCCTGTTTTGATGATTGACAGGAACACATTGATGACCGTGTTTTATAAATCAATAATCAATGATACAAAAAACTGCATAGTTGGCAGTTTTTTCAAGATAAGCAAGCAGTTCATTGCTATCAGCAAAGAAGGAAACCATTGCTTTTTTATCTTCCGTCATGAAGTTTTCTTCTGCTATTGTTTCAAGCAATGCTTCAAGATGATCATAGAGATGATAGGCATTCAGAATGGCAATCGGCTTATCAAGAAGTCCTAGAGATTTTAATGAATAGGCTTCAAATAGTTCATCAAAGGTGCCAATCCCTCCTGGCAGAATGACAAAGGCATCAGCTAGTTCTTCCATTTTGGCTTTGCGCTGGGACATGGTTTCGGTATGGATGACTTCATCACAGCCATTGAAGGTCATATCAGCATGATTGAAGATTTCTGGCACAACACCAATCAGTTTCCCTTTGCCGGCAAGCTGTTTGGCTACTTCACCCATGATCCCCTTGTTAGTTCCTCCATAGATGAGATTATGACCTCTATTAGCCATTAGATTACCGAAATTTCTGGCCAGTTCATAATATTTCTCATCAAGCTTTTCCGATGATGAACAATAGACGGCAATATTCATAATGATCCTTTCCTCAATTAAAAAAACCTACATAGCGTAGGAAATAAGCTATTGGAGCGGATGATGGGAATCGAACCCACGTAGTCAGCTTGGAGGGCTGAAGTTCTACCATTGAACTACATCCGCATTGAGTTGGTGACTCGACCGGGAATCGAACCCGGGACCCTCTGATTAAAAGTCAGATGCTCTACCGCCTGAGCTACCGAGTCAAATGATGGCTGGAGTGGCTGGGATCGAACCAGCGAGATGACAGAGTCAAAGTCTGTTGCCTTACCACTTGGCTACACCCCAAGAAGATAAAAAAAGTGGTGGAGGGGGGCAGATTCGAACTGCCGAACCCGTTGGGAGCTGATTTACAGTCAGCCGCGTTTAGCCACTTCGCTACCCCTCCAAGACATTTATTTGACGTTTGTCTCGCCAATGCTAATTTAGAATACCAAATAAAATTGTTTTGTGCAATAGTTTGGGATGATATTTTAGAAAATAGTCCTTTTTTAAGATTATGGAATATAATATAGGTATTGAATAAAAGGAACGAAAACATATCGGAGGTAATTGATAATGGATTTTTTGTTCATCGCTGCCAGGGGAAAATTGGCGGATAATGTTTTAAGGACCCTTGGAGAAAAGAATGTAGTTTTATCATCTGATTTGGCTTTGATCTGTCTTGAGGATTTTGAAAAGACGCTTGAAGCTTTGAAGAGCTGCGGCAGAAAACATGTCATGTGCTTTTCGCCTGTTGTCATGGCCCAATCTGTCAAGCTCAAGGAATTAGCTGATGGACTTGGTATCAAGCTCTGTCTTGGTGCTGTTTTGACTCATTACCAGGATCTTGGCACTGATGATGCTCTGTTGGCATATTCCGGCAGCAAGGAAGTCTATGAGCTATTTGAACCACTAGTCAGTGCACTGGGTGAAAACAAATACTATGGTGAGAACATTGTTGAAGCACCAATGATGTCCTATACAGCTATTGGCACCCATTATGGCTATGTTCTTTCCTTCTATGCAGGCTTAGGCATGTGCCGCAAGTATGGCTTCCCGCTTAATACATACATGTATGAGACTTTGAAGTCCTTGCCACCAATCTCAGAAGGAGCATATCGCAATGTCTGGGGTGATTTTGATTCGCCATCAGATTTCTCGGAATTTGATGATGTCATCCACTGTGGTGAGATGCTTGTCAGGGATATGAAGAGAAATGGTTCCATTGAAGAATTGCATCATAATCGTGATAGGCAGATTCTCATTCAGCATACGCTTAATAAGCATTGGAATGATTTGATGGGTGACTTTGAAAAGCTGTCAGGAAAGGATGGTGAATAGGATGTCAAGAATTACTGTTGTTGGCTGTGGCATGATGGGCGGCAATCTTGTGGGTTCTTTGATGAATGCTGGTCATGAAGTTACAATTGTTGACCTTGATGATTCCAAGGCTCGTCCATTTATGGAAAAGGGTGCTCATTATGTACCTACGCCAGATATTGCCAGAGCTCTAGATACTAAGTTTATTGTCATTTCCCTTCCAACTGATGATATTTTCCGTGCAGTGCTCAAATATATCCCAGAAGGTGGCTTGAAAGACAAGATTTTTGTCAATACTTCATCGGAAATCCTCTCTGATGTCATTGATTGCAAGAATATCATTGAAAATGCCGGTGGTCACTATATTGATTCAACAATCATCACTTATCAGGGTGAAGTTGGTACGCCATATGCTTATCTTGTTTATTCTGGTGATAAGAAGATCTATGACTATATCAAGGATGATCTGACCGCTTTCTCAGAACCAGTCTATCTTGGTGAAAATATTGTCGGTGCAGAAATTGTCGACCTTGTTGCAATCGGTGTTCACTTCGGCATGGTCTTTACACCACTTGAAGCGGTCAGATGCTGCAGAGACTATGGTGTTGATGTTGACCACTACTTGAAGGAATTCCAGGAACTTATGCCTAAGCTTTGTGCGCGCACCAAGAAGCAGGCAGCTGAAATGGGATTGGAGAATCTTGATAATATTGATCAAAGAAAAGCTCTTGATACCATTACCAAGGCAATGGATGATGCCGATATCAACGAACGCTTCTCTGAAGACTGGCTCAATAATGATAACCGTTCCGTAGCCAACCATTTCCGCAAGATGCTTGGTTCCTACCGCTCTGATTATGTAGATTAGGAGTAAGAAAATGATTAAGGACTATGTACAATATAACCCTTCCAAGATAATCTTTGGCAAGGGTGCTGAAAACAATATTGGCAAAATCATCAGTGAAGAATATCAGGCAAAGAAAGTGCTGATCCATTATGATTCCGGGGATTTCATCAAACCATTGATTGCCAAGGTCAGAGGACTATTGGAAAAAGAAGGCATCATGGTTTATGAACTGGGTGGAGTAGTACCAAATCCTAAAGTATCTCTGATGAAAGATGGTTGCAAGCTTGTAAGGGATAACGACATCGATTTCATTCTGGCTGTTGGTGGCGGTTCAACAATGGATTCCACCAAATATATTGCCTGTGGTGCCTATTATGATGGTGATTTATGGGATCATCAGAAGTTTGCACCAATTGAAACCAAGGTCTTGAAACATGCAGTTATTGTCACAATGCCAGGTACTGGTTCTGAAGTCTCAACTGCCGCTGTTTGGCGTGATGATACTACTGATCCTGAAAGAAAGACCTGTGTCTTTGCCAATGAAATGCGCTTTGACTTTGTCATCATTGATCCGGAATTGACCTATACGCTTCCTAAGTTCCAGACAGCAGCTGGCTGCTTTGATATCATTGCCCATTCCATGGAAGACTATTTCTGTGCACCTGAGGATGCTGAATTCTATTTATCAGCTTATGAAGGTGTCATCAGGGATGTCATGAAGAATGTCAAGATTGCCATCAAGGATCCAACAAACTATACAGCAAGAGCAAATATCTGCCGTTGTGCCTATGTACCGCTTGAAGATATCATCATATCCGGTTCAACCCATGGCTATTGTGTCCATAATCTGGAAAAGCCAATGACCGGCACTTACCATCGGACTCATGGTGAAATGCTGGCTATCTTCTTCCCAGCTTGGTTCAAATACTGCTATAAGATGAATATGCCACTATTCACAAGAATCTGTGTCAACTGCTTTGGCGCAAGAATGGACTATGAATATCCGGAAAGAACCATTCTTGAAGGCATCAATAATCTTGAACACTTCATCAAGGACATTGGTCTTCCAACAAGATTAAGTGATATTGGCATTGATGACAAGTTCTTTGATGATTGTGCCCAATATGGTGTTGATGGTGGTACTGATGGCTATATTGGCATGGGTATCAAACTCTATAAGGAAGATATTATCAACGTCTACAAGTTAGCACTATAAAGGAGATGAAAGTCTCCTTTTTCTTTGTTATACTAGTCACTATGGATATCAGGATTTCCGATCACTTTACATATGGCAAGACGCTGAGATTTGTCATGCCTTCAATAGCCGTGATGATATTCACATCCATCTATACGATTGTTGATGGCTATTTTGTGGCCAATTATGTTGGCAAGACGCCTTTTGCGGCTCTTAATCTCATCTATCCGATGATCATGATCATCAGTTGCCAAAGCTTCATGTTTGGGGCGGGTGGTACAGCATTGGTAGCTAAATATTTGGGCCAAAATCGCAAGGAAAAGGCTAATGAATGCTTCTCAATGGTCATCTATGTCTCAATAATCACAGCGATCATTCTATCAATTGTCGGCTATTTCATAACACCAGGTGTTGCAATCGTCTTTGGAGCTGATGAGAAGATGCTCCCGCATTGCATTGCATATGGACGCATCATTCTGCTGGGACTTCCTTTCTTTGAACTGCAGACCGAATTGCAGAATTTCTTTGTCGCTGCCAACAAGCCCCAACTGGGCTTCAAGATGACGGCCATTTCCGGCTTTGCCAATATCGTTGGTGATTTTGTCTTAGTCAAATATCTAGGCTTAGGCTTAAGAGGTGCCGCTTTGGCCACTATCCTTGCCCAGATGGTTGGAGGAATGCTTTCCTTATTGGCCTTTGTCAAGCCTAAAGAGGGGACTTTAGCTTTAGGAAAGGCTGTCTTTGATGGAAATGATCTGCTTAGGACCTGTTCCAATGGCATTTCTGAACTTTTGAATAATGTATCCATGTCACTTGTCTCAATGCTTTATAATTGGCAATTGATCAGTTATGCGGGAGAAAATGGTGTTGCTGCCTATGGGGCTATCATGTATCTTGACTTTGTCTTCTATGCAGTTTTCCTAGGCTATTCCTTAGGCATTGCACCTGTTGTTTCCTATAACTATGGTGCCAATGATTATGAAGAACTGCATAATATCTATGTCAAAAGCCTGGTCATCAATCTGTTTTTCGGAGTTTTGATGCTGGTATTTGCCGAAATCATGGCCAAACCCTTATCAATGGTCTTTACCAGCTATGATCAGGAACTGATGGAAATGACAGTTCATGGTTTCAAGATCTATTCCCTGGCTTATCTTTTTGCTGGTTTTTCCGTCTTTGGTTCAGCATTCTTTACAGCTCTTAATAATGGCAAGGTTTCAGCCGCCATTTCCTTTATCAGGGCTTTGATCTTTGAGACAACAACAGTCATCATCTTGCCTTTCTTCTTTAGGCTTGATGGCATCTGGGCAGCAATTGTCCTGGCCAGATTCCTCTCACTGGGGCTAACGGCTTATTATTTCCATAAATACAAGGACCATTATCGCTACTAGGGATCTGGTTCTTTTCTTTTTATATCCTACTTGAAAAATATTCAAGTAGGATATAAAATCTCATTGAAGGTGAGATTTGTGGAAGATAGACTGTATATGTGCATTGATCTCAAGTCCTTTTATGCATCGGTTGAATGCGTGGAAAGAGGGCTTGATCCCTTTAAAACTGATTTGGTTGTAGCTGATCCCGCAAGATCAAAAGGGACAATTTGCCTAGCTATTACACCCGCTATGAAAGCCAAAGGCGTCAAGAACCGCTGTCGGGTCTATGAAATTCCTTTGGGCATGAAATATATCACAGCCCCACCAAGAATGCAGCTCTATATTGACTATTCAACAAGAATCTATGGCATCTATCTTGAATTCTTTGCGGAAGAAGATATCTATGTCTATTCCATTGATGAAGTCTTTATTGACATCAGACCCTATCTTCGCTATTATGGCAAAACCGCCAGGCAGCTTGGACAGCTGGTCATCAGTCGGATCTATGAAGTTACGGGCATCAGGGCAACCTGTGGGATTGGTACCAATCTCTATTTAGCCAAGATTGCCCTTGACATTGTGGCCAAGCATGCCAGTGATTTCATTGGCTTTCTTGATGAAGAGAGCTATCGGCAAAAGCTTTGGACTCATGAACCCCTGACTGATTTTTGGAATGTGGGACCAGGCATCACTCGTCGGATGAATAGGCATGGCCTTTATAATATGAAGGATATTGCCTTATGCGATGAAAACATCATCTATGAGGAAATGGGGGTCAATGGTGAATTGCTGATAGATCATGCCTGGGGCAAGGAGAGTGTTACGATGGCTGATATCAAATCCTTCAAGCCTAAGTCCAAGTCGCTTTCTTCTGGCCAGATTCTCATGCGTGATTACAAATTTGCTGAGGGGATGGTTATTGTCAAGGAAATGGCGGATCTCTTATGCCTTAAGCTTACAAAAGGGAAGAAGGCTACAAAATTCATCTCCTTGCTGATAAGCTATTCCCATAATTATGAAACAGCACCAGCCCATGGCTCTGTTTCCCTGAATTATGGCATTTCTTCAGCCAGCAGGATTGTCCCCTTGCTTGCCAAGCTTTATGAAAGGATTACTGATCGAAATCTTCCAATCAGAAGGGTTGATATCAGCTTGGAATTATGCGATCAGAAGCTTGATCGGCAGCTATCCATCTTTGAAGATCCAGAAGATCATATCAAGGAAGAAAAGCAGGAAAGGATTCAAAATGCCATCAATTACATCAAGGACCGCTATGGCAAGAATTCCATTCTCAAAGCCATGAATTATCTTGATGGGGCAACAACCAGAGAAAGAAATGGACAGATTGGAGGTCATCGCAGTGGCAACTAAACCTAGATTCAAGATGTCAAGAGCACAAAGGGCAGCTCAGTTTGCACCATTTGATGCCCTAAGCGGCTTTAGTGAAGCGATTGGTACTGAAGGCTTTTTCCATACAAGGGTTGAACGTTTTCTATTGTCGGAAGAAGAGGCCTTTATGGTCAATCGCAAGCTATGCCAACTAAAAAAGGGAAAAGCCGTTTCCCTTTCTTATTATGATAATGGACACTATCATGTCATTAGTGGCCTAATAGAGAAGATTGATGAAATCTATCGCTATCTCGTTATTGACAAGATCCGTATCGCCTTTGATGACATCTATGACATCAATTCAGATGAAACTGGTGATGAATATTTCTAGGCCAATTGCCATTAGGATGACACCACCAAGAATTGAAGCTTTGGAGGATAGTTTTGTGCCAAATTTCTTGCCAATTGTTAGGCCGCTAAGACAGATGAAGAAAGTGACAATGCCAATTATCAATGATTCAATCAGAGCCTTGGCAAAAGCATATTCAGCAATTGTAAAGCCAACTGATAAGGCATCAATCGATGTTGCGATACCTTGAATAAAGAGTTCATGATAGCTTAAAGCTGGACTTTCCTCTTCCTTGTCCTGACGTCTGATACCTTCTAGCAGCATCTTACCGCCAATATAGCCTAGAAGGATCAAGGCAATATAGGGGATGAACTTCTGGAAAGATTTGAAGGTATTGGCAATTGTATGGATGGCAAGATAGCCAAGCAGGGGCATGATGGTTTGGAAAATGGCAAAAGTCATGGCAATCCCCAGGGATTTGCGATGAGTCATCCTTGGTTCATGAAGGCCGTTGGCCATGGAAACTGAGAAGGCATCCATTGCTAAGCCAACACCAAATAGGATGCTGTTGATAATAAAGACAAAACCTGACATATTTCTCCTGATGCATAGCCTATTTATCAGGCTAAACGAATGTATTGTAACACAATAGTGATATAATAAGTGACAAGAATAATCATAATAGAGGTGGGTATAATATGGGTATTAGATTTCAGAAGTCAATCAAGATCATGAAAGGCGTCAAACTCAACATTTCAAAGTCTGGTGTCAGTGTAACAGTAGGCAAGAAGGGTGCTAGTGTCAACCTTGGTGGCAAGGGCACATATTTGAATCTGGGTCTGCCTGGAACTGGTCTATCATATCGTCAGAAGATAACTGGCAGCATTGGTTCACTAATCAAGAAGAAGTTTGGCGGTGCCAAGGATCAGGAAGGTCAGGATGTCATCGAAGAATATGCTGCTGAACATGAAGCTTATTGCAACATTCATAAATATACAGATAATGTCATGACATTAAGCAAGCTTTCTGCGTCGCTTGATGATAGCCTTATCAATGGTGATAAGAAGGCTGTTGAAGAGAAGATTGGTGAATTCAATGGTGCTTTGGAGCTGCCATATGAAATTGGTGTCAACTATTCCCTTGATGGAAACAAGCTCTATGCTGATCTGGATTTGCCAGAAATTGAAGACCTGCAGGAAGATTATCCTTCCCTGAAGGCTGATGGTACCGTTTCAGTCAAGAAGAAGTCCAAGGCGACATTGAAGGAAGAATATGCCCAGGTTGTAGTATCAATCGGTATTTTCCTGGCAGCTAACTACTTCAATATTTCACCAGCTATCAAGACTATTGTCCTTTCTGCCTTCACTCAGAAGAAGAACAAGGCAGGTGAAGAAGTTGATACCTATATCTATTCAGTGCAGTTCTTAAGAGGTGCATTTGAAAAGATTGATCTATCAAAGATCGATGATGTCCATCATTTCATCACGCAATTTGATTGCCGTATGAATATGTCAGAGTCTTTCACATTCAAAGCCATCTCACCATTTGAAATGCCAGAAAGCGATGATTTAGGAGACATCTTCACCAAAGGCAATGCCTTGGTTGAAGAAGCAATCAAAAATCTGGAAGCAATGGGCTTTGATGCAAAAGAACTGGCAAAGGTGAAGGAAAAGCTTGAAGGTCTTGATTTGGCAAGTGCTAAGGAATATATGAAAGAAGCGATGAAGCTTTTATCAGAATAGGTTTTCATAGGCAGCTTTGCTGCCTTTTAAATGATTAAATGGAAAGAAGGAAAAGATAATGGATAAGATTAGACCACAGGATGACTTATATGAATATGTCAATGGTGAATGGCTAAAGACTGCGATCATACCGGATGATCGACCAATGGTCGGTGGTTTTTCCCAGCTTGATATGGAAGTGGAAGAACTGATGATGAAGGAAATGTCTGCTTTTGAAAAAGGTGAAAAGAGTTCAGATATTCTAGGGGTAGCAGATGCCATCAGACTCTATCGCCTTGTCAAGGATATAAACAAGAGAAATGAACTCGATGCAGAACCGGTTCTGCCAATCCTTTCGATTGTTGATAGTCTGGGCTGTGTCAATTGCCTAAACAAGAATGCCTACCAGTTAGCTATGAAAGGCGTTGATCTGCCTTTTAACTTCATGGTGGATACTGATATGGGTGATGCCAGATCCAATAGTTTCATTATCATGGGACCGACTACTATTCTGCCTGATACTGCCTATTATGGAACCGAGAATGGTGAAGCCTTATTGAAGGTCTATGCTGAAAATGCCAGGAAGGCTTTAGGCCATACCAAACTAAGTGCTGAAGATATCGATGCTTTTGTTGAAGACACTTTGGCTTTTGATGCTTTGGTTGCCAAAAAGGTCAAGAGTGCAGTTGAATGGGCTGACTATGTCAATAACCATAATCCTATGAGTGTTGATGAAGTCTCAGAATATCTGAAGCCTTTTGATTTCAGGAAATTCCTTTCTGATATCTATGGTGATAAGCTGCCAACAACAGTTGATGTCTATGATCCGAAGGCTATCAAGGAGTTTAATGACTATTACAGCAAAGAAAACTTCAAGCTCTATAAGCACTGGGCTTATGTCAAGAAGCTATTGGCTGCTTCCAAATATCTATCAGAAGAACTGCACTCCATCTCTACTGCTTATAGAAGAGCAATTACTGGTGTTACAAAAGACCCTGTAATTGAAAAGGAAGCCTATCAGGTGACATCCAGTGTCTTTGCTGAACCGATTGGTGTCTATTATGGTCGGACTTATTTTGGCGAGGAAGCCAAGGCTGATGTTGTTTCCCTAGTAAAGAAGATAATTGCGACCTATCAAAGAAGAGTAGCGGAAAACAAATTCCTGGCTGAAGAAACCAAGAAGAAGGCCATCCTGAAGCTTTCAACCATCAATATCAAGATGGGCTATCCTGATGGTGTCCGTGACATCTATAAGCAGCTGACAGTTGATGAAAATGACAGCTATTATGATGCCATGACCAAACTCAATGAAGTCCTGCTGAAGGAAAACCTAGGCAAACTTCATAAGAAAGTTGACCGCAATGAATGGCTAATGCCAGGTCATATGGTCAATGCCTGCTATGACCCACAACGCAATGACATCACATTCCCAGCCGGCATCCTGCAAAAGCCGTTCTATTCCATCAAGCAGACAGTATCTGAGAATCTGGGTGGCATTGGTGCTGTCATAGCTCATGAAGTTTCCCATGCATTTGATAACAATGGTGCTCATTTTGATGAAAATGGCAATATCTTCAATTGGTGGACAGAAGAGGATTTCAAGGCTTTTGATGAAAAGACCAAGGCTATGATCGAGCAATGGGATGGCATCAAGTTCTGCAATGATGTTGTCAATGGAGAACTGGTTGTTTCGGAAAATATCGCTGATAATGGCGGCTTGGCAGTTGCTCTTGATATCATGCACCAGATCAAAGGAACTGACTTCAAGCTCTTCTTTGAAAACTGGGCTAAGGTCTGGTGCTCAAAAGCCAAGGAAGAATTCACCTTATATCTATTGAAGAATGATGTTCATTCACCATCCAAACTCAGATGCAATATTGCCATCAGAAACTTTGATGAATGGTATGAAACCTTTGATGTCAAGGAAGGTGATGGCTTGTATTTGCCAAAAGAAGAAAGAATCATTGTCTGGTAATAATAAAGGGCAGCTAGTTGCTGCCCTTTGGCATAAATGAATCAAAGATCATGATGTCATAGCCATTGTGCTTGGCATCTTTTAATTCCTTCTCGGATTTGATTGTCCAGGCGACATTTTCGGTTTTGAATAGTTTTCTAAGAAGATGATAGGTGAAGCTGCTGGCATGATGATGATCATAGGCGATGAAGTCAGGTCTAGTCATAAAGTTGAAGAGCAGATTGGTAAGGGCAAATTTTGCCAAAATTGATCGCTGGGATTCATCCATGAAGTGGTTATAGGCCAGTTGTCCTCTGATGATTTCTGGATGATTGTCCTTTAGCCATTTGACAACAAAAGGATTGAATGATTCCAGGCAATAGATGCCTTGATAATCCTTTAGGGCATCAACTGTCCTTTTGACAGTTTCAAGATAGCGTCCATCAGGCTTGATTTCAATAATCAAGGGGGTCAAAGGGTCAATCACTTCCAAAACTTCCTCAAACAGGGGGATTCTTTCATCTTCATTCAAAAGATGATAACCCTGTAGCTCTTCATAGGAACAATCATAGACCAGCTTATCAATGCCGGATATTCTTTTTAAGCTCGCATCATGATAGACAACAAGCTTGTTATCGGTTGTCAGCTGGACATCAAGTTCAATGCCAAAGCCTTGATTTGAGGCTTTTTTGAAAGCGGCAAGGGAGTTTTCAGTGATATCCTTGTTGTTGAAGAGACCACGATGGGCAATATATCTTTCTTCATAAGGTTTGAAGTCAGATTTGTGCTTGCCTGAAGGCTTGATAAGATAGAGATAGAGCAATAATAGGACAACGATTATAATCATACATGGTTATTATAGAACTGCTTAATAGGATATAATAGTCCTTGAGGTATTAAAAATGTCAGAAGTAAAAATAATTGAGATTCTTGAAGATGTCAATGCAGAAAACAACAGGACGGCTGATGCTGTCAGGGAAATGATGAAGAGAAATGGGACTTTCTTTGTCAATTTCATGTCTTCACCAGGTTCAGGAAAAACGACATTATTAACAAGACTTATCAATATGCTAAAAGATGAATATAAGATTGGCGAGATGGATGTTGATATCAAATCATCCGTTGATGCCAAAAGGGTAGCGGATGAAACGGGCATCAGATCAATGCAGATCCATAATGGTGGTCTATGCCATATTGATGCCGATATGACATCAAGGGCAATAATGGAGTATGGTGCTGAAGATCTCGATATTCTCATTCTTGAGAATATTGGCAATCTGGTCTGTCCGGCTGAATTTGATACAGGTGCCCATTTGAATATCTGTCTGCTTTCAATTCCTGAAGGAGATGACAAGCCGCTTAAGTATCCACTGATGTTTACGGTATCAGATGTGGTCCTGCTTACAAAGATTGATACACTGCCGGCTTTTGACTTTGATCTTGTGAAGGCTAAAAGGAATATCCTTAATCTGAATCCTAATGCCATTATTATTCCAGTATCTGCTAAGAATGGTACAGGCATGGCTGAAGTTGTCTCTTTAATCAAAAAGGAAGTTGAGAAGATCAAAAATGAATCTGCAGGAACTCTATGCTAAAATTGGCGATTATGATGAAGCATTAAGGAAACTGGCTAATGAACGTGTAATCAATCGCTGTGTCATCAGATTCCTTTCAGAGCCAACCTTTACAAGACTGATGGATGCTTATGAAAGAAAGGATCTTTATGGCATCTATCAGAATTCCTTTACACTGACAAGCATTGCTTCAGGCATGTGTTTAGGCAATCTATCCAACCTTTCCTATCGCATCAAGATTGCCTATACTGATTATGGTCAGGCTTTGATCCAGGGGAAGGATCCAAGCAGTGTTTCTTATCCAAATGAAGAAGAATCTGCACGGATGTTTGAAGAACTGAAGAAGGAATATCATCTGATTGTTGATAATATTGAAAAGTATCTGCGTTTTGCAACTAACAATAGCCTAAGAAACGATATCAATGCAGATGATGCTGGTGCTATTGTCAGCGAACTTGAAAAGATGCTTGAGACCAATAAACATGCCATTGAACAATTGAATAGGGAAAACAGCCAGCTTGCAAAGCTGATTGAAAAACTTGGCTAGTTATGCTAGAATAAATACACCATAAAGAGTGAGCAAGGGACAAGCCCAATGACCTCACAGCAACCCCACAACAGTGGAAGGTGCTAAAGCTTGAATGATGGGATGTATTTGATTTGAATTGCACTCCCATTTTCGATGGGAGTTTTTTAATCCTCTTTGTGGCTTAAGGAGGAAAATTATGATTGAAAAAGTTAATCCTAGCCATCCTGATAAGGTGGCTGACCGTATTGCTGGAGCATTGGTTGATCTGGCATATTTGAATGCTGAAAATCCCCGTTGTGCAATTGAAGTGCTCTTAGGGCATGGTGATTGCCATATTATTGCAGAGACATCCTATCATTATGATGAAGCTGAAGTGAAGGAAGTGGTCAGGCGCATTGCTGGTGATTTAAGAGTTGATCTGAAGATTGTCCCTCAGGATAGATTTCTGGCTGATAATCAAAGCCAGAGGATCAGATGTGGCGATAATGGCATCTTCAAAGGTGTGCCTTTAAGTGATGAACAAAGAAAGCTATCAAAGATTGCCAGAGACATCTATAGCAAATATCCTTATGATGGCAAATACATCCTGGCTGAAGACAAGCTCATCATTTGCCAATCCCATGCCAAGAGCTTTGACTTAGCCAAGGAATATCCTGATGCAGTAATCAATCCTTTGGGTGATTGGAGTGGTGGCAGTGATGTTGATAGTGGCTGCACTAATCGAAAACTGGGATCGGATATGGCCGATAGCGTTACAGGTGGAGGACTGCATGGCAAGGATTTATCCAAGGCTGATGTCTCTGTCAATATCTATGCCTTTCTGAAAGCCCAAAAGACCAATCAGGTTGTAAGCCTTTATTGTGCTATTGGTGATGAGATGATTGATGGAAGACCCTATGGGGAAATCGTTGAAATAGCTAGAGACTATATCAAAGAACAGGGCGGTTTTGAAGAATTTGCAAAGTGGGGATTATTTTAGAACTTGTGATAAGATGAAGAAGTAGTCAGCAAAGGAGGAGTTATGAACAATTATTTGCATGATATTCCAACCAAGATCTATTTTGGCAAGGGTGCTATTGAGAACCTTCCAACTGCATTAAGTCCATTTGGCAAGAATGTCCTCTTAGCTTATGGTGGCGGTTCCATCAAAAGAAGCGGCCTTTATGACGAAGTCATGGCTATTCTAAAGAGGGAAGGCTGTAAGGTCAGTGAACTAGCAGGCATTGAACCAAATCCTCGTGTTACTTCAGTTGAAAAGGGTGTTGAATTATGCATTGCCAACAGTGTTGATGTCATCTTGGCAGTTGGTGGTGGTTCAACCATTGACTGTGCCAAGGCTATTGCCTGCGGTGTCTATTGGAAGGGCATGGGCATTTGGGAGATGTGCAGCCATAAGCATGGTCTCATGAAGGCCTTGCCGCTTGTTGATATACTTACATTAAGTGCAACTGGTTCGGAATTTGATGGTGGTGCTGTTATCAGCAATCTTGCTACCAACGAAAAGATTGGCAATTCCTATACCTATCCTTATGCCTCCATCTGCGATCCAACCTATACCTTTACGGTCTCCAAATATCAGACAGCGGCTGGTAGTGCTGATATCATGTCCCATATCTTTGAAGGCTATTTCTCAAGGACGATGGATTGCGATTTATCTGATGGCATTGCCGAAACAATCCTCAAGTCAACTATGAAAAACTGCATGATTGCCCTCAAGGAACCGGACAATTATGCAGCCAGGGCTAATCTGATGGTCAATTCTTCAATTGCCTGCTCAGGCATTCCAGAATATGGCAAGACCCGTTCGGGCTGGATTTGCCATGGTCTTGAACATGAATTATCTGCCTACTATGACATCACTCATGGAACTGGACTGGCTATTCTCACGCCCCGCTGGATGCGCCATGTTCTGAATAAGGACCACTCAGTTCTTGACCGTTTCCTGAAATTTGCCAATAATGTCATGGGCATTGAAGGAAATGATATGGAAACAGCCTTCAAGGCTATCGATGCTTTAGAGGATTATTTTAGGAGCACTGGTCTTCCGATGACACTAAGTGAACTGGGCATTGGTGAAGAGCACTTCGTTGATATGGTCAACCATGTTGAAAAGCGACTTGACAACCAATTTGTCCCTCTTGACAAGGAAGATGCCATTGCCATTTACAAAGCCTGCCTATAACAAAAGCCAGCTGATGAAGCTGGCTTTCTAATCGTCTATCGTATAGATTGAAGATGAATTTTGACAATAGAGCTTGATGACTTTCAGTATCATTGAAGTCTTTGCCTTTTCGCCCTCATCCCAAATGATTCGGATAAGAAGGTCATTATGATCACTTAGGCAATCATAGAGAGCATCGAGATTGTTGCCAAAATAGGAAGGAAAGCCAAAGATTTCCCTGAGATAATCATAGTCTCTTTCATTAAGCATCTTGGTGCTGATGGTTATTTCTTTCATTGTTCTAATGGATATAGCAGGGTGAATGATTGGTAGTGGTCATCAGTATAATAGATAAGTCCATCATTGGAATAGACGATGCGCTTGCTGTTGCGAGGACCACCTTCATAGTCAATATCACATTCCCGATAAATCCTTCCCTCCTTTTCTGGCAGAAGACCTTCCAGATTCCTGAATTCACCACCACCAATCGACATCTGGTCGGTCACTTCCCAAAGATTGCCTTCTTCTGCAACCCAGCCTAATTTGCTGGCTTTGGTCTTGGTGATGTAATTGCTTGGCAGCTTTTCATATTTGATAAGATAAGCTGTCACTTCTTCCTTGCTGGAATAATGCCCATCTTCCTTGACAATTATCTCTGAATAAGGAGTGTTGTCATCAATGGGCTCATTTGGCTCCTTGAAGATGATATTGGCGATAGCCAAGACCACCAGCAAGAAGCCTACTGCTATTAATTTCAAAAGCCTTTTCATGTTATTATTGTAAGCCAATAAAGGAATAATAGCTGAATAATCATGATCAAAGGCAGTCCATAGGTGAATTTATGGTGTCTGGTCTTATGTTTGAAGGCATAAATTCCTAAATATTCACCAAGACTTCCACCAAGAAGACCAAAGAGAAGCAAATTGCTTTCACTGATTCTTGCTTGTCTTCTGATTGCTCTTTGCTTGTCGTTTTTCATAAGCAGGAAGGCAATGATGTTTATTGTCAAGAGGTAGAGCCAAAAGATTCCCACAACCACTAGAATAGTCCATTTGCAAGAGCTATGCAAATAGGATAACATAGGAAAAGATTCATTATGGCCGATATCATGACGAAAACCCAGCGCTCGATGACGATGTCGCATATCAGGGGCAAGAATACAAAACCAGAACTCAAAGTCCGGAAATATCTGTTTCAAAAGGGTTTTCGCTATCGCATCAATGACAAGCGCTTTCCTGGCCATCCTGATATCGTTTTAAAAAGCTACAAGACCATTATCTTTGTCAATGGCTGTTTCTGGCATCATCATGAAAACTGCAAGACTGCAGTCTATCCCAAATCCAATGTTGAATATTGGTATAATAAGATCCAACGCAATATCGAAAGAGATATTGAAAACATCAGTCAGCTTGATCAGATGGGCTATAAGGTCTTTGTCCTTTGGGAATGTGAAATCAATAAGCGCTTTGAAGAGAAAATGACTGAGATTGTTGAATATCTCAATAATGCAAAGGAGAAAAGATGAAATCCCGTTTATATGTCAATGAATATTGCAATCCTAAGATCATTGAATACTTTGATTATGATCTGATCAAATGTGGCAACAACAAGCTCTATCGCTTCACTTTGGAAGAAGAGGAATACTACAAGCTTAAGCGTTCCTTGGGCTTTTTTGGTTTTGATGATTCCATTGTCAGCCTTTTTGGTCGCAAGTTTGGCTATTATGGTGATTGGAAGGCATTAAAGGAATATCTTGATAATAAGGAAATCAAATATGAATACAAGGTCATTACCTTGACTAGGGAAAAGCGAATGCTGGTACAAAAGGAACAGTTTGGCTTAAGGGAAAGGGCTAGAATCTCATCCTATATCAGATATGGTTTAAGTGCTGATGAAATCATGAATTATCTTAATGAATATGAATATCAGATGTATCTGAAGATGAAGGAAGAAAATGATCTGGTGGCAGGTGATAGTGAATATTATTGTGAACATGATTACTATCAGCTTGAAGAAAGAAACTGAAAGTGGGATAATCTCCCACTTTTCATTTGGCCACATAGAGACCATATTCCTTTGGTATTGATAGAGTTCCTGCAACCATTTGCTTCTGCAGGACTTCCTTGACCAGTACTCTTGAGAGCTTGCCAAATTCAGACATGCTGGCTAGTGAGAAGATGTAGTCAACCATGTCATCAATGCTGGTTACAAGAAGCGAATCCTCATAATCATATCTTTCAATGATACGGAAGAAGGGAGCCAGCTTGTCCTTGCCATTTTGCATTGTGAAGCTATTGTTGAAGGAAGTCCTGATGCCATATTCAGCAAATAGTTCTGAAAGATAGCCATTGATGCCATTTTCACCATAGGTTGCTGCATAGAATAGTCCTCCATCCTTCAAAGTTCTTCTGACTTCTGACAAAGCTTTGTTTAGATCGTTTACATGATAAAGCATCATATTGGCGATGATGATATCAAAGCTTTTGTCTTCATAGGGAATATCTTGAATATCAATTAGCTGATATTGGATATTGGGATGATTGCCAAGGCTTTCCTTGGAAGACTCCAGCATCTTTTCTGAAAGATCAGAGATGACTAGAAGTGATGGAAGCAGATAAATGCTTTCGTTTCCTTTCCAAAGATGACCGTTGCCAGCTCCCAGCTCCAATACTTTATAGTCCTTTTGGAAATGGTAGTGGCTGACAACCCAGCTCCCAAAACCCTGTTTATTAGTTGAATATTTGTCATGGATGCTGATGCGGGTATCTAAGGACTTGGTAGTGGCATATTGTTCATCAATTGTTTGGGAATTATTGAAATTGTCCATAATACCTCCATTTCTTATTGATATTGATAGCTAGGAAGTGTGAAGTCTCTTCACTTTCAATATAACAAAAACTTGGCAGATCACTAAGTTTTAGATTATCGTACACACAAAAAACAGCCACTGCAGATTAAATCCGGTAGCTGCTTTTATGAATATTGTTCCTGGTTCAGGCTAATTCTTCAGGGCTTGAAGAGGGGAAGGGATTCTTCCACCACGATTTACAAAGATATCGTTGCTTGTCATATTGATGCCCATGACATCGCCTTTGCCAAGCAGACCGCCAAAGTTGACATGATCGCCTTCCTTCTTGCCAATGGCTGGAATAATGCGAACGGCTGTGGTTTTGGAATTGACCATGCCAATTGCAGCTTCATCGGCGATGACGCCAGCAATGATGTTGGCGGAAGTATCACCAGGCACAATGACCATATCCAGGCCTACTGAACATACAGCTGTCATTGCTTCAAGTTTTTCCAACCCTAAGGTCTTGTTTCTTGTGGCTCTGATCATGCCGGCATCTTCAGAGACAGGGATAAAGGAACCGGAAAGACCGCCAACAGACTGGGCTGCCATGACTCCACCTTTCTTGACAGCATCATTAAGCATGGCTAAACATGCAGTTGTGCCATAGGCGCCACAGGATGCCAGCCCCATTTCTTCAAGTATTTCAGCTACGGAATCACCTCTGGCTGGGGTTGGTGCTAGGGATAGGTCAATGATGCCTGCAGGGACATTTAGTCTTTCAGATGCAACTTTGATGACCAACTGGCCCATTCTGGTAATTTTGAAAGCTGTCTTTTTGACAAGTTCAGCGATTTCATTCATTGGAAGATTCTTATCAGCCTTGGCCAAGACTGCTCTGACCACACCAGGTCCTGAGACACCGACATGAATTTCAACATCAGGTTCACCAACACCATGGAAGGCGCCAGCCATAAAAGGATTGTCTTCCGGGGCATTGCATAATACAACAAGCTTTGCAGCCCCTAGGGAATCACGTTCCTTGGTAATGGTGGCCGCTTTCTTGACAATTTCACCCATCAGCTTGACGGCATCAAGATTGATGCCAGCTTTTGTTGAACCGATATTGACGGAGGCACAGATATGCTCTGTTCTTGCCAAAGCCTCAGGTATTGATTCGATTAAGGCCCTATCGCCTGCTGAAAAGCCTTTTTGGACTAATGCTGAATAGCCGCCGATGAAATCGATGCCAAGATTAATAGCACATCTTTCAAGAGTCAGGGCATATTCAACAGGATCACCGCCAGAGACAGCTAAAAGCATGGAAATTGGTGTTACAGAGATGCGTTTGTTAATGACGGGGATGCCATAAGTCAAAGAGATGTCTTCACCGGTTTTGACAAGATCCTTGGCTAGTCGCATGATCTTGTTTTCAATTTTCTGGCAGGACTTCCTGATATCGGAATCAGCACAGTCCAAAAGGGAAATGCCCATGGTAATTGTTCGGATATCAAGGCATTCCTTATCAATCATTTCGATTGTTTCCAGTATTTCATTTACACGAATATCGTTCATAATCAAATCCTATGCATCGAATCAAAGATATCACGGTGCATGACCTTGATGACAAGACCGCTTCTTTTTCCTTCTTCATCCATTTCGATTGCGAAATCAGCTAATGTCATTTCCATCTTTTCTGTATCAACAATCATGGTCATTGTAAAAAGATTGTCGACAATTGTCTGATCAACATCAAGAATGTTAATCTGATGATCAGCACAGATATTGGCCATCTTAGCCAAAATGCCAATCCTATCATTTCCCAATACAGTAATAACAGCTTTCATAATCGGCTCCTTTTTGCTTTTTCCATTTTATCAAAGATGAATGATAATTTGATATACTATATTGGTATATGCAAGGAGTTGATAAAGATGTTTATTACTGATAATGCAAGAGAATATCTATTGAAGATGATAGAAGAAAAGGGCATGGATGCCCTCTGCCTATATCTTGATCCAACTGGTAATCTGTCTTTGGCTTTGGTTGAAGAGCATGAAGTTGAAAAGATTGAGGAAGTCAATGGTGTCAAGACAGCTTATTTTGGCATGACTGACCTCTTAAAGGACAATATGACTATTGACTATAAGGAAACTGGCCTGACTGTTGAAATACCACCAGAGATCTTAGGTGAAAACAGTGGCTGCGGCGGTTGTGGCGGCTGCGGCGGTTGCGGTGGCTGTGGTGATGGCGACTGTGGTGGTTGTGGCATGGAATAAGATGAAAAAGCTATTGTTAATGGTTATGCTCTTTTTGGCATTGGCGGGTTGTGAGAATAGGAAAGAAGTCGTTGAGGAACCGGTTGTTCTTGATGATTACGAAACAGCTGAATCCTATTGGTTCCTTTTAGGCCATACTGCTGATCAAAAGATTGAAATCAAGACTAATCCATCAAATTACATTCCTAAGAGCATCATTTTTGCTTCAAGCAATGAAGAGGTAGTCAAGGTATCGGATGAGGGCATCATTACACCTGTTGGTGCAGGTGAAGCGATGATAGCTGTCAATGTTGATGACATTATCAAGTCTATAAGAATTGAAGTTGCAACATCCAAAGCCTATTTCCCTGCACCAGCTATTGAGGAGATGGAAGGTCTTGCTTATATTGAGGGGCAGCTCATTGCCAATAAGACTTATCAGTTGCCAGAAGATTATGATCCAGGTGGCTTAAGACCAGAGTGTCAGGAAGCCTTTGATGCCATGCAAAAGGCAGCTAAGGAGGATGGCATTTCCCTATGGATCATTTCTGGCTATCGTTCATATTCCTATCAGGAAAAGCTTTATGCCAAATATGTAGCTATGGAAGGTCAGGCTGCTGCTGATACCTATTCAGCAAGAGCTGGCCATTCTGAACATCAGACAGGCCTGGCTTTTGACTATAATGAGATTTCCGGTACTTTCCAAAACAGCGACGCTTATAAGTGGGTTTTGGAGAATGCCCAGGATTATGGCTTTATTGTCCGTTATCCGGAAGATGGCCAGGCGATTACAGGCTATATCTTTGAACCATGGCATTTGCGTTTCCTGGGAACGGAAATGGCTATCAAAGTCAAAAATTCCGGTTTATGTCTTGAAGACTATTTGGGAATTACCTCCCAATATGCAGGTGAATAAGATGGAAGAGATGTCGGAACTGTTTTACCAGGATGCTTACCTAAGGGAATTTGAAGCTGAAGTCATTGACTGTTTTCCCGATAAGAAAGGCTATGGTGTCATTTTATCTGATACCCTGTTCTATCCTGAAGGCGGTGGACAGCCAGCAGATAAGGGTACCTTGAATGGACTTGCAGTCATTGATGTCAAGAGGAAGAATGGTGCTGTTGTCCATTATCTTAAGGATGAAATGGCTATTGGCACTAAGGTCATTGGCAGCATTGACTGGAATGTTCGCTTTGACCATATGGTTCAGCATTCAGGCGAGCATCTGTTTACTGGTGTCATCCATCAGATGTTTGGCTATGACAATACTGGCTTTCATATGGGTGATGAATGTGTTGTGCTTGACTATAGTGGACCATTAAGCAAGGAAGATCTCGCAATTGTTGAACAGAAGACCTTTGAAGCCATTGTAGCCAATATTCCTTTTGAGATTCTCTATCCAAGCAAAGATGAACTTGCAAAGATGCCTTATCGCTTCAAGAAGGAAATTGAAGGAAAGCTGAGAATTGTCAAAGCTGGTGATGTTGATATCTGTGCCTGCTGTGGAACCCATGTCCATTTGTCGGGGGAGATTGGCTATCTGAAAGTCATCGGCTTATCAAATAAGAAGGATGGAGCCAGGGTCAGTGTCCTTTTTGGCCAAAGAGCCATTGACTATATGAAGGAAATCTATCGGCAGAATCAGGAGATTTCCACTTTGCTTTCATCAACAGCTCTTAAGACATCAGAAGGAGTAAAGAAGCTCTATGATGACTATCATGAAAAAAGAGCAGAGCTTTCACTGCTTCAAAGAAGGATGCTTGATGAAATGATTGAAGCCTATCCTCTTAGCAATGATGTCATCATCAGGGAAATAAATGGTGATAACAATCTGCTTCGCTATTTCTGTGAACAGATGGTTTTATTGAACAAGGCTGAGATTGCAGTTGGCTTATTGGCTAATGGCAAGGGTTATAACTATGCCATCATCAGCCATCAAAGAAAGCTCAAGCCTTATGCCAAACCTTTAAACCAGGCATTAAATGGCCGGGGTGGTGGCAGTGATGAGATTATTCAAGGCAGCTTTGAATGTGATTTGAAAACAATCACCCAAACAATAGTCAATATCTTAAAGTAGGACAATGAATGTCCTGCTTTTTGATTGGCAAACTACAGATAATTCCCTGCAAACCGGTGTCTAAGAGGACAAAGTCATAATCAAACACCGATAATGATAAGGTGAGATGTCTATCAATAATAAAGAGGTTCACATGTGGAACCTCTTTATGCTTGCTACTCAATTGTGATAGTCTTGTTTTCAAGTTTTCTGGTTTCTTCCTTCTTAGGAATGCTGATAATCAAAACACCATTTTCATACTTGGCCTTCAGATCATCAGAAGTGATATTTTCACCAATATAGAAGCTACGAGCTAGAGTGCCATAGGTCTTTTCCTGTCTGATAATAACACCCTTTTTGTCCTTTTCATCTTCCTTAAGACCCTTATGAGCCTTGATGGTCAAATAACCATTGTCAAGTGTAATATCGATTTCGTCCTTATGGAAACCTGGGAGATCTACTTCAATAGCATAATGATCATCCAGTTCCTTGATATCTGTCAGCATTTCCACTCTGGCATGCTTGCCATAGAGCTTATGATCAATGTTATCAAAGTCATGGAAGAAGTCATCAAATAGTGAATCAGTAAATAATTTAGGTGTAAACATAGTGTCAAACCTCCTTTTTAATAATGTCAATGTTCATGTTGAACTATGTCATTAAAGGGGAACGGTTAAGTTATGGGCTTGACTATTTCTCTTTACAACTCTGTTATAGTCCTCATTTTTAGCAATTGCAATACTTAAGTGCTAAAAATATCTAATTTTTTTCACAAAATCACTAACCATTTTCTTTTGATTGGTGTATAACAGATGATGTTATCAAAATACAGGAGGCTAGAGAATGAATAGGATTTTGATTTCGTTGTCATTAGCTTTACTGTCAGGACTATTGATGTCCCGTGCGGCAAAACTACTTAATCTGCCAGCTGTTACCTCATATCTGGTAGCAGGACTTCTAGTAGGACCTTATGCACTGAATATTTTGACAAGCAGTGAACTGGCGGGTTTGGATGTCATTACCAATTGTGCTCTTGGTTTCATTGCCTTTCTGATTGGCAATGAATTCCGTCTTGAAGACCTGAAAGCCATGGGCAAAAAAGCCTTTGCGATTGGCATTGGCCAAGCTGTCTTTACAGCATTGCTTGTTGATATTGGACTTATGATGCTTCACTTTTTGATGCCAACATTCATTTCCCTTTCAGGTGCTATTGTCTTAGGCGCTATTGCCAGTGCTACTGCACCGGCAGCTACCTTGATGGTTGTCAAACAATACAAGGCTCATGGACCTTTGACTAAATTGCTGCTGATGGTGGTGGCGATTGATGATGCTGTGGGATTAGTGGTCTTTGCCTTGTCCTTTGGCATTGCGACAGCTCTTGAATCAGGTGCTGCTTCCTTGACATCAATTATTATTGAGCCAGCACTTGAAATTGTAGCAACCATTATCCTTGGCAGTTTGATGGGATTGCTGATGAATAGGATTGAAGTGTTTTTCCATTCAAGAGCCAAAAGATTATCAGTTGCTGTCGGCTTTGTCATTTTGACTGTTGGTCTGGCATCAATGGAATTCTCTGTTGGTTCTGTTCATATTTCCTTCTCATTGCTATTGGCATGCATGATACTTGGTTCCATCTTCTGCAATATCTGTGATGCTTCCGAAGAACTGATGGATCGGGCTGATCGCTGGTCTTCGCCTCTTAATATCCTCTTCTTTGTCATATCAGGCGCTAGTCTGCAATTGGATATCCTGGCAAAGCCAACGGTTTTGCTATTGGGTATCATCTTCATCATCCTAAGGTCTTCGGGCAAGATTCTTGGCTCCTATGCATTCTGTAAACTGAACCATTGTGCAAAGGAAATCAGTGATAATCTGGGTATTACGCTTTTACCACAAGCTGGTGTAGCTTTGGGAATGGCAATCCAGGCCAATGCACTAAAAAATGGCAATATGATAGCTAATGTCGTTTTGTTTGCTGTTCTGGTATATGAGCTGGTTGGTCCAAATCTTACCAAGATAGCTCTTGTCAAGGCTCATGAGATTGATCTTGAAGAAGAAAGAAAAATCAATACCCGTGTCAAGAACTCCGAACAGGTCAATAAGTTATCCAAGTCTTCCTGACCTTTTCCATCTAAAAGAATACCAATTTGAAGTTTTCAGACAAGCAAAACCAATAGTGATAGCCCATGGCTAATCGTGAATTGGGCATGGGCATTGCATTAGCCAACAGCAAACATGAACCAATCATTAAGCTAAAGGAGTGCATTCTTGACTATCTTAGTGAATGGTCCTGCAAAATCTAGACAAAAAAAGAGGTACTGCAGCAGCAATACCTCATTTATTTATAATTGTTAAGCTATTTGTTATCAGTGAAATCAGCTTTTTCAATGGCTTTTTCGGATGCTGTCAAAGCATCAGTATCTTCACCAGTACCCATATGGCCACCATTGACAACAAGATTTGTGACAATACCAGCAATTAAAGCTGTAGCTAGAGCAGTCATAGTCAGAAGTGGACCGCCAGTTGCACTGTTGGTACCAAAGTTCAAAGTCAGACCACCGATGCCAGTTACCAGAATAGCAGAAACAACGAAGAGGTTTTCTGACTTGCCTAAGTCAACCTTTCTGATCATCTGCAAACCAGAGACAGCAATGAAACCATAGAGGGCAACACATGCACCACCCATGACACATTTAGGAATGGAGTTGATCAGGGCAACAAATGGCGTAAAGAATGACAGCAGCATACAGCCGATGCCCGCTGTAGCGATTGTATAGATGGACGCATTGCCAGAGATAGCAACACAGCCAATTGATTCACCATAAGTGGTATTGGCAGCACCACCGAAGAAACCACCAATCATTGAACCAATGCCATCACCTAATAAGGTATTGTCAAGACCTGGATCAGTGATCAGATCACGGCCAATGATGGAACCGAGGTTCTTGTGGTCAGCAATATGCTGAGCAAGTTCAACGATGCCAATTGGAATGAAAGTCATGGCGATATTGCCAATAGCTGCACCATCAATTGGCAGGACGCTGGCTGGTGAATTGCTGATCGCCTGCATGAAAGCAAATTTTGGAACAGCTACAATTGATGATAAGGAGAATGATGAGAAGGCAGCTTCAAAGGAAGCAAAGCTCAGAATCTTTAATGATTCAATGCCAGCAGCATTTCCGATCAATGTAAAGATCAAAGCCAGGGCATAGCCAATGCCAACACCAACAATGAAAGGAATCTGCTTGACTAGAGCTGAGCCCTTGACTGAAGCATAGACAATGGCAATGAAAGTGATAAAGCCAATGGCGATTGTCAAAAGTGAATAATTGCTTCCGCCATTGGTTGACATCCAGCCGGTTGCTGTACCTGATAGAGAAAGACCAATCAAAGCAACAATTGGACCAATGATGACAGTAGGCATGATCTTATTGACCCAAGCAGAACCTACAGCCTTGATCACAAGAGCAATAACTACATAGACAAGACCTGCTAAAGCAATACCGATAATGACACCCCAATAGCCATAGTTCATGCCAATGACAGCTTCATAAGCACCTAGGAATGTAAATGATGAACCAAGGAAGACTGGACTTTTCTTCTTTGAGAAGAAGATGTAAACCAAGGTACCGATACCAGCACCGAAGAGAGCAGCCGCAGGATCGAAGTTCAAGGTTGTGCCATCACTCATTGCATAGAATGACATGATCAGAGGAACAAGCAGAGTAGCAGCCATGATGGCAATCATCTGCTGGAAGGCAAAGACTAGATTCTCTTTGACCTTTGGACGATCGTGAATGTCGTAGATCAGTTTCATAATTACCCCTCTCTAGCAATAAAAAACCTTGTCTAAAGACAAGGTAAGATTTACAGAAAAAATAATCAGTCTGAATAATCTTGCCAATGTCTCGCATTGGTTTTTAAAGATTGCTTGAAACTGAAACAATTATACTAGAATGGCTTTCATCTGTCTATTGCTTTTCAAGCAATTCGACATTATCCTTGCCATCAGTTTCCCTAAAGCTGACAGCAATCACTTCATTATTGGATGTTGGAACATTCTTGCCAACATAGTCAGCCTTGAAAGGAAGTTCACGATGTCCCCTGTCAACAAGGACTGCCAAGGAAATCCTTTGAGGTCTGCCAGCATCAAAAAGGGCATCAATAGCAGCTCGAACTGTTCGGCCGGTATATAGGACATCATCAACCAGGATGATCTTCTTGCCTGTTATGTCAAAGGGCAATACTTCCCCGGCGAACTGCGGGCTATCTGCCACTTTTTGCAAATCATCACGATAGAAGCGGATGTCAAGGCTGCCATAAGGAAGAATGGTGCCTGTATGCTTTTCAATCAATTGGCATAGTCGATTGGCCATTGGGATACCTCTTGTCTTGATGCCAATGAGACAAAGATCCTTGAGATCAGGATTCTTTTCAACTATTTCATATGACAAACGGGTCAAGGCCCGCTTCATGGCATTTTCATCCATGAGTTCTACTTTGAATTTCAGATTCTTCTTGCCCATAATTCACCTTGTACACAATATATGATAATCAATTATGGCTTATTGTGCTATAGTGTAAGAAAAATAAAGGAGAGTCAACGATGGAAGACTTTACAAGGAATCTTGTGAGCTTTGGAGATCATCCCCTAGTAGCCCATAAGATCACACACCTCTGTGATATCAATACTGTACCCAAGGAAGTTTGCGAAATAATCAATGAACTGACGATGCTGATGGGCTTTGAGGCTTTGAAGGACCTGAAGACCAAAAATGTCACAATCAAAGCACCATTGACAGTAATGGATTCACCTGTACTGGCAGAAAACTTCATTATTGTCCCAATCCTTAGAGCTGGTCTTGGTATGGTGGATGGACTAAGGACCCTGGCTCCTAATGCCAAGATAGGCCATATTGGACTATATCGTGATCAGGATACATTGTTGCCTGTAACCTATTATTTCAAGATGCCGGAAAATGCTCTTGAAGATACCTGCATCGTTGTTGATCCAGCTTTGGCAACTGGTGGTTCGGTTGATGCGACAATCAAATACCTCAAGGAAGCAGGCTACAAGAAGATCAAGGTCATGTGCATCTTTGCCTCTGATGTTGGTGTCAAGCTGCTTTATGAGAAACATCCGGATGTCAAAGTCTATGCAGCAAAATACATACCAGGCGGCTTAAATGAAATGGGCTATATTGTTACAGCTGCTGGTGATATCGGCGATCGCATCAATGGCACAGTTGACTATCGTGATTTCAAATAGGAAGGACAATGTCCTTCTTTTCTTATGACAAGTGCTTTTTTTAAAAGAAACTGAAAAGTGGTATAATACACCTAGTATGATTGATGCAATAATCGAGAAAAGCATTCGTGTTCTTTTGAACGCTGATGGTCCAATTACAACTTCGGTGATATCCAGGGATATTGGCATGTCAGTCAGCAGTGTCAAACACAATATGGACTATATCAAGACCATTGTCAAAAAGGGTGGCTGTGAACTTGTCAGCATTCCTGGCAAGGGTCTTTGGATTGAAGGCAATGATGAAAAGCGTGAACAGCTCAAGCGGCTGATCGAAGAAAACCGTGATCGCAGCTTCTATTACAATTATCGCAAGAACTATATGCTTTCCATCCTCTTTCAGAACAACTGCAATTACACCATCCAGATTTTTGCGGATGACCTCAGTGTTGGCAAAAATATCGTCATGCAGGACTTAAGGACAATTGAGAAGTGGCTCAGCAACTTTGATCTGAAACTGGAAAGGACCCGCAACAAAGGCGTCTATATCGAAGGGGAAGAATTCAATATCCGCCAGGCCATTATTCTCAACAATGCCTCCCGTATGGATGAAGTTGTTGTCAAGGATGATAAGCCGGATGATATCGATTATCGCATTTCCCAGAATTTCTATAGCTATTTCACCCAGATTTATCCTCAATACAACATCTTTGAACTCCAGGAATACTTAAGAGAAGTTGAAGACAAATTGGATCTGGTCTATGATGATACTTCATTCTCCCAGCTTTTGGAATATATTGCTGTCTCCTTTGACAGAATCAGAATGGGCAATATCATCAGGGAATCAACCATCCTCAACCGCTGCCGTACTACTGAGCAGCAATTGGCTGTTGCGACTGATATGATCAAGGCCGTAACCAGAGGAAAAATGGCCAATATGGAATATGAAGCTTCCTGTTTGGCAGCTGAAATTGCCATCTATAATGCCTATGGTTCTAACGAGGAATCTGTCATCAAGGAAGCCTACTATAATGAGGTAGCACGCATTTTTGTCGATAATATCCGCAATACTATTGCCAACAAGAACCTCTTAGTCAATGAGAAGCTCATTGAAGACATTGGCATCCTCTTCCATAAGAAGAAACTCTATAAGACCTTCCGGGTTTCCCATTCCAGTTCCTTAGCTTCAGATATCAAACGCCAGTCACCATCTCTTTATGCTGTAGTATCAGCAAATGCAGCCATGGTTGAAAGCCAGACCAAGATTTCCTTCTCGGAAAATGATATTGCCTATATGACGATGCTCATAGACAATGCCTTGGAAGATAGCCATATTGATCTGAAGATTCTGCTCTATACATCATTTGATTACAATACCGGCAAATATCTGGAGAACAAGATCAAGAAGCAGGTTGAGGGTATCCACCGTGTAAAAGTCATTCGCAAGGATGATTTGGCAAAGATCGACATTTCAGAATATGACCTCGTCTTTTCAACATCGCCATGTCCAATTGAGGGCTATATCAAGATTACTCGTGATGTCAATGAAAAGGATATCTCCATTATCTCGGAACATGTAAGAAAACGCCTTTTGTCCAAACATGAAATCCTGACTAATGTTACCAACCTCTTTGATGAACATCTCATCTTGGCCAAACAGAAATTCCGTAACAAGAATGAAGTGCTTGAGGCAGCTGGTGAAATCCTGAAAAGCCAGGGCTATGTCAGTGATAATTTCATCGAGGAACTGATACTCAAGGAAAACAAGTCCAAGTCAGAAATTGGCAATGGCATTGCTGTTTCAACTGTCTATAAGAATGAAGTAATCAAAAGCGGCATTCTGATCATGACTTTGGAAAAGCCAATTGAGTGGCATGATGAGGCCAGAGTTGATTTCATAATGGTGGTTGTAGTAAATGCCTTGGATAAGGCAACGGCACCAAATCTTTTTGCCCGGCTCTTTGATCTGATTGACAATCACGATGACATCAGAAAAATCAGAGACTCTGAAAGCGCTAAGGAAATCTATCGTATTGCGGCTTGCCTTATTTGAAAAAAACTTGTTTTTTCAAGTCAAATTTATAACCTTAATGTTAATAAACGCCTAGAAATAGGCGTTTATTAATTGTTCAACTTATTGCACTTGAGCAAGTGCAATATCGGATTTTTTGAGATGTTTTTTATTTTATAACTTTATGAGACGCTATAGTCAGAAGGAAACAAAGGAGACAATATGAAAATAACATTCGGTGTTGATACTTTCATTTGGGCTGAAGCATTCTCAGAAAAAGACCTTTGGGTCATTACAAAAGCTGACGAACTGGGCTTTGAAGTAATTGATATTGCTGTTGCTCACCCACATGATTTCCCAACTGAACTCGTTAAAGCAGAGTTGGCTAAGACAAATCTGAAAGTT
Organism: Erysipelotrichaceae bacterium; assembly: GCA_029101345.1. Classification (GTDB taxonomy): domain Bacteria; phylum Bacillota_I; class Bacilli_A; order Erysipelotrichales; family Erysipelotrichaceae; genus Colivicinus. Next base: position 15,972 of record JAQXQU010000065.1, on the reverse strand, counting down.
GTCACTACTACAACATTAGGTGCTGACACAAATCCGATTTCACCTGATCCAGCTATTCGTGCAAATGCTGTTGATCATATGAAAACACTGGTTGATATCAATAAAGAACTAGGTGCAACTATTCTTGGTGGTGTCAACTATGCAGGCTGGGGTTGTCTGACAGGCAAACCTAGAACTGATGATGAATGGAAGTGGGGCGTAGAATGCATGCGTGAAGTGGCTGAATATGCTCTTGAAACATATCCGGAAATGAACATCTGTGTTGAATGCGTAAACCGCTTTGAAACACATTTCCTCAACATCGCTGAAGATGCTGTCAAATTCTGCAAGGATGTTGGAACAGGCAATATGAAGGTTCATCTGGACTGCTTCCACATGATCAGAGAAGAAAAGAGCTTCACTGGTGCGGTCAAGACATGTGGCAAGGAATACCTTGGCTATGTTCATGTCAACGAAAATGACCGCGGCATTCCAGGAACTGGTATGGTTCCATTCAAGGAATTCTTTACAGCTCTAAAGGAAATTGGCTATGAGGGCTATTGTGTCATCGAAAGCTTTGATCCAAGCTTTGAGGAATTGAATGGCAACTGTGCAATCTGGCGCAAGTTTGCAGAAACAGGCGAAGATCTTGCAGTTCAGGGTCTGGCAAATCTTAAGAAGATTGCTGAAACAATCTAACTATCAAATTTCATGTAAGGAGGTTTTAGGAAAATGCTAGTAAACATGAAAGAAATTCTTGAAGAAGCCGAGAAAGGCGGATATGCCATCGGCTGTATCAACACACCAAATGTTGAAACATTAAGAGCTGTCATTGGTGCAGCTGAAGATCTGAATGTTCCAATCATCATCGACCATGCACAGGTTCATGATCCACTGATTCCAATTGAAGAAATTGGTCCAAAGATGGTTGAAGCTGCTAAGAAGGCAAAAGTACCAGTATGTGTACATCTTGACCATGGTTCAGATTATTCATTCGTTTTAAGAGCTATCCGTTGCGGTTTCTCTTCAATCATGTATGACCTTTCAACTCTTTCATTTGAAGAAAACAAGGAAAAACTTAAGGAATTCACTGAATATGCACATAAGATGGGCATCACAGTTGAAGCTGAACTTGGAATCATGACTTCTACTGAAGAAGATTCACATGGTGGATCAAGCGGCTGGACTCATGAAACAATCAAGAAGACTTTCACTGATCCTGACCAGGCTGCTGAATTTGCTGAATATACAGGCGTTGATGCTTTGGCAGTATGCTTCGGTACAGCTCATGGCATTTATGCAGAACCACCTCTGCTTGATATCGATCGTGTTAAGGCTATCAGAGCCAAGATGCCAAGCACAACTCGTGTTGTTATGCATGGTGGCTCAGGTGTTGACTATGATCAGGTCAGAGCTGCAATCTCTGCAGGCTGCTCAAAGGTCAACTACTACTCATATATGGCAAAGGCATGCACTAAGCATATGACTGAATACCTGAATGAAAAGAAGGGTGATGGCTTCTACCATGAAATTCAGGAAGAAGCATACCGCTTCATGCGTGAATACGCTAGAGAAGTGCTTTCAGTCTTCAAAAACGGTAAATAATAATGGCTATGGTCGATCTATCCAAGGTTCTTGTAAAACAGGCAGTTGTTTTAGACCAGGAACCATTTGAATCAAAAGAAGAAATGTTTGACTTCATGGCCTCAAAGTTTGTAGAAGCTGGGATAGTTTCGGACAAGCAGAAATACATTGAGTCACTTGAATACCGTGAGACTTTAGGACCTACTTACATGGGAAACTATATTGGTCTTCCTCATGGCAAGTGTGATGAAGTTTTGACTCCTGGCATCGGCTTCTGCCGTTGCAAGGAGCCATTCACTTACAAGTCTTGTGGTGAAGAAGGAGAAGTCAAATATGTATTCATCCTTGCGATTGCCGGCACACAGACAGGGGATGAATATATGAGAGTTCTAGCTACATTGGCAGGTTTGCTTGCCCATGAAGATTTCCTGGAACTTCTCGATAAAGCTAATAGTTATGAAGAAATTCTTCTTGCTATAAAAAACTACAACATATAAGGGGGCAAAAATATGAAAGTAGTAGCTGTGACAAGCTGTGCAACAGGTATTGCACACACTTACATGGCGGCAGAAGCCATCAAAAAAATCTGCAAAGAGAGAGGATATGAATGCAAGGTCGAGATGCAAGGTGCATTAGGCATCGAGAATCAGCTTAAGGAGTCTGATATCAAGAATGCCGATCTGATCGTTTTTGCAAATGACGTTGGAGTTTCAAAATCAGAAAGATTCAATGCCTATAAGTCAAAGATCAAGCAGACAAAACCTCATGCGGTCATCAAAGACCCTAGTATTATTTTCGAATAAAGGAGAGAAAAGAAAATGAAAGAAAGACTAAAGGAGATGCAGGAAGCCTTATTAACAGGCGTTAGCTACATGCTTCCATTTGTCATCGCCGGTGGTATTCTAATCGCTATCGGTTTCGCAATTGGCGGATATGACATCCCTTCTACAGTAGCAATGGGTGGCAATTTCGCTTCTACTACATTCTGGCTGGGTAAAGTCGGCTTCGGCTTGATGGTTCCAGTTCTTGGTGCTTATGTTGCTTACTCTATCGCTGATAAGCCTGGTATCGCAGTTGGTATGGTTGCTGGCTGGATGGCTACAGACCCTTGGGGTGTTGGTCAGGCTTCTGGTTTCTTAGGCGCATTAATCGGTGGTTTAATCGCTGGTTACCTTGTAAACCTCTTAAAGAAGATTCCTGTTCCTGCAAAGCTTAGAGCACTTCTTCCTACATTAATCATTCCGGTATTAGGCGTTTGGGCAATCGGTCTGATCATGTTCTACGTCGTTGGCGCTCCAATTGCTGCTATCACTACTGCTATGACTAACTTCTTAAACGGCTTAAGCTCAGGAAGCTTAGTAATTCTTGGTATTATCCAGGGTTGCATGCTTGCATTCGATATGGGTGGTCCATGCAATAAGGTTGCTTACGCTTTCGCTCTTGCTGCTATGGATGTTGAAAACTTCGCTCCAATGGCTGCTAACTTCGTTGGTTCAATGGCTCCACCTCTGGGTATTGCTTTCGCTATCTTAATTGCTAAGAAGAAGTTCAACACTGCTGAAAGAAACTCTCTTGCTGGTCTATTCGCTGGTGCTTTCGGTATGATCACTGAATTCGCTATCCCATTTGCAGCTTCTGATCCAATCAGAGTTATCCCTTCAATCATGGCTGGTTCAGCTGTCGGTTGTGCTCTTTCATACTTATTCGGTTGCACAATGAGAGCTCCTCATGGCGGTTTATTCGTATTATTCGCATTAAACAAGCCTGTAATGTTCTTGGTTGCTCTTCTAGTTGCTGGTGCAGTTACTGCAGCATTACTAGTTGTTCTTAAGAAGGATCTTCCTGAAGAAGAAGCAGAAGAAGAATAATTTTAAAAAAGGAATTGTATTAAGTTATGGCTAAACTATTTGATATCATGGGAAAATTCCCATTCGCCCCTGAGGATAAGAAACCTACGTTGATCAGAAAATCTGAATATTCAACAGCTCTTTATCCACCAAACAACGCTTTTACATCTGATAATACTTTCACTATCGTAACTACAGATACTTTTATGTTGGGTATCTACGAGTTAGGACCTGGTGGTGTATTCCTTCCACTTGATATTCACCCTGGTGATGAATCATATTACATTTTGGAAGGACCAGTAGTTCAAAGAAGTGGAAATGGCCAGTTTGCTTGGCTAGAAAAAGGAGAAGGTCTTTTCATGCCAGAAGGTGCTTGGCATTGCTGCCACAACTTCTCAAATCAGAAGGCACGTATCCTTTATTTCATCACTCCTAAGGCATGGAGCGAGTCTATACCTCCTGCAGTAATTCCAAGTGATGAAGAAACTAAGTTCTATAAGGGACCTAATAACGACAAGCTTCCTAACATGAGAGATAAGATTCATGATATCTCACGTCAGGGATGCACTGATGATATTGGCCATTGGCCAGTAGATGCTGCTGAAGCAAGAGAAACTGGTGCTGTCTATGCTGTTCGTGATTTCGAAAAGCTGAACAACATCCATGGCACTAAGCATCCAATGTTGTTGCGTTTCATTACTTCAAATGATTATGGTCATTTCGGAGAAATGATTCTGCCTGCAGGCGGTTATGGACCTAGATGTTCTGATCCAGATAGCCACGAAGGTGATGCAGCATTATATTGTGTTGAAGGACCAGTCACTGTTAACCTGGTAGATTTGGAAGAAAGCTTCGTATTAGAACCAGAAGACACATTCTTTATTCCTGCTGGTGTTAGATATCAGTTAGTGAATTTCGAGAATAAGCCAATTAAGTTGGTCTTCGCTATTACTAAACTATAGAAGTGAAAAAGGGCCACAGTTTTAGTGGCCCTTTCTTTAGATGAAGGGCAGGTAAGAATAATGAAAATGGTTGTCGGCTGTGATGAGGCAGCATACAAGCTAAAGGAACAAGTCAAGAGCCATCTTGAAAAAAAGGGCATTGAAGTCGTCGATGTTGGAGTATATAATGAAAATCCTTCACTATATCCTGACACTGCCGAAAAATTATGTTTGGAAATAACTAATGGAAATTGTGAAAAGGGCATCCTGATGTGTGGCACAGGCATTGGCATGTGCATTACTGCCAATAAGATTCCTGGCATCCGTGCAGCAGTAGGCCATGATCTCTTTTCCGTCGAGAGAAGTATAAAAAGCAATGATTGCCAAGTACTCTGCCTAGGTGCAAGAGTAATTGCCTATCAATATGCTGAACGCTTGATTGATACCTGGTTGGAATGTGAATTCGCTGGTGGTGGCAGTGCACCTAAGGTAGAACGCATTATGGAAATCGAAAAGAAGTACAGATAAGAAAGGAATTAGCATGCAAAGAATAATTAATGATCCAGCTCTTGTAGTTGAAGATATGCTTAAAGGCTTTGAAAAGTGCCATAAGGATATTGTTCATGTCAGCAGCGAGAACCCTCGTGTTGTCATCTCCAATTTTGCCAAGGACCAGAAGAAGGTCGGCATTGTCACTGGTGGCGGTTCAGGCCATAAGCCAGCTTTCATCGGTTATTGTGGTAAAAACATGGTTGATGCTGTAGCTGTTGGTGAAATCTTCTCCTCTCCTACTGCCAAATCTTTCTATGACTGCATTCGTGAAGTAGATCAGGGCATGGGTGTTGCTGTACTATATGGCAACTATGCTGGTGATAATATGAATGTCAAGATGGCAATGGAACTGGCCGAAGATGATGATATCGAAGTCAAGACTGTTGTGGCTAATGATGATGTCGCTTCTGCTAGCAAGGATGAAATCAAGAAAAGACGTGGTGTTGCTGGTGAAATCCTGATGTGGAAGGTCGGTGGTGCCAAGGCTGCTATGGGTGCTAGCCTTGATGAAGTCATTGCTGCTGCTCAGAAGGCCATTGACAATACACGTTCAGTTGGTGTTGGCCTCGGTCCATGTACAATTCCAGCTAATGGCAAGCCTAACTTCCAGATCGAAGATGGCACAATGGAATTTGGCATTGGTCATCATGGCGAACCTGGCGTCAAGGTTGAAAAGCTAGGTACTGCTGAAGAAATTGCTAAGGAAATGACTAACATGGTCATCTCTGATGTGCCTTTTGTCAGTGGTGATGAAGTTGTTGTTCTGGTTTCCGGCTTAGGTGCTACTCCAGTTATGGAACAGTACATCTTCTTTGATGAAGTTGAAAAGAACCTTTCAGCTGCCGGTATCAGTATCTATAAGTCATATGTTGGAAACTATTTCACTTCTTTGGAAATGAATGGTGTTACTTTGACAGTTATGAAGCTTGACGATGAACTAAAGGAATGCATTGATACTGAATGTGTTTCTATGGGCTTGACTCAGTTTGGAAAGTAGGGAATATGGATACAATTGCTAATGCACAGAATGCCAAAATTGTTTTGGATATAATTGAACAGATTCACGCAAATGCTGCTTATCTATCTGAAATTGATGGAGCAACAGGTGATGGTGACCACGGTGTCAATATGAACAAGGGCTTCCTAATGGCAAAGGAACGCATTGAAGAATCAATGATGTTCTCTGATGCTTTGAAGATCCTTGGCAGAACATTAGTTATGGATATTGGCGGTTCAATGGGACCAATCTATGGCACAATGTTCTCAAAGCTCAGCAAGGCCTTGAAAGTTGATGAAATTGATGCCAATACTTTCCTTGCAGGTTTGGAAAATGCTACTCAGGCCTTAATGGAATTGGCTGGTGCTCAGCTTGGCGATAAGACTCTGGTTGATACTATTCATCCAGCCAAGGAAGCATTCAAGAGTGCTCTGGAAGCTGGCAAGTCATTCAAGGATTGTCTGCAGGCAATGAGTGATGGTGCTGAAACTGGTAAGGAGAACACCAGAAATATGGTTGCTAAGATTGGCCGTGCTGCTCGTCTTGGCGAAAGATCAAAGGGCTTCCTTGATGCTGGAGCAACTTCTTGTTGCATCATCCTTAAGACAATGGCAGCTTCAATGATGGCTCAGTTCTAGCATTAAATCAATCAAAGCCACCCTTTAAAGGTGGCTTTTTAAAAAAGGAGACTGCTATGAAAAACTACAAATGGGCATCATTAGGTTGTGGTGTCATTGCCAATCTATTGGCTCAGGCTCTTGAAAAAAGAGGCACAAAACTATATTCCATTGCTAATCGTACTCACAGCAAAGCAGTAGAATTTGCTATAAAATATGGCATTGAAAAGGTCTATGATAAAATTGATGATGTCTTTCAAGATCCAGAAGTTGATATCATTTATATCTCCACTCCACATAACAAGCATATTGAATTCATCAGAAAGGCTCTAAAAGCCAAGAAGCACTGCTTCTGTGAAAAGTCTGTAACTTTGAATACAGCAGAGCTTGAGGAAGCAATGTCCTTGGCCAAGGAGAATGGTGTTGTATTTGGTGAAGCCATGTCCTTATACCATATGCCTTTATATCAGGAGCTAGACAAGGTCATTGCTTCAGGAAAATTGGGAAAACTGCAACTGATCAATGTCAGCTTTGGTTCCTATAAGGAATATGATATGACCAACCGCTTCTTCTCAAGGGAATTGGCAGGTGGAGCTATGCTTGATATTGGTGTATATGCTTTGGCCTTTGTGCGCTATTTCATGTCCTCGGCTCCGGAAATCTTTGCATCAAATGTTGTATTATCACCAACCGGTGTTGATGAAAGGGCAACAATTACCCTAAAAAACAGTCAGGACGAATTGGCTAGTGTCAGTCTATCGCTTCATTGCAAACAGCCAAAAAGAGGCACTGTCTGCTTTGATTCAGGCTTTATTGAGATCTATGACTATAATCGTGGCCAAAGAGCTGAAATAACTTATACGGAAGACGGCCATAAGGAAATTGTTGAAGCTGGCATATCTGATGATTTCCTTGTGTATGAGACCATTGATATGGAAAAGGCTGTAGCTGGTGATAGCAATGTTCTGCATTTGGATTATTCCTATGATGTTATGAAGATCATGACTAATCTTCGCAAGTCATGGAATGTCGGCTATCCAGAAGAATGCAGGTAAAAAGATGATTATTACAAGAAGAATACGCGTCAGTGCTGAAACCTACTACAAATATCTAGTAGAAATGGTTTTAAGAGAATTGCGCAAGAATATGTCAGGAGCGATCAAAAAGGAAGAACTAGTCAAAGGTTTCAAGACCAGAAAAACCTTCTATAAGGGCAAGGAAAAGGTTGAAACCATCTTTACGATTGAAGAGATGACTTATCCTGAATTGCTGGTTGTCTCGGTTACAACTGACAAGGGAACCCAATTTACAAGCCATTCCCTAAGACCGATCAAGGATGATGTTGTTGAAGATACCTATGAGGAAGATCTGAGAACTGATGATCTTAAGATGAAGCTCTCAGCTATCTGGAATGTTGGAAGAACCAGGTCCAATATGGCAAAGAATATCGCCAGAATGGAAAAGGAATTGCTTGGCAAGAAATAAGAAATAAGACAGCTAAGGCTGTCTTTTTGGTAGTCCATTATTTGCAAATATATATAAGATGGTGATTAAAAGCCTAATAACACCAGCATTCAAGGATAGGCATATGGTAAAAACAAAAAACCTATTGCAAGGCAATAGGCTTAGAAATAAAAAAATGGTGCCGACCACAGGAATTGAACCCGTAACCTACTGATTACAAATCAGTTGCTCTGCCAATTGAGCTAGGTCGGCACATGGTGGAGGTTAACGGGCTCGAACCGCTGACCCTCTGCTTGTAAGGCAGATGCTCTCCCAACTGAGCTAAACCTCCGTCCTTCAACGCTTAATTAATATATCATGGGAAATTTATGTTTGTCAACAAATATGTGATAAAATGATTTAGTAAATAATATGAAAAGAAAAACATATCTGGAGATAGACCTAGATGCCTATCGTTATAACATAAATGTCTTTAGAAAACGTACAGGATTGAAATTGATTGGCATTGTCAAAGCCAATGCCTATGGAGCAGGAGCTGTTGAAATTGCCAAGGTTTTGCAAGAGGAAGGAACAGAGATTTTTGGCGTTTCATCCTTGGAAGAGGCACTGGAACTAAGGAAAGCCGGCTTTAAGCAGGAAATACTCCTGTTGGGTTTTTGTGACAAGGACTATTTTGACATCATTAGGGACAATAATCTTAGCATTGTCACTGTTTCAATGAATTATCTTACTCATTGCGGCGATGAATTATCTGGTGTCAAATGTCATCTGAAGCTCAATACTGGCATGAATAGATTAGGAGTAAAGCCAGAGGAAGCAGAGGAGGCTTTGGATTATCTGATTAAGCATGGTGCTATAGTTGAAGGCGTCATGTCCCATTTTGCAACAGCAGATGGAGATCAAGACTTTGCTCATAAACAATATTCCCTATTCAAGCGGACTGTCTTGTCCCTATCCCACGATTTCAAATATATCCATATGTCAGCTACTGATGGTTCCATTATCATCAATGACAATTTCTGCACCCATGTGCGGATTGGCTTGGGACTTCTTGGCCATAGTACCTATGATATTGGCTTGAGAAATGTCATGTCCCTTTATAGTCATGTCACTTGTGTCAAGAAGCTTAGTGCTGGTGAGACGGTATCCTATGGTCGCCATTATACAAGCGATGGTGATGGTTATATTCTGACATTGCCACTTGGCTATGCCGATGGCTGGCTAAGGGCTAATCGTGATAAGGAAGTTTATGTTGAAAATGAAAAGGGCCGGATTGTTGGTTCTGTCTGCATGGACCAGCTGATGGTCTTGACAAAGAACTACCATGGTCTATATGCCAAGGTTGAGTTCTTTGGCAATCATATCAGTCTTGATGAAAGGGCGAAGGAGCTTGATACAATCAGCTATGAAATCATTTCTTTGATATCTGATCGTGTAGCTCGCAAATACAAAAAAGGAGCCGAGCATTACTGCCTGACTCCGCGCTTTAAATGATATTGAGGAAGGATTTGAAGATTCCAAGTCCTGAGATGAAGGTGCCAATTGTCGAAAAGACATTGGCGAAGATTACTACTAGAAGGATTCTGGTAACACCATTTTTCCAGAATCCTTTTATTGTGCTTGTGTCTTCAGAAAGATCTTCAAAGTCCTTGACTTTAGGCTTTCTGACCATTGCTTCAACTATGCCAGCAAACCAGCCAGCTGCCATCAGAGGATTAAGCGAGGTGATTGGTGCAGCAATGAAAGCGGTGATGATTGAAAGGATATGGCCACCAGCCAAAAGTGTACCTATTGCACTTAGAGAACCGTTCCATAGCAGCCAAAGCCTGATCTGTTCAAACCCCATATCACGGTTTTTGAATAGGGTATAAGCTACCATGAAGATGACAAGGGCAGGGATTAGCCATTTGATAATGGAACCAAACCCCTTTTTCTTGACGACTTTGTCAAGTTCAGCGGTATTGATATCATTATCAAGATTTCTGATGATGCCTGCACAATGGGCAGCACCAATGATTGCTACAACCTTCTTGCCTTTGGCACTTTTGATTTTCTGGGAAAGATAGGCATCTCTTTCATCAACCAGAACTTTTTTGACATTAGGGAATTGCTTGCCGACTTCGTTTAATGCTGCTTCCAAAGCATCGGCTTCCTTCAATGATTGCAGTTCTTCTTCAGAGATTTCCTCATCTTCAAAGATGGAACCGATGACTGTTGCTAATAGCTTGGCTTTTTCCATCAGTCCCAGGGAATGCCAGATTCTAGAGAAAGTTGTCTTGACAGAGCGGTCAGCCAAGACTAGTTCAAGCCCCTTTTCCTTGGCAAGTCTAATGCCCTCAAGCATCTCGCCGCCTGAACTGCTATCCATTGATTTGGCCATTCTTTTTTGAAAGGAAGCCAGAATAGTATTAACTAAGAGAAAACCCACCTTGTTATCCTTGATGACTTTGATGATATCCATCTCACGCCAAGCTTCATTGTTGGAAAGGCTCTGATAACGTTCTTCATCAAGCTCAATGGCAATGGCATCAGGATTGACTTCTTCAACACAGCTTCTGACATCTTCAATGGAATTTCTGGAGATATGGGCAGTTTTGACAAGATAGATCTTTTTGTCTTTATGGTTGATTTCAATAATATTGCTGTTCATATTGTCTATTCTACACTTACTTGTCTTAAATCACAAAGGGAAGCGTTACTTGCGGCACATTGGTTGACCATATGATTATGTGATATAATTACATGGATTAGGAGGATTAATTTGTGACAGATTATAATATTAATCTCACCCTTCAGAATATATGGGTAATCTTCAGAATCCTCATGGACATCTCTGTCATGTGGATCTTATTATATTTAGCTATAAAATTTGTTCGTAACAATTCCCGGACAATGCAGATATTCAAGGGTATTGCCATCATTCTTGTAGCCAACGGACTTGCCAATCTGCTGGGACTTAATACCTTGGCCTATTTCTCAAGTCTTTTGATCAACTGGGGTTTCTTAGCGGCAATAATCGTCTTCCAGCCAGAAATCAGAGGACTTCTGGAAAGAATTGGCAAGACCAATGCCTTCTCCAAGATCAATTCCCTATTGGCAAATGAAAGGGAGATGCTAGTTGATACTCTTTATGAGGCAACGATTACTTTATCAAAGAACAGGACTGGTGCCCTTATTTCCATTGAACAATCACAATCAATGCAGGATTATATCAAGACCGGCATTGAAGTCAATGGCCAGGTTTCCAAGGAACTGCTTTGTTCGATCTTCATGACGACAACACCTTTGCATGATGGCGCTGTCATCATTCAGGGTAATAAGGTTGCATGTGCATCAGCCTATTTTCCACCAACTTCACTTAATCTATCATCACGCTATGGTGCTAGACATCGTGCAGCTTTAGGCATTTCTGAAGTATCCGATGCCTTGACTATTGTTGTTTCTGAAGAGACATCAGCTATTTCCATTGCCGAAAGAGGAAAGATCTTCTCAGTTGATGATAAACAGCTAAGGGATTACCTAAGAAGAGTCATCTGTGGTGATAATGTCGAAATTGCCAAGCAGTCAAAGCAGCGAAACAGCCTGCTGATTGATGATGAAACCGAAATTGTCATCGCTACTGATGAAAAACAGCCAACCAAGGGCATCTTCTCATTCTTTGCCAAGCAACCATCAAACAAGAATGAGAAGAACAGGGAACCGGATATGAAAGTTCCATTCAATAACCGCTTCAAATATGAAAACAAGGACAAGCAGGATAAGGGCAAGTCTGAAAGTCCCTCCATTATTGAAGAAGCAACTGATGCTGCAGCTATTGAGATAGCTGACAATACGCTTGAAAGTGCTGCAATGAATATTGGCGTCGAAAACAGCAATCCTGAAGAAAAAGCAATGGAAAAGGAAAGTGATGATTCCCTCATAGAAGCCGAAATCATTGATGAAGGTTCTTTTGCGGATGAAATCACTGATTATCGGTTTATGAATAAGGAAGGGGAGAGTGATCAAGATGGCAGATAAGAACAAGAATCCCAACTCCTCCAAGAAGCTTCAGCAGGCTCAGAAAATTGCTAGAGAAAATCAGAACAAGATGACCATATATGAAGGATTTGCGGATTTCTTTACCAGAATCTTCCGCTGGTTTTCCGGATTCATCGATGGCATCTTCTTCAATCAGCGCTATACCGCAATCTTTGCCTTATTGCTGGCAGTCTTCTGTTATGTTTCAGTCAATGTTGACACCAAGTCAATTTCCTCATCACTATCAAGTTCCATAACCTTAAGCAATGTTCCAGTTTCAACAAGATACAATTCTGAAAGCTTTGAAGTAGCTGGCATTCCAAATGCTTGTGAAGTTGTTTTGACAGGTGATGCAGCTAATGTCAACAATGCCTCAACCAAATCAGGCTATTGTTCAATCAATCTTGAAGGTTATACAGAAGGTACACATCTAGTCAAGGTAACTGCTGTTGGCTATGGAGACAGCGTTTCAGCCAAAGTGACACCAAATGAAGTCCAGGTAACCTTGAAGAAGAAGACAACAATGCAATTTGATTTGTCTTATGATTTCATTAATCAGAATTCCCTGGACAAGAAATACATCCTTGGTACACCAGAATTCTCTTCTGGCAGCAAGATCAACATCCGGGCTTCCCAGGATACCCTGAATTCCATTGCCTTAGTCAAGGCTTTGATTGATGTTGGTGGCCAGACTTCCGACTTTGATGTTGAAGCGCAGCTTGTTGCTTATGACAAATATGGGCAGGTCATCAATGCTGAAATCGTGCCAAGCAGCGTTACTGTTCATGTCAAGCTTTCATCACCTCATAAGACAGTTCCAATCAATCTGGTACTTACTGGAGAACTGCAATCAGGACTGGCTATTGATACTGTAACAATGGATCATCAGACAACGGAAATCTATGCTAGTGAAGATGTCTTAAGCAGAATCAATGAGATTACAGTAGCTCTTGACCTATCAACAGTTGGATCAAATACGGATATTGCTACACCTGTTACTTTGCCTAGTGGCGTATCATCCTCTGATGTAACAATGGTCAATTTAGGAGTCAAGCTGGCAGCTGCTGAAATCAAGGTCTTCGAAAACATTCCAATTGTCTATCGCAACAACACCAAGGGTTATGGTGCAAGCAATGTCGATTTGACTTCTGTCAATGTCACAGTCATCGGTTCTGCAGATAATATTGCAAACATTACAGCGGATGACATTGTGGTCTATATTGATGTTGCAGAATGCAATGAACCAGGAAGCTACTCACTTCCATTGCATGTTGAATCAAGTGCTAATCCATTTATCAATCTATCGATGGATGCAACCTATATAAATATCACATTAGTTCAGAATTAGGAGATTATTATGGGAAGATATTTTGGAACAGACGGCATTAGAGGCAAGGCCAATGAAACACTGGCACTAAGCACTGCCTATAAGGTAGGACGCTTTGTTGGCTCCTATTATGATGCCGAGGACAAGGCCAAGGTCTTTATTGGCAAAGATACCCGCCTTTCATCATCAATGTATGAAAGCATGCTGGCAGCAGGACTGAGTGCTTCGGGTGCAGATGTCTATCTTGTTGGCTATTGTTCAACACCTTGCTTGGCTTATTTGACGATGGTTCACAAGTTTTCCTGTGGCGTCATGATTTCTGCCTCACATAATCCTTATTATGATAATGGCATCAAGATCTTCGGCAATGATGGTCTCAAGATCGGTGAAGATGTTGAAGGCCTGATAGAAGACTATATTGATAAGCCAGAAGGCATTCCATATTGCACCAATAGTGCTATTGGCAAGATCATCGAATACAAGCAGGGCATTGCCGAATATCAGAAGTGGCTAAGGGAAATCTATCCTCTTGACCTCTTGGGCATGAAGATCTGTGTTGATTTGGCTAATGGCTCCAATTGCTATACAGCCAAAGAAGTTCTTGGCAGCATGAATCTTGATGTTACTTATATCAATGATTCACCAGATGGTACCAATATTAATCGTGATTGTGGTTCAACTCATTTGAAGATGCTGAAGGATACAGTCAAAAATGGCAGCTATGATCTAGGCTTTGCCTTTGATGGCGATGCTGACCGTGTATTATTTGTAGATGAGAATGGCGATAATGTTGAAGGCGATCAGCTGATGTACCTCCTATCCAAGCATCTTAAGAACCATGGCATGCTTTTAAACAACACTCTGGTCACAACCGTCATGTCAAATATTGGTCTCTATAAGGCTTTGGATAACTGTGGCATTTCCTATGCTGTAACACCAGTAGGGGATAAGAATGTTGTTGATTGCATGGTTGATAATGGCTTCTGCATTGGTGGTGAGCAGTCAGGCCATATCATCTGTTCCCATGATGCCTATTTCGGTGATGGACTAAAGACGGCATTAATGGTCTTAAGTGCCTTATCAGAGCAAAACTGCTCCTTGAAGGATGCGGTCAAGGAACTGCATATCTATCCACAGCTTCTGGTCAATGTCAAAGTCAAAGATAAGACAATCGTCTTAAATGATGATGAAATCAATGTCAGGATTGATGAAATCGGCAAGCAGCTTGAAGGGAATGGCCGTATTCTTGTCAGACCTTCCGGTACTGAACCACTGATCAGAGTAATGGTTGAAGCAGAAAATGATGATATCTGCCGAAAACATGTCTATGAAGTCATCGATCTAATCAAGGAAAAGGGCTACGCTGCCTAGGATTTGCATAATGAAAGTCAAGGAATTGATCAATAAGACCTCAACGAGATCCTTATTTTGGAACAAGGCAATCAAGCTTGTGGAACAAGGCATTCAGGAGGGTGAAACACCTTTGTGGGCTGCTAATTGTGATGGACAGATCAGGGGTGGAAGAAACCTGGCCATTTCCACAAAGCCTGATATTATGGATCCTTATCATGGTCCATTTGTCATTACTGACCGCCGAGTCATCTTCTGTTTTGCCATGTTTTCTGAATGCATCTTCAAGGATATTGAAATCAAAGACATCCTGAAGTATGAAAAACATACATTGCTTGGCATTGGCAAACTGTCAATTGTCACGGTTGATTGCATTTTGGAAATAGCATCTAGCAAGAAATATGTTGATGAAATGACGGAAAAGCTTAAGGAACTGATTGTTGAGCGTGACATCTGCAGATTGAATGACAAGCTTGAACTGGGACTTATCAGCAAAGAGGAATATGAATTGGAGAAGGAGCTTGTCTATAAGGTCGAACACATTGAAGACAAGGAAGAAGACGTAGTTATTGAAGAGGAATCGGAATAGCGACTATGAAAAAGATCATCAATATAGTTGAAGATGAAAAGGATCTCAACGAATTAGTAAAGAGATATCTGGAGAAGGAAGGATATACTGTCTATTCATATCTGACTTTTGATGAGGCTTATTCACATCTGGATGATTATGTTGACTTATGGATACTTGATATCATGCTGGATGATAAATCGGGTTTTGATCTGATTGAAGAGATCAGGAACCACAATGCCAATGTCCCGGTAATCTTCATGTCTGCTCGTGACAAGGAATTTGACCGCATCATTGGTTTGGAAAAAGGCAGTGATGACTATATCACCAAGCCGTTTTCGCCAAAAGAACTTGTTTTGCGTGTCAATAATATCATCAAGCGTGTCTACAAGGATGACAACAAGATTATGGTTGATGGCTATGAAATTGACAGCAACCAGCGCACTGTCTACTTTGAAGGCAAGCAGATTGATTTAACAACCAAGGAGTTTGATCTTCTGATGCTCTTTGTCAAAAACCGCGGCACTGCATTTTTGCGCGAACAGATTCTGGAAAAGGTCTGGGATGACAATTTCTATGGTTCTGACCGTGTTGTCGATGATACAATGCGACGTCTGCGCAAGAAGCTTCCACTTATTAATATTCAGACCATTTATGGATTCGGTTATCGTTTAGGCTAATGAAGAAGATTAGAATATGGGTCAACAGCTTTAATCTGATGCAACAGTT
>JAQXQU010000064.1 GCA_029101345.1 Erysipelotrichaceae bacterium | reverse complement strand
ATTTTTACACTTCATCCCTCGTCAAATTACGATTTGCAGGTCTGTTTGATTCCATATCATCAGATAGCAGGATAAGATACAGTTACAGCCACAGTAGTGCATACTGCTGTGGCTGTAACTGTCTTATGAACACCGCGTGTTACAAAGAGGGTGTCTTTTTTTTGTGCGTAATTGCTAATTACTTCTTATATTCATGGATTGATACACCATGGACAACACGGCTGACCTGGCCTGTTGAGCATGGGTTATCAGGAGTATTGCCACCATGGATTGACTTGTAAAGGGCCAATAGCTGGCCGACTACTGCATATTCAAGACCTAAGTATAAGCTTTCAAGCTTAACGCCATTCTTAAATGAGAAGAAGTAATCGGAATTTGCTTCAACATCACAGTCATCATCACCAGAGATGACAACAAGTTTGCCCTTGCCTTCACCATTGATTTCCTTGACAATATCAACATCATACTGGCGAGTATATGGATCATCAGATAAGCCAACAACATTCAGAGAATTTTCCTTGACTACTGACTTAGGACCATGTCTGAAGCCCATGCTTGAGTCATAAGTAGTCATGACATTGCCAGCTGTCAGTTCGCAGGTCTTAAGAGCGATTTCCTGAGAAACACCCTTCATGACATTGCTGCCAAGGTAGTCAACACGTCCATAGTCGAAGGCATTGACGATTGCTTCAACATCAGCTGCTCTTTTAGCCAGGAATGCTTCAACCTTGTCAGCGACAACACGGAACTTGTCAAGTGAAAGGCCCTTGTACTGCATCATCAATGCTGCACATGATACATACATTGAAGAGAAAGATGAAGTCATTGCGAACGCCTTATCACAAGTCTCATCAGGAAGATTGATAACCAGGCAGTTGTCCTTATCCTGACCATAAATGCTTAGTTCACCTTCCTTATTGCAAGTAACGAAGATATGCCAGATATCCTTGCAATGCTCATTTGCAACCTTGACAGCAGCTACTGATTCAGGAGAATTGCCACTTCTGCCATAAGAAATCAGAAGAGTTCTTCTGTTTTCATTCAGATAACTCGCAGGGCTGGCAACGATATCAGTTGTTGCGTATGACTTAACCTTGTAGTTAAGAATGGTGTTCATGAATGGAAGTAATGAGTTTCCAACAAATTCACTAGTACCAGCACCAGTAAGAATTACTTCATGATCTTCTACTGAGAAGAAGTTATCAAGGAAAGCATTGATTTCATCTTTTCTTGTTTCAACAATTTCCAGTGACTTTCTCCATGTCTTTGGCTGCTGCTCAATTTCTGTTGCAGTATATACTGCGTCATGTGACTGCCAGTATTCCATTTCTCTGTTTAATACCATTGTTTTATTCCTCCTACTATTAAACATTATTACGATGCCAATATGCTTTTGGCAGACTATTTCAATATTTCAAGCAAATCTTCTGGATGATCAACGGTCCTAGCCCCATCCAGTACCAGGTAAGAACCCCATTTGGCATGGAGAAAATCCACGCCAGCATTCCTGGCACACAGATAGTCATATTCTGTATCGCCAAGATAAAGGGCTTCCTCTTTCTTGATGTTTGCCAGCTCAAGATATTTGATCAAAGGATCACCATAAGGCTTATGCCTTGAAGTATCACAGCTATTGACCATAATCCTGAAGTACTGATAGAAGTCAAAGATTTTGGCGTCTGCTTCCAGTTCAAAATCAACCCTGGAAGTGACAATCCCTAACTCATATCCTCTTTTCCCTAGTTCAACAACGACATCCTTTAGTCCTTTGAACCAATCAACCATCCACTTGTTCTTAGCAATATATTTGTTCCAAACAAGCAATGCCTCATCAGTATTTTCAAAGCCCAGTTTTGCTAAACCGGTAAAACCTGGGATGCCATATGTAAATTTTAGATCTTCATAAGGAACCTCTTTGTTTTTCAGTTCCCTGATCGTTTCCTGCAAAGCAGTAATTGTCGCTTTTTCACTATCAAGCAGTGTACCATCGACATCAAAGATAATATGCTTGTAACTCATAACCCTTCCTTTTCCCCTTTAGATTATATACTAAGAGAAAGCTACAGGAGATAAAGCTTGGTTAATAGTTCAATCAATTCATCTTCATTATGGACAATTGCCAAAGCCTCAATGCCATTTTCCTCTTCGTTCTTATGATTAAGCCAAATAGCCTTGAAATTGGCATTATTTGCCCCTAAGATATCGCTATCCTTATTATCACCAACCATCAGACAATTGCCATTATCAGCGCCAAGAAGCTTAGCGGCATAGTCAAAGATTCTGATATCCGGCTTTTTGATATTAAGATCTCCTGAGATGACCCAATACTCCTTAGGTATCCATCTTTCAATGCCCAAGGATTCGAGCTTTTTCCTTTGATGTTCAGCGACACCATTAGAGATGATCCCCATCTTGATATCCTTTGCTTTAAGCTTGGATAATAACTCCTGATAGGAGGCAGATAATTCCACATGGTCCTGGAAATAGCGATACTGCTTTTCAAATTCAAGGGCCGTCTGATGATCAACCTGATAGCCATAATGACCTAAGGACTTGTTTAACCTTAGATCATACATTTCTTCAAGATTGATCCTGCCTAGATGATACTCTTCAAGATAATATTCTGAATAATAGCTTCTTCTTAGATACAATTCCTCATAATCAAGTTCAAAGTCTTTGGGAAGTGTCTTTTGGCAAGCCTTGATAAAGGAATCCAATCGACGATAGAGGGTATCATCGACATCAAAGAAGAGGCAGCTGTCTAAAATATCCATACCCTTCTAAATTGAAAGATCAAGGATCTTTTCATATTCGCCCTTAGTCATGATTTCATCAATGATTGGACCATAGTTGGTATCCTTGAGATAGCCATAAGCATCTTCCAGACGATTCTTGCACATCTTGTTTTCACCCCTGAGAAGATATGACTGGCTGGCTTTGAAGAAATACATGCCTTTTGCTACATCCAGAGTAGTCTCCCTGGCTTTTTTTGATAATTCTTCAGCATATTGGCCGTCCTTATCCAATTTGATAGCTACAACATATTTGCATTCATCATAAAGGTTTTCATACTTTTCACGGTTCTTATTAAAACCAGCTAGCAGTTCCTTCATGGCCGCAAAAGCTGCTCGGGCCTTTTCTTCCTCATGATGGTCAGCATAGAAGATGACTTCCTTCTGGTAGACCAGATATTTGTCAGTCTTCTTGATAGATGCCTTATTCAGTGTTGCAAAGACCTGATCAAGCTCTTCTTTCCTATCAAGTGTCAGATAAGCATCAATGCTCATCAGCAGCCGGATGTTCTTATTGAACATGAGCTTGGCATATGTTGTATCCAGCTTATCCAGAAATTCCTGGGGCTTGTTTTCACGATAAAGCAGTGAAAGCAGGATATAGTATAAGCGCTTGTTGAAATAACCATATGCAAAATAAATCACAATGCCACTTATACATAGTGCAATAAATAGTTTCATGATAATCTCCCATTAATATAAAACGCGCCGAGGGAAGCGCGTTTTGAAGTTCAGAAGAGTAATTTGGATAATAGTGAAATTAATCAGCTATTAGTGCCAAGGAACTGGAATTAGTGGTGTGTATGAACCAGACCAGATTCCGATCGCGCATCCGATAATACCGATAACAATGAATAATAGGATACACTTGATTGGTGACCAGCCCTTCTTCTTGATCAAGAAGTAGCAAAGCATAGTCAAACCCAATGGAAGCAATGCTGGTAAAATACCATCTAATAGAGCCTGGACATCAATTGGCTTTTCACCATTTGGAATTACCATGCCTAATGTAGTAGCACCGTAGTTGCAAGTTAATGCACCAACGACGAATACACCAAGCATAGAAGCAGCATGTGTGAATTCCTTAGCGCTCTTAGTTAATAATGTAATAGCCTTTGTACCTAAGTTGTATGACCAGTACATGAAGAAGTAACGAAGAGCCATCTGGACACCAAATGTAATGATGAAGTAAAGAATTGGACCAGCTAAGCTTCCGCTAATAGCCATATTAGCAGTAATACCAGCTGTGATTGGAACTAGTGTGAACCAGAATAATGCATCACCAATACCACCTAAAGGACCCATAGCAGCAACTCTTACCGCACGGATTGTATTGATATCAGCCTTCTGCTGTTCAAGTGATAATACGATACCCATAACAAATGTTACAAGGAATGGGTGAGTATTGAAGAATTCAAGGTTATGAGACATTGAAGCACTTAAGTCTTCTTTGTTTGTATGGATCTTCTGTAAACCTGGAAGGATACCCCATAACCAGCCTGCAGCCTGCATTCTTTCATAGTTGAATGATGCCTGTAACATTGTTGACTTCCAGACCATCTTATTTAAAGTGGCTTTGTCAAGTGGCTGAGCAGGAGTTAAATCTCTATAAACTGTAGCATTAGATGCCATCACTCATACCTCCGTTTCCTGCATTGTTTGCAATCTTGACGTTCATGTTGAAGTCATAGATAGCAATAGCAACACCGATGAATGCAACTAACAATAATGTTGCACCGCTTGTAGCTGGGATGTTACCAAGAATAGCTGCAGCAGCGAAACCAGCAAGGTAGATACCCCACATGTCACCAGCAAGCATTATCTTCAATAAGATAGCGAAACCGACATATCTCATCATACCACCAGCTGCACCAAGACCGCCCATTACCCAGCTGAACTTATCAGAGAAAGCCTGTAATGGACCAGCCATAGCTGTACCACCAACATAAGCAAGAACTGCTAATACTGCAAATAAACCACCAAGGATAGCCATTGAGATATAGTTGACAGTAGCGATACCAGCAGGATTTGCTTCTTCAGCAGCCTTATCAGCCTTAGCCATGAAGCCTGACATAACTGTGAATGTCAATGTAACAACATACTGACCGAAGATAGCGAAGATTACAGAAGCACCTAGAGCTTCTTCAACGCTGAAACCTGACTTAACAGCGAAGACCATGGCAACGATGCCACCTAATACGGCATTTGGAGGCTGAGCACCACCAACTGGCATGTTACCAATCATCATTAACTCATAAGTACCACCAACAGCAAGGCCTGTCTTCATATCACCTAAGATTAGACCGATAATTGGACAAGCGATGATTGGACGGTACAATAATTCAGTTAAAGAGAACTGGTCAATCGCAAAAATAAATGTAACGATTGCTAATAATACAACTTGCATTGTAAATTTTCCCTTTCTTGATTATTTGATTTTATTTTTTAAACAGGACACTAGCGTCTTCCTTGGCAATATCTGGAACACGCTGAATGAAGACCTCTACTCCAAGATCTCTTAGCTTAGTGAAAGCTTCGATATCTGCATCATCAACTGCAACACTAGTTGCGACCTGTCTCTTGCCTTCTGACATGTGCATATTGCCGACATTCAGCTTAGTGATAGGTACGCCTCCCTCTACTAGCTTGAGGACATCCTGAGGATTATCCGCAATGATGAAGATCTTCTGAGCTGGGCTTGCCTTATGGATAGTGTTGATTGTCTTTTCAATTGTCCAGTAACGTGTAGAAGCGTAACTTGGAGCAGCCATATCCATTAGGCCCTGTCTCATTGGATTTGACGCAACGTCATCATTAGCCACGAGAATCAGATTGATTCCAATTGCACCACTCCACTGAGTAGCAACCTGGCCATGAATTAAACGGTTGTCAATTCTTGTAAGAACAATATTTGGCATATTATCTCCTTCCCTCCAGGAAAAACGAAAACGCTTTCCTTGTTATTAATTCTAGTATATACCCTTTTTCTATTATTTAGTTTTTTTGTTGCACTATTTGTATTTTTCAACAATTTTTCTATTTTTTTACTAGAATCGGTTAAAAATGTATGCGCTTACTTCATTGATCTCTTAAAAATGGTTTTTAATCATTTGAATTCAGCAAAGCATTTTTTAATATAATCGCAAAAAGAAACGAACATATAAGTCTTTAAAAAAACATATAATTTCAAAAGTCACAAATGTTTACCCAAATAATCACATAATTTAACATATTCCTTCAATTGTTTTATAATGTTTTTAACTAAACAACATAAATTTATAATAATAGAGGATTTGTTTGTACAATTCGTTAGTTGTCATATCTGCAGCAGGCAACAGGCAAAGACTCATCCTCTAGGAGGTCAAGATGTTCAAGAAAACCACCAGTGCCTATTTTTTAAAGAACGGCTGTCCAAGCAACTCCTTCAAGGATGACCCCAGTCTCATAAAGCAGAAACATATCATCAATACCAAAACCATCACTGAAGTCTATAGCTTTGATCAGAATACCTATTTATCAATTGATCGGGGCATGGGCATGATTGTTATCTATGATGATGACGGTTTTCATGAATTCGCCATTCATGGCAATACCAGAATCAACAAAGATGTCCTTTTTGCTATAGTGCCAATGGATGATGAAATAGAATGCACTTTCTATAAGCCGGCAGATACCAAGCGGAAAACAACAGAGGTCAAGACACCATATGTCCTAAAGGATATCGAGCCTGAACTGGCTATACCAAGAATCATCGCCCTCTATTATGTTGTCAAAGGCCCATATTATGTCTTTGATGGTGAAGTTCATAGCTATTATGAATTGACCTATGTTGATACTGGCAAGCTTATCACCCATATTGATGGCAAGGAATATGTCCTGACTTCCCAGAACCTTTGCATTTATGGTCCAGGGCAGTTCCATACCCAAAGCGTCTCTGGCGAAGATTCCTGCAGCTATCTGACTGTCATCTTTGAGGCTGATGGCCTTAATGATTCCATTCTCAACCGCGTCTTTAGCTGTTCCAAGGAAATAGCTAATATGATTGAGCAGTTATCAAACAATACCGATAGTGACCTGCCTTTTACCAATGATTTGCTAGTGACCATTCTCAAATTCATCCTCATCAAGCTTTTGCAATATGATGAAGAAAAGAACCATCCGAAGCCAATATCCCAGATCAGCCAGTTTGCTGGCGATAAGATGCTTGAAGAAATTGTAGCCTTTATCCACAACCACATCTATGATCCACTTCCTATCAAACAGGTCTGTGATGCCTTCTCCATCTCAAGAACCACCTTGCAGAGCTTATTCAAGGATAATCTCAAATCTTCACCAAAGCATTACATCAACGAATTGAAGCTCAAGCGTAGCAAGGAACTGATCAAGACCCAGAAGTATTCAGTCCTGGAGATTTCAAGCATTCTGGGCTTTACTTCAATCCATTACTTCTCAAGAAAGTTCACACAGCGCTTTGGCATCACTCCTAGTGAATATGCCAAGAAGATCTATGAGAACTAGCTATCAGCCAATCATCAAAAAAGACGATAAAATTCGTCTTTTTCTATTGATAGAGATCATCAATGGTATTTAATTCCAATTGGATATCATGAAGGTCTTCATACCAGTCTGTATAGCCATTTAGCGAGTAGATGATATAGCGGACAATCTTGTATTTTCCTTCAATCAGCTTTCCCCTTTTGAAAAGTGCATCAAAGGCACTCTTGCCTGTCTTTTCGTTTTTGAATTTGCACTCACCAATTACCATAGTTTTATCAAAACCAGAGAGCCCAACAATATCAATATCAGTTGGATTCACTCTTCTATTTCCTGACTCATCAACAAGTATCTCATTTCCCCACCAGTTTCCAACCTTTGTAATGAAATTGCCATAATCACCATTGATGCCTTTTTCCAATACATGATAACGGCACATCTTCTCAAATACCTCGCCCATATAGGAATGAAGGAGAGGCTTGACTATCTTCTGGTAATAAACATGATTATTACTCCTATATTTTTATTCAGTTTAATTTGATTCAAATCTTACTGAATAAATTGTTCATTATCATATACCTGTTGTCATGTCTTTTATAGTCCTGTAACTTTTTTCAATCACTAGCAACATCATTCTTCACATATTCGGGATATGGTTATGGCAAACTAGTCAATGGTGTTGATGTATGCAAATAAAGCAAGCAATGATCCATCGAATATAGATAGCCCAAAACCAATGCTTTTCCTAAACCAAAACAATCCTCCGCCATGGAGGATTGTATTCATCTTCTAGAGCAATTCGCCCTGGTTTGTAGCATAGAGATATTCATCAATAGTGTTCTTGATGCGATCTTTGACTAATGATCTTGGATCATTATTGAGAACACCTTCTCTAACCTTGGTATATTGGATTGGCATGAACTGGCTCAATAGATTAAGTGGTGCACCATCCTTCAGGTTATTGAAGAGAGTAGCGATTGCTTCCTCGACCTCAGCTGTTGGCATATAGTAGCGGCAACGATCTGAGAATGAGTACTTTCTCTTAAGGGCAATTTCAACATCAGTGCCATGATAATGCTTCTGCCAGTACTTAGGATCTTCAAGCATCTTCTTATCCAATACTTCCATTAGATTGCTGGTCTTGACATCAGTATTGGCATAGAGTTCTCTTTCAATATTGCAAAGGGCAAAGAGTCCTTCACGCATTGCAAAGGTCAAGCCTGGACCAACCTTGAGAATCTTAACGCCATCTTCAACCAGTTCCTTTAATTTGATCTTGGTCTGATAGTCAGTTGAATGCCCTTCATAGACCAGATTGCTGTAGTTATCAATGGCTGCCATCAAATCAGCAGCTTTCTTTCTGTCATATTCTGTACAGCCACTATCCTTTTCTTCAACACCTGGCTGAACAACAATGGCGATGACATTCTCATAAGCATCATTGACAGCATTATCACTAAAGGCTTTGGCAAATGCCTTGACAGTGTGGTCAAGATCAGCCACCTTGGTTACCTGAATGCCTGTATCAACAGCATCCTGGGAACCGCCAGGAATCGGCACTTCTGAACCAATAACATAGATTGGTGCTACTGATTCCGGATAATCCTTGAGTCTTTCAGCATAAGCAGCCTGGGCTACCTTTGCTAATCTAGCAGCACGGCCAGCAATGATTTCATCACTTAGTCTGACATTTGGATCATCACTTGCCACCTTCATGCTGGTATCAATATGGATTTTGCTAAAACCAGCCAGGACATATTGTCTAATCAGCTCAGATGCCTCAGCCATAGCCTTTTCTTCATCATATTTTGTGAAAGTCAGCGGTCCCAGGTGATCACCACCTAAATAGACCTGTTTCATATCTACACCAGCTTCCTTGGCCTTGTTTTCAACAAATGCCATGAAATCCTTTGGTGTCATGCCTGTATAGCCACCATATTGGTCAACCTGATTGGCTGTTGCTTCAATTAGAAGTGGGGTATTTGTTTCCTTAGCTCTTTCCAATGCTGCTTCAATGACAAATTCATTAGCTGAACAGCAGGAATAGATGCCAACTGTTTTCTTCTTGTATTTGGTTACTAATTGCTTTAATGCATGTTCCATAATCATACCTCCTATTTGTGAAAGTGGAAGCTAACGCTCCCACTTGACTTATATTTAGATACCGTCTTCAGCGTCTTCAGTTTCTTCCTTGACAGTAAAGACATATTTGTAAACCTGATCCTTGCCAGTATTTACTCCCATATCCGCAAGCATCTGGACATCATCAATGAAATTGCGAGCCATGCTGCACTCAATGATCATGCCTAAGTTGGTACCTGCCAGGACAACCATTGGCTTTTCCGTTCTCTTGAATGATACTTCAACAGCAGTCTTGAATGGAGAACCGCCTAAAAGGTCTGTAAAGCATAGGATGCCTGAGCAATCGCTTAATCTGTCCAATGCTTCGTTGAGCTTTCTTTCAAGATCTTCAACTGAATCTTCCTGAACAAAGTCAACCATTTCATAGTGTTCAGGCAGACCTGCAATCAATTTGACAGAGCTTGAAATGCCTGTTGCATAGTTGCCATGACCGCTTACAATAATTCCAATCATCGTTTTCTCCTCCTCTAAACTGTATTGGATCAATGCCCATTGATTCATATGATAATCAGTGCATTTTTAACTTCATCCCCATTATAGCAATTAGACTTTCAATTACAATAATCAAAACAAAATGTCTAAATTGTTTAACAAAAAGTACAAATAAAACGCTTACACAATGTGATAGATTATATTTAAGGAGGAATTATTATGATAATTCAGAGTACAAGAGTCTGGTTAGCTGGTGAATTCACAGCTGCTCAGCTTGAGATTGAAAATGAAAAGATTACCAATGTCTATCCATATAATGCAAAGGATGTCGATGTTGATTACAAGGATTTGCGAATCGTTCCAGGTTTTATTGATATCCACTGCCATGGTGCTTATGGCTTTGATACCAATGATGCCAATGAAGAAGGCTTAAGAAACTGGACAAAGAATATTGTAAGTGAAGGTGTTACCGGTTTTCTGGCAACTACTATTACCCAGAGCCATGAAGTATTATCAAATGCTGTCAAGAATGTTGCCAAAGTGGTAAGGGAAGGCTATGAGGGTGCAGAAATCCTCGGCATTCACTTTGAAGGTCCTTACCTTGATATGGTCTATAAGGGAGCACAGCCTGAACAGTATATCGTTCCCCCAACTATTGAAGAATTCAAGCAGTATCAGGAAGATGCTGAAGGCTTGATCAAGATCATTACGATGGCAACCGAAACTGACAAGGACTTTGCGCTTACTAAGTATTGTGCAGAAAATGGTGTTGTTGTCAGCATGGGCCATTCTGGAGCAACTTATGATGAAGCCAAGCTGGCAATTGCCAATGGTGCCAAGTCCATGACTCATACTTTCAATGGCATGACTCCATTCAATCATCGCAATAATGGCCTGGTTGGTGGTTCAATGCGTTTCAGAGATACTTTTGGTGAAGTCATCTGCGATTGCAACCACTCAACTCCTGCTGCCCTCAATATCCTCTATACTTCCAAGGGTCGTGATAAGACTATCATGGTATCTGATGGCTTGATGTGCAAAGGTTTCAAGGCTGGTGAAAAATTCATCTTTGGCGGCAACGAAATTGAAATCTATCCTGATGGTTCAGCACATCTAACAAGCACCAAGGGACTTGCTGGTTCAACACTAAAGATCAATGAAGGTCTAAGAAACCTTGTTGAAAAGGCATTGGTACCATTTGATTCAGCACTTAATTCCTGCACTATCAATCCAGCAACACTGCTTGGTCTCGATGATCATAAGGGCAAGCTGTTTGCCGGCTATGATGCAGATATCGTCGTTCTTGAAGATGACTACAGTGTCAAGCAGACATATTGCAAAGGAAAGGCTTGCCTCTAAATGGCTTCAAATAAAGTGCTTTCTGGCCATAATATCTATAGGGATGATCGTAATCGCTATGTCCTCTATGATACATTTTCCAAAGCAGGCTATGTTGTAAACCAAAGCCATGTCAATCAGGTCAAGCTCTATTCCAATCGTTACTTAGTAGCGATACTGATTGCTGTTCTGATTGTCCTCTTTGATGTCAACTATCTGATCTGCATTGGTGTCGGTGTAGTGGTAGCGGCTGTTCTGGAATTCAAATATCGCCAGTTCCTCAATAGCTTGGCCAAGCTTCCTGATTTCAAGAAGCCTGATCAATCCAAGTCATTAGCCAATGCTGATATGGAAAACAAAGACAAGGGCAAATGCCTATTGCTATTTGGCCTCTATCTCTTATTTGCAATACTTCTTGTCTATAATGGCTATATCTCCCATCATCCAACCTATCTCTTGGTTCTTGAGGTGATTGTATCAGTTGTTTCCCTGGTCTTTGCTATCAGGAATCTTCTGGCATTTCTTAAGAAGTAATAAATGGACAGCCTAAAGCTGTCCTTTTTTGTGCTTTTTGCATGTTATTTAATTGAGCTAACGAACTTGAATTTAGCTCTGCAAACTGGAAGTTTGCATTCTCTACAAATTGGGAGTTGTCAAGTAAGATTTTTCTTCATTAGCATATACAAAGTTTGCCTATCATCATCAAGTAATAAACTCTCTTTTTTCAGAGCATAGTGGTGAGCAAACTCTGCATCTTCATACGAGTGAGCGTTAATTACAATACAGTTCCAGCGTCATCAACAGGGTAAAAATAATCATATCGTATATTCCCTTTTTCGTTACGTATTGCCTCTGCTGTGCCACTTTAAATCATCTCTTCAGCAAACTTTCCTACTTTCTTAGTTAAATAAGAACATTTATTCCTCATCTGGTGACTGCCCATCATGTGCCAGCCACTTGCAATCCGTTATTTCCATATTGGTAAAAGTTGCCTTGAATGAAGAATCCTCAGGACTGCATGCGTATATTCCAAACTGGATTTCATCTGTAGCTTTATACATATGACAAATTCTCATCTGCTTATATTTGATGCCATCCTCCGAACATTCAATACAATAATCATCCTCTCGTCTACTGAATCTGTACCACATAGATTTTATTCCTGCATCGATTTCTGTTGTTGCCCAATCGGAATACCCATTGTTAGTTGCAACGCTTCCAAGATGCTGAAAATCCTCGTTTTCATACTCAATAGAGCCTTTAAGCCAGTTCTCGCTATCGAGGTACATGACTACGCCGCATTGGTCAAAACGGACTTTGCTTTCAAATTCAGTTTTAACAACAAAAGAGAAAAATTTCTCTGATGTTTTCAACTGAAGAACCGGAGCGTTGTCATTTCTAAAATGGTAATATGTTCTCTGCCACAAATCAGTATGTGGTGCAGTTGTTATCTCAATCTTTTCTTCTGAAACAGAAAACTCCTTAGGTTCTCTTGTCCAAATCCATTGGTCTTTATTTATCCTCATTTTCATTCATCCCT
>JAQXQU010000063.1 GCA_029101345.1 Erysipelotrichaceae bacterium | reverse complement strand
GAAATTATTGTATTAGCTATCAGCGACCATAAAACCATAGGAGTTTTTATGATTTGAAAACTTTCCCCCGACAAAACAGCAAAATAGGAAAGTCCAATTATAATACCTAATAGTCCCAAAATTCCCTTTATAATTCCTTGCTTTGGATTATTATCAATTATGGTCGCAACTGGTTTATGACTTTCAAGATTGACCTGCTCAGCCGATGTATTATCCACATCTTTTTCAACTACCGGTTGCTTTTTAACTTCTGCGACAATACTTCCAACAACATCCTTATGTTCAACTACTTCTTCCTTAATATGTTTTACTTCTGAAACAGTTTTGTTAAGACTAGTCTTAAGGATTTCTACATCCGTCGCCATTTTAGGCTTCTTTTTTTCAATCTTGTTAGATTTCCGTTCACCATAAGAGTTCGAATAAATCATATCTAAATGTTCTAATACTTCTCTCATGGACTTTGGACGTTCCTGTGGATTGAACACTATCAAGGAACATATATATTGTTTTAACTCTTCTGCACCATACTCCGGTAATTTTATTTGAGCATTTGGATTGTATTGAACCTCACGATTAACATGGTACCCCGAAGATCCTGGGAACTTTAATTCATTCATCAGCAAATAAATCGTCACACCAAACGAATATATGTCTGCCTGATAGCTATATTTGGAGCCATTTCCGCCCTCTACTTCAGGCGCTTCATATCCTAATGTTCCTGCTCCTTTTGTTGAAGCACTACCCTGATTAGTGATTCTTGCGATTCCGAAATCACCCAGCTTATAAATCTGCCTTGATCCATCGTAAAAAATATTCTCTAGCTTCACATCTCTGTGCATTATCTTCATGCTATGCGATGTATCTAACGCTTCGGCAATATTAATTGCCAATGATAAAATTTCCTTTTCATCAGACGCTTTTAACGCAGGTATTTTAAAACTGTAATCACCGGTAAAATTCTGTTCTATAATTGGAGACAGTTTCTCCATCTTAATTAAGACAAGAACCAACCACCCCGGCTTCTCAACTCCGTAATCATCAGATCTTGCATCTTCCACGTTTCCCCTGTCATCAAGCTTTATTGATATAACTTCTGTATCAATTATTTTAACGACAGTGTTACATTGATTCGCTAATCCATATTGAAGGATAGGCTCTTTTTTATATGATTCAATATCAGACTGATGAATTCTTCTATGTTCATTAAATCCGATTATTTTTACAGCATACTTTACGGAAGGATCCGCCACCTCTTCCATAACATATACCTCTGAAAAATTACCATTGCCTAACCAGTCATACTCATCTTCATTAATAACAAATCGAGAATTTTTCCACGGCAGTTCTCTTTCATTTAATTGCTGAAATATTTTTACCTTAATTGCAGGAGTTAATTTAGCCATTGTACTTCTCCACTATTCTATCCAAATCTGCCTTGCCCAAAGACTCATTAGCTAATAATCCTTGCGCAATAGTTTCAAACATTTCACTATGATCAATTAACATCTTCATTGATTCATCGTAATATTTCTTAAACAAAACGTTAATTCTCTCTTGAACATTAGCTGGTAACTGAACATACTTGCCATCATTAGAATTAGCAAAGTAAGTCATGCCAATTTCCTCATCCATTCCCAAATGACAAACCATTTCAAATATCAACCTGTATGCCGTTTCAATATCAGATGATGGCCCTGCTGTAAGTCCATCATATTCGCCATAATGAATCACTTCAGCACATCTACTCGCAAGAGCTGATCTCACCCTATTTTCCATATATTCTTTGGACCAAGTCATTCCCTTTTCATCTCCGGCAGTACTTACATATCCACCAAAATTACCTCTTGAAACGATTGTTGCATGATCAGGCATATGTACCCCACCAAGAATACATCCTATACATGCATGTCCAGCTTCATGATATGCTGTTCTTTCCTTGCTAGCATCATTTCTCTCTCGAGCTTCACCATAATTGACTGTTTCAACTGCATTTTCAACATCAACTTTAGTAAGTGAACGGTTTTCACGCACAGCCAATCTCTTAGCAATTTCAATCGCATTATTCATGTAACCGAAACTCAATCCTTGACTCATCTGAGCAGCCGTCTCTAACTCTTCCTTTCGGAAAATAGGCTTCTTTGTATCTTTATCAATTAAGCTACGCATAAGGTGTTCTAATCGATCTTCCTTGCAAGGTAAGTCTACAAAGAATTTACGTGTAAATCTTCTAACTACAGCTGGATCAAGAAATCTGCCATCTACATGATTTTCTCTGTCTATACCAGCATTTGTAGCTCCTATAACAATAACCGGATTACTATCATGACCATCAAATCCATCCATCTCTGCTAATAATGCATTTACAATTGTATCAGCTCCTGGATCTGCACCAGTACGATTCAATGCGATAGTCTCCATTTCATCAATAAACAAAATGGATGGAGCATATTTTCTCGCAATAGCAAAATATTGCTTAAGCATCTCTGCTCCATTTTTTTCCTTTGTGCCCATTCTTATGTCTCCGCCATTTGTTGCAATAAATGGCACTCCTGCTTCATGTGCAATTGCTTTTGCCATAAATGTCTTACCAGTACCAGCAGGTCCATAAAACAGTAGTCCTTTTGGAGCCTTTAATCCCTTGCTCACAAAAGTTTTTGGATTTTTCAAGAAAGAAATAAAATCTGAAGCTTCATCCTTAATCTTATCGCCTCCAACAACTTTATCGAACGAGACATTTGGCATTCTATCCTGACCAACTAAAAACTCATCGTCTCCCGATTTAATATTATCGATTTTCTCAAAGAATCTAAATCTTACATACGCCGTATCATCATATACAACTGGAACAATGTCATACTTAAGTGCTTTTCCTTTTCTTGCAAATTCAAATGCCATATTATTTAATCCAATGACATTTACTTTATTCTGAATAATCTTAGGTGCATCTGCTGCGCTTGTAAATTCAACAATTTCAGTTGCACCTTTATACAATAAATCTTTTCGCGTTTCATCTGATGAATGTTCAAGATCAATCACGCACAATACAGTCTTTTCATTATACTTCTTAACTTTTTCGACAAATTCTTTGAAGTCTTTCATACTTCTAGCCTGCAAGACGCTATTAACTGAAGCCATAGTAAGACTCTCATCAGCTTTTGTTGATGGCAAAACTGCAAATACTAATGGTGTAGCAAAAACTTCGTCTTTCACCATATTCATAGCATCATCATAATCTGTTGTTTTTCTAATTTTAATTCCTTCAATGCTTTTAAGCATTTCATAAAACAGATTTAGTTTTTTCTCATCTTCGCACACAAAAATAACATCCTGAACGCTTTGTTCTCCGAACATTAACTCATTAAGGTTTTCTCTTTCTTCAGGATCAACTCCAATATGTACTTTGCTAATATTTCTCATCTCTTGCTTGAGCTGAGTACCCAAATTAGTAATCTGATCACGCACAAAAGACTCTGCGATCTTTCTAAAATTACGAGCATCGACTTGTCCTCCCTC
>JAQXQU010000062.1 GCA_029101345.1 Erysipelotrichaceae bacterium | reverse complement strand
TAGATACTTTCTACTCGCTCATTCAACCAGAACCGAACAGCTATAACTATTGGTGTTCACAGGTTCATGGTCTCTGCCATGAAGACACTGACGATGCACCAGTTTTTCCAAAAGTATGGGCGCAGATAGAGCCTCTGATAAAGAACTTGCCACTCGTTGCTCATAACAAGCCTTTTGACGAAGGTTGTTTGAAGGCTGTTTTCCGTGTGTATCAGATGGACTATCCCGACTATGAGTTCTACGACACACTTTGCGTTTCGCGGCGAGTACTTCCTGATTTGGAAAACCACCAGCTTCAGACTGTAGCTGCAGCTTGTGGCTACTGTTTAGAGAATCATCACCACGCCCTTGCCGATGCAGAAGCGTGTGCCTGGATAGCAAGAGAAATATTGTAATCATTAAAAGTAAGCAAACTGTAATACTATATGGAACAAAGAACACAGTTCAAACGATTAAGTAGTTATATTTATGACGAACATCCTTTGTTTGTCATACCCAATTATCAAAGAGGCTTTAAGTGGTCTGTTAAACCAAAAGACAAAGATTCCTCTTTGGAACATCTACTACATAACCTTGTAGACGAATTTCGAGTTAATCCTAACAATGACTATTTCCTGCAAGGAGTGACCGTTACTGAAAAGATGGTTAATGGGAGAAAAAATGTCATTTTAATAGATGGCCAACAGCGGACGACAACCATTTATCTTATTCTTTGGTATCTCTCAAATAGTAACCTTCAGGATACTGTTGAGCATAATTCTTTTGATTTGTCCTATGAAGTAAGGGAGTGTTCACAACTTATTCTTTCAGAATTGAAAAGAATTCCGTCAGATAATGTAGAGACTCTTAAAGAGGATTTGTGTTCGGCACAATCTTTGAAATCTTATTCAGATACCATAAATAAGGAAAACAACCAAGATGCCTATTATTTTATTCAGGCAGCTCATCAGATCCACAGCATCCTAAAAGATGTCGAAAAAACAGATTTCTTAAAATTCTTGTTGAACAAAGTGAGTCTTTTGTATATTGTCGTTAGTGAGGATAAAGCCGTTAAAACTTTCACAATGATGAATGGCAATAAGGCTACAATGTATCAAGAAGAGTTGATAAAAGCAGAAATGCTTCATGCAGTCTCTAGCAAGCAAACCACTCTAACACAATATATGGCACCCGAAAAGCAGTTAATGCAAATTTGGGCACAATCTTGGGAAGGAAATTCATTACGAAGTAAATATGCAAGAGAATGGGACAAATGGCTGTATTGGTGGAATAGAAAAGACGTTAAAGTTTATTTCAACACTTCAAAGCCAATGGGTCTGCTTCTGGAGTTTTATGCACTCAGGAAGAAGTCATTAAAAACACTGGACTATAAGGAATTCAAACAACTATTGGGTAGTAGTACAGCAGAGTATCAAGCAAAACAGATATTTAAGGACTTGCGAGATTTACAAAAATCTTTCGAGGATTTATTTTCTACCCCTCAGATTTATAACTACCTAAAGATGTCGCTGCTATGTAATACTGGTAGGGAAGATATGATGGATATTTTGCTTTTCTTTATATCCAACAAACATAATATCATAATTCTAAAGGATTATGCCAACTGGAGATTGGTAGGAGCTACCCATAGGGAATTCTGCCATCCTGAAACTTTAAAGGAAGAGGAAAAGACAAAAGAAACGAAAGCTGAAAATGTACTTGAATCTCTATCCAAGAATCGTGTGTATGGAGAATCAGACGATTTGGCCTTTAAACAATTACTTAGACTAAACGTAGAGGAATACAACAAGCTTCAGAATGGCCGAGGTCAAATATTTGATTTTTCAATCTGGAGGAATAAATCTTTGGAACACATCTATCCAAAATCCAAAGTTTATCATATTGCTTTAGATAAAGATAAAAACCCATTGTTTGAAGATGGTCAACAACTTTACAGAAGAGGGGATGGTTCAACTATATCAGAGCGCGAATTGAAAAGGCTAATTGATGAAAAGCCTGGAACAATGCTTGACAGACAATCCTTTAATGGTGATGGGAGTGAGCATTGTATAGGTAATTTAGTCCTTTTATACGGAAGGGACAATTCCAAATTTGGGGCTAAATCATTTGAAGAGAAAAAGGAATTGTATTTCAACCCTGATGCAGAAAAAGAAGGATTAAGTTTCAAAAGTAGAAGTCTTTTGCATTCTATGTATGCGTTTGCAAAGTCTACGTGGGGTGTATCTGAAATACAACAGCAGAAAGAGAACTTTATCGAAGATTTCAAGAAAACATATAAAATCAGTTAATGATCTATGAGTACATTAAGAAACGGAGAAGAATTCACTCTAAGAGAATTGTTCTCACATGACAACAAAATAGTTATACCTGACTTACAACGTGATTATTGCTGGGGAGATAGTGCCTTCATTGAGCAAGAAAAAAGCCAGAAAGAACTTGTGTCGGGATTTGTTGGCGACTATTTACTATCTTCATATAAAGAGAAGTCAGCGAATAGTAAAGATCTCATGCTAGGGCTTGTTTATGGATATGAAGAACCATTGAATTGTTATAATATATGTGATGGCCAACAGCGTATAACCACATTGTTTCTGCTCTTAGGCATGGTTAACAGATATTCAGGTGGCGAATTTAGTGACTTCGTAATATCTACAAATGAAATGCAAGATGATTATGAACCGCATCTTCTTTATTCCATTAGAGAGAGTACGCTGTATTTTCTTAGTGACCTTTCTTTGCATTTCTTTATTGATAATACATTATCAAAAGTGTCATTCATAAAAGAATCTGATTGGTATTTTGGTGAGTATGAACGTGATGCGTCTGTTCAAAGCATGTTAGCAGCTTTGGAAACAATAGAGAAACTATTAAATAGCGAGAAGGAACTTGATTATAAATCATTTGGTCATTTCCTTCTTCAAAACTTAAAAATGATTTACTATGATATGGAAAATCGTGCAAGAGGTGAAGAAACATACATAGTAATAAATACGACTGGTGAGCCTTTGTCATCAACAGAAAACATTAAGCCCATATTATTAGGGAGCATTAAAGAAAACAATACTTATAATGAGCAATGGGAAGAACGTGAAGATTGGTTTTGGCAGAACAGAGGCAAAGACCTATGCGCTGATGATGGGATGAAACAGTTTTTTGTTTGGTTTTGGCAGTCACGGTTATTGCAGGAGTTTTCTTATAAAGACGATAAACCATACCCAATAGACCCCAAGAAGGAGTTCCTGAATTTGGACAGGAATAAGTATTCAATGATTCTGGATGAAGTAAATGAATATTTTTTATCTTTGAAGTATCTTGTTGAATCACTGGATAATGATGAAAGAATTAGGGAACAACTATCTTTTATTCAGCCGCCAAAGAAAAGTGGGATTTGTTCTTTCTCATGGTTAAGAGAGCAAGACAATAACATTGTACTCCCATTATTAGCGTTTATCCAGAAGTACCCCGAATCAAAACTGCTATATGCCTTCATCAGAAGAATTAGACGTAACTGGTATGATTTGAAGAGAGAACGTCATATGAGAAGCGAAGAAGGGCAAGCGGCTTACAACTACTATTTTGTCGATTGGAGATATTTATTACAAATAATCAAGCTTTCAGAATCAGATGAAAGCATATTATACTATAATACGGAATTGAATTCCGAACATATTAGGCCGATTGCTAATGTTCGATTAAATCAGTGGTTTAATGAGGATGAGATAAACAAAGTCACATTATGTGCCAACTCTGTAGAAAAACAACAAAAGCTATGGGAATGGGAGGACAATAAAGACATTATGGGAGATTTATCTATTATATGGAAAGTTATTAACCAGAATGTAAATTGGACTGACGCAGAGAAGGTTTATAAGAACTATAATATTCTTCTAAATTGCTTCTGCGATGAAGAATATGTTAGAAAAGAAAACAACCCAACACTAACTAATCTTGCGAATTATTATCGCCTTTTCCGTGTTCTAAGAGGGTATTATGCTCCTGGTCACATTGATTACACCAAAAACATGAATGGTGCTTGGTTCTCATGGAGAGAAGAATATCCTATGTATTTCCACTATATGTTAGATCCTGCACTAGTACGTGTTTTAAGTGCAAGCGATATTGAAGAAATGCTATTACGTATCAAAAATGAGGTAAGAAAGTCTGTTCTAAAATCTGGGATAGTTGAAAACTATGTCCCCTGCATTAATGATGAAAACTTCAAGTCAATATTATATCTAAAATTATGGCTTACTTCAAAAGTGTTGTGGGCAGAAAAATATGATTTACTATTAAGTTACTATGATGGTGCAGGAATCGCTGCTTGGGATGATTGTCAGAGAAACAAAGTCGATGCGAATTTACCATTTAGTGTTGCAAATTCCCATTGTGGATATGCAATCTGCAGACCCGCTAATCGTATAGCTTATGTTGCAAACGACAAGAAAGACAAAGAAGAGTTCTTTGATACAATGATTTCTGTAAACAAAACCATTGATGAAGTCAATAGCGAGATTAACGACTTGTTCCTAAATTTTTTATCTTCCGAGGCAGTGTAAATGATTGATTTCTTTACCTCTTATTAAAAAACTGATTAATAATATGATCACCTACATCTCTAACTCAACGCATTACGAAGAAGTGCTTTCACGGGTGCAAGCCGTGAAACACATGCTTTGGATTGGAACCGCTGATATAAAAGATCTCTATGTGGAGGTGGGCAAAGAAAAGAAGCCATTTCTGGCACTCATTGCCCAACACATTCGGCGTGGCGTGGAGGTAAGACTTGTACATGCCAAAGAACCAGGTCCAAACTTTCGGGAGGACTTTGATAAGTACCCTGTTCTATACGACCGATTGGAGCGAGTTCTCTGTCCTCGTGTACATTTCAAGATGCTTGTATTCGATGGGAAGGAGGTGTATGTAGGAAGTGCGAATCTCACAGGTGCAGGTATTGGAATGAAAACCGATAACAGACGTAACTTTGAAGCTGGCATCTTGACAGACAATCCGGAAATCGTTGAACAGGCCATGAATCAATTTGATGAAATATGGATGGGAAAACACTGCAAATTGTGTAAACGCCGAGATTTTTGTTCAGATCCAATCGCATAATTTTTATAGTATTTAGCATTTTTCATTGACCTCTGCCACCAGTTGGCAGGGGTCTTTGTTTTCTTTGCATCAGAAATCTTATATTTATGGATAAAATGGATTCATACGAGAAGTTA
>JAQXQU010000061.1 GCA_029101345.1 Erysipelotrichaceae bacterium | reverse complement strand
AATAAGTGTTATTTTCAGTTGCAGAATCCTTTTTTATTTGAGTTAATACACCTATTTCTTCTGTAGAAAGAAGTTCAAATGTATTAATTAACTCCTCCAGGGATGGCGAAACACTCGTTCCTCGTAAAATAAAATATAAATCTCTAGCTGATAAACTATCCATAGTTTCTTGCTCCTGTTTAAATGTGTTAATAACAAGAGTAATAATTTCAAGTCTTCTTTTTTTCGTATTTATTAGTTCATCAAGCTGAGACAATCCATTTGGAACCTTGAACAAAAGCGCAACATCAACTAATGAAAGTCCTAATACCTTAGCATTCATTGCAATATCAGCAAGTTCCTTTTCTGTTATTAGGGCAAATTCTTTTTTACGTGCATAATTTTTTATTGTATCTCCGCCAAATCCAGCTCCTACAATTGCAACATAATCAGCATTGTTTTTTTCTTTATGTGTTTCTATTGCCACATCACTTATATCACTGTGAGTAACCGTACCTGTCGACTTAGATTTGCCATCAACAATCGCTGTAATAATTTCCCCTTCACCATTTTTCCACCGAACTATAACATCTGTATTCCCAGCACCTCCAATGCGAATAGCATCAAATCCCATATACCGAAATACCGCAGCTATATTTTCTTCAAATGCAACTCCTGAAGATTTTCCTTCGGCCATAGGATCTTTTGCTGCTATGCTTAATGCCTCAAAAAGAGTATTTATATCACTATCCTTCTCTTCTATATCTTTTATTTCATCATTTGTTGTCTGTGCGCAATCAATTTCATTTTGCACAATAAACTCTTTCGGCATCAATGGTAATTCATAAGCAAATTTCATTCCTAATGGCGTTGCTTTTACATGCAAATATTGAGTTTCTTCCAATAGGCCTGCTTCTAACAGTAAACCCATAATCCATCTTGCTTTTTCTGTATTAAGGCCATATTTTGAAGCTTCCTTATATACTTCGTTCCTTGTAATCACTTTTTCTGCCACTAAAATCATTTCTCCCACAAATCTCTTGTGGCAATGAACTATTCTAATAAAATCCAAATCATTTCCACTATCACACCAAGCTTTTGCAGCTGTAGTAGCAATATAAATATTTCTACCCACTTCTTCTATTAAACCATCAGCTTTCAAAAATGGCATCATAGATTCTACACTACTTACTTTAAGATTGAACTCATTCTCAATAAATTCAAATAACTCAGATCGAGAAACTCTTTCAGAAGCATATTGCACAATCATCCGCAAATTTTCAAGTCTATTCGGACTAGGACTCCAAATATTATATGTATTTCTTTTCTTATGCAGCTCCGGATTATCTTCTAATGCAGACAGTAGTTCAGTTATTTCCAATGGAGGTGGCAAAATATTTATATTTTCATCTTCTGTTAATGTCATATCAACAACATCAGCCGGCACAATTGACCATTCATTAATAGCTGCCTTTCCTTCCGCCGTTAATCCCCATTTTCTATTTCCTACACACTCTATAAGTTCTAGAATCTCAAGCCAGTCCATTCTACGTCTAGTATTACTTAAATTTGCCCATTCCAAACTGTATTCCCTACACAATTCCTTATCTACTTCCTCAATTGTTTTAGGCTCTAATTCAAGTAACGCCAGAACCTCACCAAATAAACGATACTTTTCATGCAACAAATTCGCCAAACATCTTTTTGATTTTAACTTAACAAAATTTTCTCCTATATCAGTCAAACAAAGCTGTCCAGACTTATTACTAACTAGACCTACCCCTTTTAGAAATGGAGCATAAACACGCCAGGGATATGTATCATTAGTAGAAGACAAATTTGGCGCTGAACTCAAATCTGCAACAGCATTTTTATCCAGTATCTCAGCAAGCTCTAATACTATCTCAAATGAATCTTGTTTTCTCCCTCTAAGCTCTGGAATTGACCAACCTCTTCTTTTCCATTCATTTTTCTGTTTCTGAATTTTTTCTTTATCCATATTAGATTCTCCCAACATTTTTATTCTTTTGCAAAAAAATTTCCTTCAAATCCTCAATCGCCACTTCCGGAGCCATCGTATGAAACATCAAATAATTCCGTTTCATTATTTCCACCGGTGCCTGCTTATAAATAGCTTTACTAGATTCCTCAGTGTAGTAATGCCAATATCTATAAATGTATCCAATCCAATAAATCACATCTTTTGAATACACTTCGCCTTTTTCACTCAATTTATTCCCTGCAGCTTCTATAACCTCTTCGAGCAAATATTCTTCTCCTGCCCACTGCATACGGTTATAGGTAGAATCCAAAGCTTTTGCAGTTTCAGAATTCATGAACGTCTTTATAAAACCAGCACTTCCCAACTGCCTATCTACAGAAAGTTCAAATAATCTGCCCTGAATATCACACAGTTTTAATTGTATTTCATTCATGCTTTACCTCCTGCCGCTTGGTCCAAAATCTCGTCAAAGAACAATCCTTCTCTACGATAGTTTCTACAAATATCATTTGCCAATGAAGAACCTTTTACACGATTTGCCTCTGAGACTTCTTTCATAAACAATTTCTCTAAATAAGAAATAGGGATTTCTTTCTCAATCCGTACTGCATCACATCCTTTTTGTGTAATTGCCACGTACTGTTTACCAAGTTCCAATGCCGATAAACAATTTATTAGTGCTGCATCCGTTATGTTTCCAATGAAGAAGTTGTCGATAACAAAGAACATTCTGTCATTTGCAATGCTTCCGATAACCAAATCTTTATCCTTTGTCATTTCTTGATACCTGCTATAAAAAAGCGTTCCTTTTATTTTTTCCATTCGTCCTCTATGATATGCGACAATCATCGCCCATTCCAAATCAGCTGGAACATCTAATACAGCAAGGTTATCCACTGATATAGAAACAATATAGAACTTTGCACTCTCATAATCGCAAATAAGCGTAAGTGCTTGACTCGGCTCAGTTCCCATGTAGAATCCTTCTCCGAAATCGCACTGTTTTCGGCTCAGTGGTGCAATATTCCCCTCTATTCCTGATTTTGAACCGTGATACAGCAGCACTCTCCCTTTTTCAAGTTCAATGCTTCCAGAAGCTGCTTCAATCTTCTCCAAAACCATATCATATACTGGAACACCATACTCCTTGCATAAATCATATATTTTGTCCTGTGCAAGCTTATTTGGCAACGCACGACCATTCTCCCAACGGTTTACAGT
>JAQXQU010000060.1 GCA_029101345.1 Erysipelotrichaceae bacterium | reverse complement strand
CGGAGCTATCGGCATGGGCATTGGCGACTTGCTTGACCCTGCTTATGTCATCGTGGCACCAAAAACTCTGATCCTCAAGTTCATGATTGGCGTTATCACTGGTTTCTTTGCTCATAAGATCTTCCATATCAAAGACAGGGAAGGCAAGAATCTCGTAGCAGCGACAGTGGCTTCCGTCAGTGCCGGCATGATTTTCAACATCATCTTTGAGCCAGTATTCTCATTCTTCTACTATCAGTTCCTGTTAGGCAATAGCACTAAGGCTGCCTCTTATCTGGCTATTGGCAAATGGATTACAACAACTACCAATGGCATCTTGGCTATTGTCATTGCTTCAGTCCTCTATCTTGGCATCAGAGCCCGTTTAAAGAATAATCAAGCTCTGAAGGACTTGGCACCAAATAAGTAAATAATCCCATCCCTATACATAAATAATCCTTCTGATGTCTGAATCAGAAGGATTATTATTTTGCTTTAGCTAATATTGCCAATCATTTGGCAATAGATAATGCAGGGTTTCCACCCTCCATTTTGCATAATCAGCTGCCTTTTTGAAGGGGAATCATTCAGGAAGCAAGATGCTTTATCAATAATGTTTTTGCGAATCATTGTTACGAAGACATGGACAACCCCACCATGGCGATGAGGTATCTTGACCATCAGCATTTTCTTCCTGATCTGCACTTTCCTTATTAGTTAAAAACCCTGTTAATCGGTTTAACAGGGTTTATTTGTGATTGCTTAGAATCTACTTGCCAAATCTCTTTAGGAGGGCAGCCATGGCATCTTCCATCGTTACTTCCTTTTCCTTTGGCTTGCTGTTCTTGTTCCTAGCCTTTTTGCGGTCCTTCCATTGCTTGCGATTAGCTTCGTTCATTGCTTCCTTCTTAGCCAGGTCTTCTGGTGATAATAGCGAAAGCTGGACACGGCCCTTTTCCTTATCGATGCTGATGACATAGACTTCAACAATATCAGCTACTGAAACAACTTCTGATGGATGACTGATCTTATCAAAAGTCATGCGGGAAATGTGGACTAGACCATCCTCGTGAAGACCGATATCTACAAAGGCACCAAAGTCAACAACATTTCTAACCGTACCTGATAGCTTGTCACCAATCTTGAGATCATCAATTTCCAGAACATCTGACTTAAGTACCGCACCTTCAAACTGGTCACGATAGTCTCTAAGCGGCATTCTGATAGCATCTTCAATATCCTTCAATGTGTATTCATCGACATTGATATTTGCGACTAAAGCATCATCAAAGACAGCATTTTGATCACCTAGCTGTTTGATGCCGCAGACTCTCATCACTTCCTTGGCGATATCATAGCTTTCAGGGTGAATGGATGTTGCGTCCAGGGGTTCATCACCATCATTGATTCTCAAGAAGCCTGCACACTGCATAAAGGCCTTAGGACCTAGTTTCTTGACATCAAGCAGCTGCTTGCGATTAGTGAAACGGCCATTGGTATTGCGATAATTGACAATTTCATTGGCAATGCCGGCATTTAATCCGGAAATGTGGGTTAATAATTCAACAGATGCTGTATTTAGATCGGCACCAACACGGTTGACAACCTTCATAATGGCTTCATCAAGCCTTTCACTTAGAGCCTTTTGTGGCAAATCATGCTGGTACTGGCCTACACCAATGGATTTTGGATCAATCTTGATCAGTTCTGGCAGTGGATCAAGAAGTCGGCGGCCGATGGAAACAGCTGATCTTTCTTCGACCTGCAGATCCGGGAATTCCTTGCGGGCTTCTTCCTGGGCAGACCAGACTGAAGCACCGGCTTCTGAGACAATGGCATATTCCACCTTCAAACCATATTCCCTGATCATTTCTGCACAGAGCTTTTCTGATTCTCTGGATGCTGTACCATTGCCAATGGCAATGATTTCAACATGATAATCACCGATAAGCTTTGCCAGCTTCTTCTTGGCTAGGGTGACATCACCATCTTTTCTGAATGGATAGATCTTCGCTACTGTTAACATCTTGCCAGTTTCATCAAGAACCGCCAACTTGCAACCATTATAGTAACCAGGGTCAAAACCCAAGACTGTTCTGCCCTTTAAGGCTGGTTGTGATAAAAGCTTTTCAAGATTCATTGAGAAGATTTCGATGGACTGGTCATGTGCTCTTTCGCTTAGATCTGAACGTATTTCATTTTCAATCGATGGGAACAGCAGTCTTTCGCAACCATCCTTGATAGCTGTCTTCATGACATCTTCATAAGATAAATTGGAACCCTTCAGATAAGCATTATAGGCTTCTTCTTCCAGGAAATCTGTATCATAGGCAAATGATACAGTAATGACCTTTTCCTTTTCTGCCCGGTCAATAGCCATAATCCGATGATTAGCCAGAGAAGTTATTTTCTCATCTCTTTCATAATACATCTCATAGACTTTGCGCTCATCAACAGCATCCTTCTTCTTGCGGGTATTAATGGTAGCTGTCTTATTGATTGTATCCTTGAAGGACCAGCGCAGCTTGGCATTATCAGAGACATTTTCAGCAATGATATCACTAGCACCCTGAATTGCCTCTTTAATATCCATGACATCAGCAGTCAGATACTTTTCTGCTTCCTTATTCAGATCACCATCAGTAAGATTAAGCATATAATCAGCCAATGGCTGAAGGCCTTTGTTGATGGCTGTAGCAGCTCTCGTCTTTTTCTTCTGCTTATATGGTCGATAAAGATCTTCTACTTCAGAAAGCTTTTCACAGGCATTGACAGCATCTCTTAATTCATCAGTCAGTTTGCCCTGCTGTTCAATAAGATTCAAAACTGCTTCTTTTCTCTCGCTTAGATTCAATTGATACTTGTACTGTTTCTCAATAGCCAAGATCTGCTCTTCATCCAGGGAACCGGTTGCTTCCTTGCGATAACGGGCAATAAATGGCACTGTATTGCCTTCTTCCAGCATTTTCAGTGTTGCATTAACCTGCTCAACCTTAACCTTTAGACTTTGAGCAATTTCCTTGATAATCATCTCATTCATAATTTCTTCCTTTCATGCAAAAGGACTCCATGAGTCCTCTTATTTCATCTTGTCGATAT
The DNA here is from genome assembly GCA_029101345.1 of Erysipelotrichaceae bacterium. Classification (GTDB taxonomy): domain Bacteria; phylum Bacillota_I; class Bacilli_A; order Erysipelotrichales; family Erysipelotrichaceae; genus Colivicinus. The sequence continues at coordinate 39,283 of JAQXQU010000060.1, read as the reverse complement.
AGTGCAAAGCATTGTCTTTAAGTTTCTTTCTCTCTTCATCGCTCAGGGTTCTGACAATCCGAAAGGGACTGCCCATGACCAATGATCCATCTGGTATCTTTTTGCCCTCAGTAACAAGAGTACCAGCACCAATCATGCATTGCCTGCCTACTTCTGCACCATTCATGATAATGCTTCCCATGCCTACAATAGTCTCATCACCAATGCTGCAACCATGGACAATGGCACTATGTCCTATTGTAACATATTCACCGATGTGGACTTCATAGCCTTTGTCAGTATGAATGACACAGTTGTCCTGGATATTGGTGCCTTTTCCAATTTCAATGACATCAGCTTCGGTTCTGATGGTTGTATGATAATAGATTGATACATCATCATTGATGATGACATTGCCAATGACATCAGCATCTTCAGCAATAAACTTCATATCTCTATTATAAGCTTTCCAGCATGCAATAGCCATCCAAGTGGTGTATCATTAGGTAAAGAGGTATCTGCATATGATCAAGATAATATCCGATTCGTCATCAAATGTCTTCGAGGTCGCTGACGCAAACTATACTACTGTCCCTTTGAAAATCATCACTTCTGAAAAGGAATATATTGATAAGGAAGGTGTTGATGTCAGGGAAATGGTTGATTTTTTGTTGCAGACAAAGGAAAAGAGTTCAACTGCCTGCCCAAATATCGCTGAATGGCTTGAGGCCTTTGATCAGGATAATGACAACATCGCCATTACCATTTCTTCCAATCTTTCAGGTTCCTATAATGCCGCCATGCAAGCCAAGGAACTCTTCGAAGAAGAAAATGACCATAAGGTTGAAGTCATTGACTCCCATTCAACAGGTCCAGAAATGGAACTGCATATTGAAATGATGGCTAAACTCATTAGAGAAGGCCTGGATCTTAAAACATTAAAGGATAGGATTGACGATTATCTGAAACATACAAATGTCTTCTTCTTGACTTCATCTGTTAAGAATCTGGCTAACAATGGCCGGATTACCCGTTTCCTTTGTACTGTAGTTGATGTCCTGAAGCTTTCAATGGTCGGTGCTAGAACCAGTGATGGTCGCATTGAAATCATTAACAAGTGCCGTACATCAAAGAAGGCCTGCCAGAAAATCTTCGAAGAAATGCTGAATAAAGGCTATCAGGGCGGCAAGGTCAGGATTGCCCACTGCTTCAATGAAAAGGGTACTAAATACTTCCATGATCTCATTAAGGAAAAGTTCCCTGATGCCGATATCAAGGAACGTCTTTGTACAGCTCTTGATTCCTATTATGTTGAACATGAAGGAATCATCATTGCCTATGACTATTAACAACCAAGGCTTCAGATGAAGCCTTTTCTTATAGCAAGAAAACTCCTAATGCCTGACATTAGGAGTTTTATGCTTTATTACGGTTTGATGCCCAGCATTTCTTTCAGATAGGTACTGACACCCAGGTGATCATTATCGCCGCAGATTTCATACCCCAGAGCCTTAAGATCTTCTTCGGCATTAGCCATGACTATTGCCTTGCCAGCCTCTTTTAATAATGGCAAATCATTGAAATTATCACCAAAGGCAATGACTTCTTCCTTCCTGATACCAAGCATAGCCATGATTTCCCTTAGGGCATTGCCTTTGCCTGCTTTTATGAAGTTAAGGGAGTAGACATCGCCTTCTCCTGGTCCAAAGTTGACTTGGGGGCATAGTTTCTTGACTTTATCTACTGTTTCGCTTCTAACTGAAGGACTAAGAGACTTGAAATCCATGGTGATTTTGAAAACATGGTCATTTGTAACATCAGTATCTTTTCCAAAAACATCAATCAGTTTCCTGTCAAAGAAAGGCTTGAGCCTTTTTGCAAAGAAGTCTGAATTCCGGTACAATAACGATCTTTCCTTGGCAAAGTAGACAAAAGGCACATCCAGTTCCAATAGAATATCAATAATCGTCTTATTGTATTCCCTTGGTATTTCATAGATCTTTTCAAGCTGATGCAAACGATGGATCGTTGCTCCATTATCAGTAATATAGGGGGCTTTGATACCTATTTCATCTATATAATGATCGACTAGCTCCTCATTTCTGCCTGTAGCAATCGTCAATATAATGCCCCTTTTTTCAAGTTCTGGCATCAGCTGACCTATTCCTTCATCAACCTTCTTCTTGCTATTAAGAAGGGTTCCATCACAATCACAAACAATCAGTTTAATCATATTCACTAAAAAGGCTAGTAGCATTGACTAGCCTATTCTTCATTAAAGACCTGATCGAGCTTATCCCTAAGAAAGACATTGGCTTCCTTGCAATAAGCTTTCCAGTCTGGCTGGTCTGTATACCAGAATTCGCCATTGAACATCCTGACACCCATGTCCTTTAAAACCTTGATATCAGTGACATAATCAGTAAGTCCGCTGCCCCAAGGGACATTGCGATCCTTGCCTGGTGCAGTTTCCTTAAGGTGGCAGGCAAAGATTCTGCCAGCACCTTTTTTAAGATCTTCGACAACTGAAGTCTTATAGCCATAGTCATGACGAGCTGAGACCAGATTGCCAATATCTGGATAAACACCAAGATATGGACTATTGACCTGCTTGCAGAAATTGACACCCTTCTCAACCGTATTGAGGAAATCAGTATCCATCATGGTTTCAAAAGCCAGAATGATGCCCTTCCTTGCGGCCATTTCTGTCGCAATTTTCAGATTCTTCAAAAATTCCTCTTCAGTAGCCTTGCTACGAGGCTCATAATAAGCATCATAGCCTGCTAACTGAATGATCCTGATACCTAAATCAGCAGCCAGATCAACTGCTTTTTGCATATTGGCCATGGCCTTTGCATGAATCTCTGGATTTAGACAGCCCAAAGAGTATTTCCTTTGGGATGAGAAGCACATGGTATAGATTGGTGTACCAGTTTCCTTCATCAGCCTGACCAGTTCATCTCTTTCTTCTTTAGTCCAATCAAGACGGGCTACTTTGGCATCTGATTCATCAATGGAGATTTCAATCCAGTCAAAGCCACATTCCTTGGCACCTTCAAGCTTTTCCTTCCAAGTAAGATCAGCAGGAAGAGCCTTTTCATACATGCCTAATAAATATGGTCTATTGGCCATAGTATGCTCCAGGACCATGTTTTCTTAAAAAGTGCTTATCAAGCAGTTCCTGCTGCATAGAAGGCACTTGTGGATTGATTGCTAAAGTCTTGATAGCCATTGACGCCAATTCTTCCATGACAACAGCGTTGTGAACGGCATCCATTGGATTCTTGCCCCAGGTGAAAGGACCATGGCTTCTGACATTGACAGCTGGCATATAATCAGGATTGATGTTTCTTGACTTGAAAGTCTCAATGATGACCTTGCCAGTATTTAATTCATAGGCACCGGCAATTTCTTCTTTAGTCAGATATCTAGTACATGGAACAGGTCCATAGAAATAGTCGCCATGCGTAGTTCCAAGTGCCGGAATATCCATGCCTGCCTGGGCCCAGGCAACTGCATTCTGCGAATGAGTATGGACTGCACCACCGATATTAGGGAAGTTCTTATAGAATTCAAGATGAGTCATCAGATCAGATGATGGCTTCAGCTTGCCTTCAACAACATTGCCCTCCAAATCAGTGACAACCATATCTTCAGCAGTCATCTTGTCATAATCAACACCTGATGGCTTAATGACAACAAGTCCCTTTTCGCGGTCAATGCCGGAAACATTGCCCCAAGTAAAGACAACAAGTCCATATTTTGGCAGTTCCAGATTGGCTTTGAATACTTCTTCTTTTAATTTCTCTAGCATATTACTACTCCATTACCTTATAGATAGCAGCTTCATTCATTGTATGGTTAGCAGAAAGGATATAGTCTCCATTCTTGGTATGGATGACATCAATATTGGCTGGACCTACGCCCTTTTCGACATATTCCACAACATATTTGCCATCTACATACTGGACTGTGAATAATTCACAATCAATTCTTCTGACACCTGCCACAAAGGAATTGACGCCATTCAAGGTAGTACCTACCAAGGCATGAGCGAAGTCGATTTCGTTTTCATACTTCCAGACTTCTTCATATTCACCATTGCCATTGACATGGTAGATTTTGATAGTATTGCCATGGAATGGTTCAATAGTCATGATTTCATCATTGCCATCATTGTCAAGATCACAAAGAGCTATTTCTGAAATGCGGCCATCCATGATCTTTTCAACTTTCCAGTCTTCTCCTTCAGCATATGGCGGAGTAACTCTGACAATGCCCTGATCTGAACCAAAATAGCCACAGACTTTGCCATCCTTAGTGCCTCTGGAATAGCCATGGTTATGGAAATAGCCATCACCAATCTGTCTTAAAACAATATGATCAGTTGCTGGATCAGCTGGTACTTCACCAACATAGATCTGGCCTGGTCTTGTCCAGTCATTCTTTTCACATTTGTCTCTGGCAATTGTCGCACCAATGAAATAGTCCTTGCCATTTACATGATAGATATCAAATCTATGCAGATAAGGAAGATTCATGACATCCTTGACTTCATATCCTTCTTCCGTCTTCTTACCCCAAACGAGCTTTGCGTGGCTAGGCGATACTTTCAGATAGAATTCATTGACAGCCAGGAATTCTCCTTTTCTTGTGGCAAATGGAATGATGGACATGCAGCCGCCACGATCATTCCATAAGTACTCACTCTTTTCAAAGTTTTCACCATAGTAAGCCTTAGCTGTACTTTCAGGATCTTCTGATGCAAAGAAGACAATTGTTTCATCATCGATATCCATGTGGCTAGCACAATAGCATCTCTTGATATCATCTAAATGCTTTTTTTCAAATCTCATACGATTTCCTCCTTTAGAAAAATAAAGGCCAGCTTAATTGCCGGCCTTTACTTAAAAGCTAATTAGTCTGCGAAACCAGATTCTTTCAAAGCGGCCTTGATTTCATCCACTGAAAGAGGATTCTTAACAGCAGCGACCTTAGTGCTGACACCATTGAAAGTGTTGACAAAGTTCTTAGCAGTTAAGATCAAATCATAATTTCTGGCAGCTGACTTACCTTCGGAAATAGGCGCATGGCTAACTGTAGCTTCAATGCCTAAAGCCTTGCATGCCTTTTCTGTAGTTAACTTAGTTAACATGGAAGTGCCTGAACCAGATGCACAGCAAACTAAAATTTTAATCATTTTTACTTAGCTTCCCTTTCTTTTACGTGTTCTTTATAAGCTTCCCAGTCAGTAACACATAAGAAGTAGCCTTCTGGATCTCTGCGGTACTGAATCTGAGGAATAGCAATAAGGATAGCAGCAACAATGACAACACCAACGTAACCAGCATAGTGCATGATAACACCGAATGCAGGCCATAATACACACCAGTCGAACATTGCCATCCAGCCCTTAGCTGAAGCAGTCTGAGTTAAGACAGTTACATCGCCAATTGCGAAGAACTGAGCAGCAGCAACAGAGCAGAATACCTGCAGTAAACCATTGACGAATGATGCAAGCATAGCAGCCTTAGCACCAGACTTAGCATTTACATATACGGAAATAGTTGCGTTATCGAAGAAGACAGGAACGAAACCAGCGATTGCAACTACTGGAGACTTCATAGCAATTAAGATACCAATTGCCAAGAACTGACCGATAGCACCGAAGATGAAACCGAATGTAACAGCATTTGCGGAACCGAAACCGTAAGATGCAGCACAGTCAAGACCTGGAACAGCACCTGGTAATAACTTGTTAGTGATACCCTGGAATGAGTTAGTAAGTTCACCAACGAAGATACGAACACCAAGCTGTAATACTGCCATATAAACAGCAAATGCCAATGCATTATCAAGGACACAGAAGAAGAATGAAGCACCAGCCTTATAAACACCAGCTGCAGCCAATAGATCCTTACCTGTGATGATCATGATAACACCGATGAATAGTAACATCAGGATAGCAGTAGATACTGTATTTTCATTGAACATTGAAAGCCAGCCTGGAAGTTCATAGTCTTCGAATGACTTAGCAGACTTGCCGCCTCTAGAGAAGACCTTATCACCAAGCATTTCATAAATTGCAATACCAAACATCTGCTGGTGAGCAACACAGAAGCCAGCGCCATCAGTAAGTCTCTGAGCTGTTTCAACAGTAAGGTTAGAACCAACTGCCCAATATAGACCAAGAAGGATAGCCATTAGGATCAGCATTGGAGTATCACCTAACTTAGGGAAGCATGTAAGGAAGATCCAGAATGCGAATGTAGCCTGCTGAGTCTGAACGTGACCAGTAGTGAATACAGCTCTCATCTTAGTGATCTTCTGGAACTTGACCAATACGATGTTAAGAACGAAAGCGATTAGCAATAGAACCATAACCTGAGAGAATGATTTGCCTACTGCTTCAATAGCACCCTGTGCAGCAGTCTGACCGATGTAAGTATCAAGAACCATTGCATCGATACCGAACTTGCTTGATAGTGCAGAAATGATTGGCTTGAATGTAGAGCTTAAGCCGCCAGAACCAACTAGCAGGATCTTGTAACCTACAGTAGCCTTGATGAAGCCAGAGAATACTTCATACCACTTCTTTCTCAATAGGATATAACCGATGATAACGATTAAACCAATGAAGTAAGCTGGAGTCTTTAGGAAATTATTCGCAAAGAACTCCCAAATGTTCATTAAGAATGTCATTATGTTTTTCCCCTTTCTTATAATGAATACTTATTGTTTATATCCAGAAGATCCTGTTCGGTTTTTGCATTCAGAAGATCTTCTATGATACCATCTTTCATCAGCATTTCAGATAATGCCATCATATTATTTAGATGCTGTTCATTGTCAACAGCAGCCAGAGTGAAGAACAGCTGAGCATTCTTTGATTCATCTTCTGGATCAAAGACTACAGGCTTTTTCGTCTTCATGAAACCAATGGCTGTCTTATGGACGCCACCAGTGCCAACTGATGAATGAGGCATTGCAACATTTGGTGCAATGATGATATATGGGCCCCATTCTTCAACATTCTTGATTAGTTTGACAATATATTCGTCATCAATAGTACCATCTGCAATCATTGGCTGAGCTGCTGCTCTGATAGCATCACGCCAGTCATCAAATGAATCACAGAAGATGACATGTTTGTTTTCAACAAAACTCTTTAACACGATAATACCCCTTTAATGCTTATTTTGAAAGCGTTTAACTATCTATATTTTAACTAACGCTCGTTTTTCTAACAACGAAATTATATGTGCAATTAAGGTCTTTTATGATTGATTGCTGCTTGAAATCACTTTAGCAGGAGCTCGACGATTGCCTTGGCAACGCCATCATTATCATTATTATCAGCGATATAATCGGCTTTTTTCTTTAATTCGTAGTCGCCATTTCCCATGACAACGCCAAAGCTGCCAATATCCAGCATCGATTCATCATTGAAACTATCGCCAAAGGTAATGACCTCACTGACAGGTATTTCCAGAAAAGCACAGAGCTTTCTGATTCCTTCGCCTTTGGTGGCAGTATGATAGTTGATTTCAACATTGTTCTTTAAGGAGGATGTGACAACAATGTCCTTGAAATTCTCCCTTAATCCCTGGATAGCCGCTTCCCTTTCGGTTTCATCCCGGAAGAACATCTGCATCTTTTCGATTTCCAAATGCCTTTCCTTGACATATGACAACAGATCATCAACACCAGATCTTGTCTTAAAGACAAGTTCCCTGATCTGCTTATTGCCAACATATTCTTCAAGATTATCCAGGAATGACTGTGATACATAGCCCAGTTCATGGCTATAGCAGTCAAAATAGGTATTCAGACCCTTCATATATTCCATGATGTCAACTGATAATTCATAGGGAAAGAAGGCATTGGCGATTGATTGGCTGCTCCTGGCATCAATGATATTTGCTCCATTGCAGGTAATATAGTAATCACAGATGTTGAGCTTGCTGATAAAATCAGGAATGCCAGAAAGAACTCTTCCTGTACATGGAACAATCAGATAGCCCTCACGATGAGCCTTTAGCAAGGTTCTTCGGGTAAAAGGTGAAATGGTCTTGTCACTTCTAAGCAGTGTTCCATCAAAATCAACAGCGATGATTCTGAATCTATTTTTGTCCATAACTTACCCAGGTACCGGCTTCATCGGCGATTTCCTGATCAGTAAGTTCAGGTACAGAACCCATGATTCTGGCAATGCAATAAGTCTTGGCACCTTCTTCAAGATAAACAGCAGAATAAAGTGCTTCTTCAAGATCCTTGCCAATAGTAATGACACCATGATGTTTCATGATCAAGGCTGAGGCATCACCAACATATTTGACAAAGAGCTGACCCATGCCAATATCGGAGGACTTGGTCCAAGGAGCAACATTGACCCGGGCATGGCAGGCATCAATCAAAGTGACCATGCAAGCAGGAAGTGAATCATTGTTCATGCCTATCGCTGTCGCATATGGCTGATGGGTATGAATGATGGCATTGACACCAGGCATCTTGTCAAAAATATAGATCAAAGCTGCCAAGTCGCTTGAAGCCTTGCGTTCTCCTTCAACAACTTTGCCCTCCTTGTCAACAACAACAAAGTCATTGATATCCATCTTTTCATATAACATGCCTGAAGGCGTTACCAGATAATGATCACCCAGTCTAATGGAGATGTTGCCACCGGTCAGGGAAATGAGTTTGTACTCCTTCATCATCAGACATGCATCAAGCAATTCACGTTTCTCTTTTTCGTACATAATAATACCTCTTTTCTTTCACTACCATTATATTCCACTCATGAATCTTTTTGTAAGCGTTTATAACTGAACCATAAAACCCCTTAACTAATCATATAAATTCCTTTTTTTAGGCCTTTCACCCATATAAAATAATGGTATAAGCATTAAATTGAATAGGAGGATTATAAAATGCCAAATGTTAAAGATGTAACCAGAGAAAACTGGATTCTTAGCACTTTCCCTGAATGGGGCACATGGCTCAACGAAGAGATTGAAGATACTAAAGTTGAACCAGGCAAATTCGCAATGTGGTGGCTTGGATGCACAGGTCTTTGGGTAAAGACAGAAAACAACACTAACCTGGTTGTTGACTACTGGTGTGGTTCTGGTAAGAGAACTCATTATGATAAGGATGGCAACATCGTCAAGATGAAGCCTGATCATCAGATGGGCAGAATGTCAGGTGCTCATCAGTTACAGCCAAACCTCAGAGCTGTACCTGCAGTTATGGATCCATTTGCTATCAAGCATCTTGATTGCTTATTGGCTTCCCATACACATACTGACCACATTGATATCAACCTGGCTGCTTCAATTCTTAACAATATTGAAGAACCAATCCCATTCATCGGTCCTAAATTCGCTACTGACTTATGGAAGTCATGGGGCGTTCCTGCTGAAAGATGCATTACTGTTAGACCTGGTGATGTTGTAACAGTCAAGGACATCAAGATCCATGCGGTTGAATCAATTGATAGAACTATCCTGATTACTGCTCCACCTTCAGGACCAATCAAGGGTCTTCCTTGCGATGATATGGATGATCGTGCAGTATCATATGTCATTGAAACACCTGCTGGTACTATCTACCATTCTGGTGACTCTCACTTCGGCAATATGTATGCTAAGCATGGCAACCAGTTTGATATCGATGTTGCTTTCGGTTCTTATGGTGAAAACCCTCGTGGTATCACTGATAAGATGACTTCTTCTGATATCTTAAGAATGGCTGAAAACCTGAAGTGCAAGGTTATGATCCCTTACCATCATGATCTCTGGACTAACTTCGATGCTGATACAAACGAAATCCTTGTTCTTTGGAACATGAGAAAGAACCGTTTGCAGTACAAGTTCAAGCCATTCATCTGGAGAGTTGGTGGCAAGTTCGTATGGCCTGATGATAAGGATAAGATGGAATACCATTGGGATCGTGGACCACATGACGTCTTCGAAGACGAAATCAATCTTCCATACCCTAGCTTCCTATAATATTCATTAACTGGATCAGGAAATTCCTGGTCCAGTTTTCTTAAAACATATTATGAAAAGTGTCAAGAACAATCTGTTAGGCATCTACGAAAAGGGCATTCCCCTATCATTATCCTGGGATGATAAGTTCAAGCTGGCTAAGGAATCAGGCTTTGATTTCATCGAGTTGTCCATCGATGGCAAGGAACCAAGAATCAACCGTCTCTATTGGACCGATGAAGATATCGATGAAATCTACAAGATATCCCTTAAGTACAAGATGCCATTTAAGACCCTGGCCTTCTCTGCTCCTCGCTTTTATCCATTAGGGGATGAAGAACTATGCGAAAAGGGAGTGGCAATGGTCAAAAGAGGCATTGAAATTGCATCAAAACTGCATGCCTCAATCATCCAGCTGCCAGCTTACGATGTCTACAATAAGCCTAGTACATTGAAAAGCCAGGAACTCTATAAGAAAAACATTGAATCGCTGATTCCTTTTGCAAAAAGACATGACGTCATCATTGGCTTAGAAGAGCTTGAAGATGTTGAGCATTTCAATACCCATAGGAAAATGGCTGACTATCTTCGAAGTGTCAATAGCCCCAACCTGATGCTTTATGGTGATACAGGCAATATTGTCTATAACAATCTTGATTTGCTAAATGACCTGCCTTACAGCAAAGATCATCTTGTCTCTTGCCATATCAAGGATGCAGTTTACCATAATGAACATAATGTCAAATATGGTGAAGGGACCGTTGATTTCAAAGGCGTCTTTGACTATTTCCGGGAAGCCGAATACCAAGGCTATTTTGTTTCGGAAGTCTGGTGCGAAGAAGACCCTGACTTTGTTCCTTATCTAAAGGAAATCTCATGCTTTATTAGAAAATATATGGAGGATTAATAATGAGACCTAAAATCCAATTAGCCCTTGACTGCTTAAGCATTGAAGAAGCAATCAAGGCTTGCCAGAGTGGTGTCGTTGATGAAGTGGACATTCTGGAATGCGGCTATTGCCTAATCAATATCGAAGGCGCTAGAGTAGTCAAAATCTTCAGGGAAATCTTCCCTGATAAACCATTATTGGCTGACCCTAAGATTGTTGATGCATCCAAGAAGATTGGTGGCGCCCTTCTTGATGGCAGACCTGATTACATGACTATCCTTTGCAACTGCGAAAGAGGTACAATTGCTGGTGTTCAGGAAGAAGCAGCTAAGAGAGGATTAAATCCAAAGCTGCAGATTGAGCTCTATGGCCATTGGTCATATGATGATATCCCAATGTGGAAGGAAATGGGCATTACTCAGCTGACTCTTCAGCATTCAGGTGATAAGCCTGGCACTTGGGATGAAGAAGAAATTGCAACACTTACTGAGCTTGCAAAGCATGGCATCCCAGTGGCTGCTACCGGTGCTATTTCCATCAACGAACTGGAACTCTTCAGAGGCATTCCGGTTTCAACATTCATCTTTGGCCGTGCTATCCTTAATGCGGATGATCCAGTCCAGATGGCAAGGGATATCAAAGCCAAGATTGCTGAAATCTGGCCAGAATAAAAACAAAAGCCATTGTAAATGGCTTTTTCTTTTGCTTAGTCAATGATACCCTTCAGATTATCAACCATTTCCCCAAGAAGAATGGTGACTCCTTCTTCGTTTTCATATTGCCTGTTTAATAGGCGCATTACATTTCTTTCATAGTCTTTGGGAAGAAGCTTGCAAGTAGCCTTGGTCTTTTCCAATATTCTTTTCTCACCAGGGTTACTGACTCTATTAATGGCAAAGATGACATCAAAGTAGGTTTCAAGAAAGGCAGTGGTCCGATGATTGATAGAGAAAAAGTCCTTTCTGCTTACAGCTTTGATCAGTTGCAAATCATAGGATGGGAGCTTGCCTGACAATAAATCAAGACCTCTTTTGATGATATTCCTTCTTAAACCATCTGGAAAAGGAATATCATAACGCTTCTTTAAAGCTGCCAGTCTTCCCTTTTCATCATAGATGATCTTTGCGTTTTGAAGATTGTGATAGAAACAGGTTGTATAGGCATTGCTGGCTTCTTCATCAATTACTGTTCTCTTCAATCCTTTTGCAAAGTCATCAAGATCACGATAAATGATGTCGATAGGAATACCATCATTGAGAAGGCAATCATCTTCCAGTTCCCAATAGGCATTGCCAATTTCAAGATACTTGCAGTATCTTTCAAGGATTACCCTTCTGATCTTTTCATCAATAGCAGCAGTGATATAGACATAAAGGTCATAATCAGATTTTTCATCATGGCTATTGGTAGCCCGTGAACCACCTAAGGCCAGAGCTTCAACTTCTTTAAGGCTAGATAGCTCTTTGCATAATTGTTCAAAAACCATTTCAGACCCTATCTACCAATAGTGTATTGGAGCTATTGGCATATTCGCTTCGAGCTTTGCTTGTAGTAATGATGATGGCATCAGAATACTGGCCAAAGGAAGCAGTGCAGACTTTATTGAATTTGGATGAATCAGCAAGAACATAGCACTCCCGGCAATGGCCAAAGGCTTTCTTTTTGATCATGCCTTCTTCAACATCAGGTGTTGTATAGCCTTCAGCAAGCGTGATGCCATTTGTACCAAAAAAGCCAATGGTAAAGTGCATATCAGTTAAAAAATCAGCTGCTTTGGCACCAATTATGGCCTCGGTCGCCCTTTTGATACTGCCTCCTGGCATATAGACCTGATGGCCCTGATTAGCAAGAGCTAAGCCATGTTTAAGGCCATTAGTCACAAATGTTGCTTTCTTGTCATTTAAATAGGGAATCATCAGATAGGTAGAAGTACCGGCGTCAATATAGCAGACATCACCATCTTTGATTAATTCTGCTGCATATTTGGCAATTAGCTGCTTTTCTTCAATATTTTCATCTTCCCTTTGGGAAACGCTCTGGTCCTTGGTCAAGACCTCTTTTTTTAATGAGACAGCTCCGCCATGAACCTTCTTGATCAGACCCTCCCTATCCATTTCAATCAGTGCTCTCCGGATAGTTGATTCAGAAGCGGCCAATTCCTTCATTAACTCGCTGACACTAACGCTGCCTTTCTTGTCAACTAATTCATAAATCAGTCTTTTTCTTTCTTCATTTAGCATATTTTCACCTATATTCTATCAATATTATCTATTTTTATTCATTTTCTGTCAATTTTCTTCATTTTCATTCATAATTTGATTGACTTTGAACGATTATGACTATATTATTTAGTTGTAGATATTAAAACAGTCAAAAACATTCAAAAGAAAGGAGAAACGATGATTTATACTATTACGCTTAACCCTTCTCTGGATTATATAGCCAGCTGTGAAGAGTTTAAGCTCGGTGAAACAAACAGGACAACAAGCGAAATCATCTTTCCAGGTGGCAAAGGCATCAATGTCTCAATTGTCTTGGCTAATCTTGGCGATGATAATACAGCTCTTGGTTTCCTGGCTGGTTTTACAGGTGATCAGATTGAAAAGGAGCTGCTTGATATTGGCATCCAATCCAAGATGATCAAGTTGAAGGAAGGCATTTCCCGCATCAATCTCAAGCTTAAGTCAAAAGAAGAGACCGAACTCAATGGCTTAGGACCAGCAATGGATGAGGAGGACTTGAACAAGCTCTATGAGCAGCTAAGTGAACTGAAGAGCGATGATGTCCTCATACTAGCTGGATCAATACCTAGCAGTCTTCCATCATCCTTATATCAGAACATCATGGAAAGGTTAAAAGGAAGAAACATCAGAATTGTTGTTGATGCCACCAAAGATCTCTTGCTCAATGTCCTAAAGGAAAAGCCATTTCTGATCAAGCCAAACATCCATGAATTAGCTGAAATGTTTGATGTCAGGATTGATAGCTTCTTTGATGCCCTTCCTTATGCAAAGAAACTTAAGGAAATGGGTGCTGTCAACGTCATCATTTCCATGGGCAAGGATGGAGCCTTCATGATTGATGAAAACAACAATATTCATCAGATGGCAGCCCCTAAAGGAAAGCTCGTTAATTCAGTTGGCGCTGGCGATTCACTAGTAGCAGGCTTTATCCATCAGTATCTCAAGACGCATGATTATGAAGATGCCTTCCATTATGGTGTCTGTACAGGTTCCGCCAGTGCCTTTTCCATGAATCTGGCAACAAAAGAAGAAGTCGAAAGACTATATAAAGGGGAATAAAAATGAAAATCACTGATCTATTAAAGGAGAATGCCATCAAATTGCATGGCGCTTACGAAAACAAGGATGAACTATTAAGGAATGCAGTTAAACTAATGGCTGATTCAGGCAATATCAGCGATGAAGAAGCCTATCTGAAAGCTGTCCTTGCCCGGGAAGAGGAATCAACAACTGGCGTAGGTGGCGGCATTGCCATCCCACATGGCCGTTCTGCTGGTGTCAAGGAAGCAGGACTGGCTGCTATTGTCCTGGATAAGGCAATTGATTATCAGGCCCTTGATAACAATCCTGTTGATATTGTCTTCCTGATTGCAGCACCAGAAGACAAAGGCAATATCCATCTGGAAATCCTCTCAAAACTGGCTATGATGCTGATGGATGCAAGCTTTGTGACAAAGCTGAAAAATGCTAAGAGCCCAAGGGAATTCATGGAAATCATTGACAAGGCAGAAGAAGACAAGAATTCTGAAGTCAAGGAAGAAGTAGTCTCTGATAAGCTGATCCTAGCCGTAACTGCATGTCCAACTGGCATTGCCCACACATATATGGCAGCTGAGGCTCTTGAAAAGGCTGCCGTCAAAAAAGGCTATCGCATCAAAGTTGAAACCAGAGGCTCAGGTGGTGCGAAGAATGTGCTGACTAATGACGAAATCAGGGAAGCAGAAGGAATCATTGTGGCAGCCGATACCAAAGTTCCAATGGAACGTTTCAATGGCAAGCAGGTCATTGAATGCCAAGTTTCCAAAGGCATTTCCCAACCAGAAACATTGATTGATGAAATTGTAAATCATCGTGGAAGCATCTACGCTGCTAACAATGTCGAAGAAAAGGAAACAGTATCTTTATCAGTTGGTCATCAGCTCTATAAGCATCTGATGAATGGTGTATCCCATATGTTGCCATTTGTTGTAGGCGGTGGCATTCTGATTGCCTTGGCGTTCCTTGTTGATGGGCTGTGCTTTGACATCAATGAACTAGACGCTGCTGCTCGTGGCAATTTCGGTACCCTGACACCTTTATCAAATCTTTTAAAGGGTCAGATTGGTGGCGTTGCCTTTGGCTTTATGTTGCCAGTACTTGCCGGCTTTATTGCCATGTCCATTGCTGATCGTCCAGGTTTGGCTGTTGGTTTTGTCGGTGGTGCAATTGCAGCCAATGGAACATCAGGTTTCCTTGGTGCTTTAGCAGCTGGTTTCATTGCCGGTTATCTGGTTGAACTAATCAAGAAAATCTCTGATAAGCTTGTCCCTAATAGCCTCGATGGCATTAAGCCAGTTCTGATTTATCCGCTTCTAGGCATTCTAAGTACAGCATTGGTTATGATTTTCCTGATTGAACCTGTTGTTGGTGGCCTTAATTCAGCCCTTAATTCTGCTCTTTCTTCATTAAGTGGTGCTAATGTTGTGTTGCTTGGCTTACTTGTTGCAGGCATGATGGCAATTGATATGGGCGGTCCATTCAATAAGGCTGCTTATGTCTTCGGTGTTGCTTCGATTGCTGCTGGTAATTACAACATCATGGCTGCTGTCATGATTGGTGGTATGGTTCCACCATGTGCAATTGCCCTAGCAACAATTCTCTTCAAGGACAAGTTTACCGAAAGTGAACGCAAGTCTGGACCAACCAATTTCATCATGGGTCTCTCATTCATTACTGAAGGTGCGATTCCTTTTGCGGCAGCTGACCCACTCCATGTCATTCCAAGCTGTGTAGCTGGTTCAGCAATCGCTGGTGGCTTATCAATGTTCTTCAATTGTACACTGATGGCTCCTCATGGTGGCATCTTCGTCTTCCCAGTTGTTGGCAATCCTATCTTCTATATCATCTCGCTAGTAGCTGGTACTATTGCTGGTGCAATCCTGCTTGGACTACTCAAAAAGAAAGCAGCTTAAAATTAAATAATAATAAAAAATAGGCAAGCCCTCAGGCTTGCCTTATTCATATTTGCGATTCCTGCTTGTCAAAAATGCCCCTAAGACAACGACTGCAATTATTGGCAAACATAGCCCAGCCAAACCTTTGACGATTGCAAATATCAACATGAATGGCAACATAACCACTGATAAGATGACAACACCAATTCCATAGGCAACCTTGAAGGCAAAAGCAATCAGCTTGGCTGCCAGCAGTAAAACAAATATTCCAATAATAATTTCCATATTTATCTTCCTTTCAAAGCATATAAGCTATTCATTAAACGATTAACACGATTCTCCAGTGTTTCAAGTTTCTTCTTTGATTCATTGATCTTTGACAAGACTAGGAAATCCACAAAGAAATCATCAAAGAAGAAATCCGCAAATTTTAGAAAATCCGACATCTCAACCTGCCCTACGTTATCTTCAACTCTGACATCATCAAGCTCACTATTGAAGACGTTCAATTCATATTTCAGCTCATCCATCGCCTTCTGGGCATCCTTGAGCTTTGAATGTTTGATAATTCCAGTAATAAAGCCATTGCTTAGAGCATCTACTATGCCCCAATTTGAAGCACTGGACAGGTAATCATAGACTTCATCAAGACGATCAAGTACCCTTTCACCAGCCTTGATGGCTTCATCTATTTCAATCATTTCCAAACGATTCATATAATCCTCCATTAATTAATCTATGATTATATTCTAATCTGGGAGGCAAAACTGATACATAACAAAAAATAGGACAATATTAGTCCTATTTTTCCCTTTTAGCAAGAATCAGATTGTCGTATTTCTAATTGGTTCTACCTTATGAATGGTTACATCATGAATACGGGCAATATTATCAAGCACCTCATCATCAGCTCTGACATCAGTAATGATAAGGTCAATGTCTTCAAGATTGGAATAGTCGAAGTTATAGCGCAGGCCAATCTTGCCAGCATCACATAAGACAACACGTTTGCCTTTGGTTCTTCTAAGCATGGTCTTGTTGATTAAAGTCTCTTTCATAAGGCCTGTAGATATGCCTTTTTCGCTTAATCCACTACAGCCAATAAAACACTTGTTGGCAGTTATGCTGTTTAGTGTAGAGATGGCAAATTCGCCTGTCATGGAATTCTTCGGGAACTTGACCTCACCACCTGTAAAGATGATACTGACACCAGCAGCCGGTGTGTAATTAATTGCCCGGGCATTATTTGTAATGATTGTTGCCCGCTTGTTCTTGATATAATCAACAACCATTAAAGCTGTTCTTGATGAGTTGATAAAGATGACATCGTCATCTTCAACCATTTCCGCAGCCTTTTTGGCAATAGCTCGCATATAGCGTTTCTTATCATAATCCTTGTCTTCAACAAATGCCTGAATCAAGGTAGCACCACCATAGTTCTTCTCAATGGCACCCTTGTCTTCCCAATATTGCAAGTCACGACGGATAGTAACAGGAGATACTTCAAATTTGGCAGAAAGTTCTTCAACAGAGACAGAGGTCTTTTCCTCAATCTCCTTCATGATTTCAATTCTGCGCTTTTCAACTTCTGCCTTACTTGTTTTCATCTTCAATTACCTGAAGCAATGTATCATATTCTGCCTGATAATCCTCTTTATCCTGACCACTGGACAAAGCAATCAGATTTTCAAGGATGAACTTCTTTTCCTTAGGATTCATATGAATAGTATTGATCTTCTTGAAACAATCCAAAGCTCTTCCCTTGTTGTTTAGCGCTAATTGATGAATGCCTTCCAGTTCATCATAAGAAAAGATCTTAGGCCTTTTCTTCATTGCTGCAATATTTTTGACATCGTTATAGATCTCATTAATGGCTTTGGTATTGCCTAGCATCAAGTGTGCTCTCATCTGGTAATAGAACTTGATCAGCAGCAGTTCAACATTAGCTGAGAACTTCTTGTCATCATCTTCTATGATCTTCAAGACCTTTTTTGGATTGCCTCTTTCAAGTTCAATCATGATGTCAAAAAGGGCACGGTCATCACGATAAATATTGAAAATGTCCTTTTCAACCAATTCATTATACTGTTCCTCAGCCTTATCAGGATTGCAGCAGTAATTAAGTGTAAATAGGGCCTTATTGTATTTCTGCTTCAATATTTCATTTCTGATGCCAAAGACCAGACAAACAATGCCAATAATCAAAAAGGCAATGCCTGAGATCGTAAAGTCCTTGTTTATGACAACAGAAATGACCATATAAGCAAAGATCAGGTAGAAAATAATGTCAATTACCGTTTTAACTTTTTGTTTTGGTGAATAATGCTTAAACATGGAAAAACCTCCCAAATCTCCTATATTATATTCTTTTAATTGATTAATTTCTATATATAAATCATTAAATGACACATATAAATCATAATTTGTCTAAAACGTTTATGAACAGTATATGAATTTTTGAAAGTATATGAACTATTGGCATACTTATAAGAATTATTCAAAACCAAGCTAGAGATAGAATCTTAAATGAAGTATATTAAGGATGATAAACAAGGAGGAATAAATTGAATGACTACTACATGGTTAGATGAGGTCTTTGGCGTCAAGAAGCCAATTATCTCAATGCTTCACCTTCAGCCACTGCCAGGTGATCCAGATTACGATAAGGAAGGTGGCATGGATAAGGTTGTTGAATGTGCTAGAAGAGATCTTCATGCATTGCAGAATGGCGGCGTTGATGGCCTGATTTTCTCAAATGAATTCTCACTTCCATACCAAACTACTGTTCCAACAGTTACAGTATCTTCAATGGCTTATGTCATTGGTGCTTTAAAGGATGAAATCAAGATTCCTTACGGTGTAAACTGCTTATGGGATCCAGATGCATCTTTGGATCTGGCTGTTGCTACTGGTGCTCAATATATCCGTGAAATCGTTTCAGGTGTATATGCTTCAGACTTTGGTCTTTGGAACACACATGCTGGTGATACTGCTAGACATAGAATCATGGTTGGTGCTCAGAACGTCAGAATGTTCTATAACATCGTTCCAGAATCAGCAGTATACCTTGGTGGCAGAGACATTGGCGAAATTGCTAAGTCTACTGAATTCAACCACAAGCCAGATGCAATGTGCGTTTCTGGTATGCACGCTGGTGTATCTACTGATACTCAGGTATTGAAGAAAGCTAAGGATAATGTCAAGCACACTCCAATCTTCGCTAATACCGGTTGCAATAAGGATAACATTGCTACTCAGCTCACAGTTGCTGATGGCGCAATTGTTGCTACAACATTCAAGAAAGACGGCATCTTCGAAAACGCTGTTGATGAAAACAGAGTTAAGGAATTCATGGCTGTTGTCAAGGAATTCAGAAAAACTCTTTAATTCCTTTAAAAACAAAACCTACCCTTTGTGAACTGAACCCCTGAAGTTGGACTTCCAACTAAGGGGTTTTTATTTTATGAAATATGATTATGAATTAAAGCTGCAGATCTGCAGGGAAATGGAAGAAACCGGAACCGGATATAGAGCCATATCTCGCAAATATCCAATAAGTCAAACGGATATGCAGCATATGTACTCTTTGTATAAACGCCATGGTCCGGATGTTTTAAAACACGGGTATACTCATTGGACAAAACCTCAAAAAGAAACAGCTGTCAAAAGGGCGTTAAACGGAGAATCGATAAAATCAGTGTCCATAGATATCGGATTGCCGAAATCTTCCACATTATCCAGATGGGTCAAAGAGCATAAGGAAAACGAACATGCTATAGTTGAAAGAAAAAGAGGCAAACCTCCAATGAACAAAGCTTCAGCTAAAAAGAAAGAGAACTTAGCCCAGGAAGAATATCTTAAAAAACCTGGACAGGAAAATCTTGAATCAAGAATTGAGAATGGGCATTTAAAAAACTAGACGCCTTAGTTCAGAAAAGGAAGGCCCAGCAACGAAAGAAAAAGTCGCAGCAGTTGATGAGCCAAGGCTTCGATATCCTTCAATAAGCGTTTTAAAGGCAGCCGGCCTTTCTAAATCAACATGCTTCTACAGCAGATCAGCGGATGGCAAAGACTTGAAGAACGCTGAATTAATGGCTTTGATAAGCGATATCTTTCATAAGCATAAAAGAAGATATGGCTATGGAAGAATAACTTTGGAGCTGGGAAGCAAAGGTGCAAGCATTGATCATAAGAAAGTAAAAAGGTTAATGTCTAAAACGGGACTGTATTCTCCTGTTCGAAGATCCAGGTATAAATCATATGAAGGAACCGTGGGTAAAGCAGCTCCGAATATATTGCAAAGGAACTTCAAAGCCGATAGGCCTAATTCCAAGTGGGTAACTGATGTATCGGAATTTCATATCACAAGTGGTAAAGTGTATTTATCGCCAATTATGGATTTATATAATTTAGAAATAATATCCTATTCTGTTTCGACTAGTCCGTCATTTGATCAGACAAAAGAGATGATTGATAAGGCTTTTGAAGGAAGAAGTCCGAATGGCTGCATCCTTCATTCAGATCAGGGCTGGCAATATCAGATGGTTCCTTATCAAAACCGGCTAAAGGAAAAAGGAATAATACAGTCGATGTCCAGAAAAGGCAACTGCTTAGATAATTCTGTCATGGAGAATTTCTTCGGGATTATGAAATCAGAATTCTTTTATGGCCATGAATTCGAGTTTAAAACAACAGAGCAGTTAATAGATTCAATACATGAATATATAAACTACTACAACAACGATAGAATTAAGACAAAATTAAAAGGAATGTCTCCTGCAGAATACAGAAAACATTCCTTAACTTAGTCCAAATAACTGGGTTCAGTTCATTGCGATAGGTTTTTTATTTTATATCAATGCATCAAGTTCCTGATCTATTTCCAAGCACTTCTTATTCTTGGCCTCAAAAATCTTACCTCTTGCAATTACCAGCAGCGGCTCCCTCAAGGTCTTTAAGTTATCAAGAGGATTGTCTTTGACAAAGAGAAGATCAGCTGACTTTCCTTCCTCAATTGTCCCCACTTCATTATCAAGTCCTAGAATTTTCGCATTGATAGCAGTTGCTGTATGAATGGCAAAACGATTATCGACACCATCTATATAATTTGTATAGTATACGAGCTCACGCCACATATCATAATGAGTTACAAACGGACAGCCAGTATCAGTTCCTAAACCAACCGGAATACCCTTTTTCAGGCACTTGTTAACTGTCTCAATCATTCCTTCGAGCAGGACATTTGTATTGATAGTGCATTCTTCACCATAACCAGTCTTGCTAGGATCGATTTTTGACAAAGGAATAGCTGGTGATAAGGTACAGATAAGAGCAGAATTGTGGTCTTGGAGATATTCAAAGACCATTTCTGATGCTTTAGCACCATGTTCAATTGTATCTACACCACACTCGGCAGCTATTTCCATACCTTCAGGACCTTCTACATGTGCCGCAACCTTTAATCCCAATTCATGAGCCTTCCTGCAACAAGCTGAAACCATTTCCTTGGACATCTTAAGGTCACCAGGATGTCCAACAACCTTGCAATCAAGGACACCGCCTGTAATCATCAGCTTAATCAAATCAGCTCCTGAACCAGCTATTTCTTCTACCATTCCTACTGCATCCTCAACTGTAGGAGCAGCTCGTGATACAGTTCCTTCCATATGGCCACCAGGTGCACAGATCGCTTCATTAGCTGCCATTATTCTTGGACCATCTGTTTTGCCTTTTGCAACACGTTTTGCCAAAATGCTATCACAGTTTCCAATCCCACCCACTGATCTGACTGTCGTAACACCGGATAATAGTTCCAGCATCGCTCCTTTATGTTCTATCATGACAGCTATTTCCTTAGTAATGGGATTTGATTTGATAAAGGAAATAAGTGATTTAAGGTCAGCCACCTTCTTTCCACCAACCTTGCCGGATCCTGGCAAATGGACATGCATATTAATCAGTCCCGGCATTACGTAGGTATTTCTTTTGTTAATGATGTTTCCTTCAAATGCGATGTCTTTGCCAATTTTCTCAATGATTCCATTCCTTACCAGAATATCAAAGCCTTCTTTGACCTCCATATTTCTTGTACCATCAATAATATTGACATTCTTAATTAGATATTCATTCATTTACAACATACCTCATAACTTCAATTAAATATAAGCATTAATTCCTTTTTCTAGCAATAAGACAATGTAAGAAAAGAGATTGGTTTTTGCCAATCTCTTTTCTGGATTTTTTGGATTTAGAAGATATTAAGCATTTGCTTCAGCTTCATCTTCATCTTCGTCTTCTTCATGCCATCTTCTACCAAGGAACAGTGAACCTAATGAGATGATGAATAATACAACCATTAGAAGTGTCCATCTGTCAGTTAATACCATTGGCAGAGTGATGTCTTCAGTTAGGATAAAGACAACGATTGAAGCAATAGCAGACAGGCTACCAAGAACCTTATAGATACCTTTTCTCTTCTTCTGTTCAGGTTCATCTTCCTCTTCAGAAGCCATCGCCTTAACTTCGTCATCATTTTCTTCCTCTTCTTCGTCCTTCTTAGACTTAGAAAGCAGAAGTACAACTGCTCCTAATGTTGATAGAACAGCGCAGATCAAATTCAGCAATGCCCAATATGATTCATCGCCACCAACTTCTGGTGTAGGAGTTGGATCGATTACTTCTGGTTCTTCAACTGGATCTATTTCAGGATCAGGTTCAGGAAGTGGATCTGGAATTGGTCTAGGATCAGGATCTGGACCTGGAGCAGGTGGATTTGTTGGGCCAGCACCTTCACCAATTGTCAATGTACCGATTTCCTCAGTAATCTCGTAATTGGATTCTTTAGCTGTTCCTTCCCATACAAGCATATATGTATTCTTGCTAGAACCGATTCCAACACGTGAACCAGTTACCTTGAATGTTACTGTTTCACCATCAACCAAGCCTTCAATTGAACCCTTAGCAGTTAGTGGATAAGTATCATATACCTTGTATGCCGAGTTAGTCTTGATCAACAGCGGTCTCTTAGTTACTTCTAATATGCCGCTTGCTAATTCAATGTTATCGTAGTTTCTTGTTACATCGGCGCCATCAGCGTTGACAATCATGAATGAAGTGATTTCATTATCGGCTGTGCCTGCATCAGTAACTGAACCTTCAACAACAGCTATCACTTCATCACCATCAGCTAATGCTTCTTCATTATATGTGTATCCAGCTTCTGTTAAAGCAGTTCCATCATAAACCTTAGTTGCAGAATCAGCAGTAATCTTGATAGTTGTTGTAATTGGTGTGATCTCCAGCTCTGCAGGAACGTAGACGACATTGTAGTTGCCCTGGACTGCATCGCCAGCAGGAGTGATTGCGTATGTTCCGACGTTCTCGCCTTCAGCCCTTGAGATGCTGTATCTGATGACTGAAGCGGCATCGCCGTTCACAAGTCCGGATACTGCGGCTGTAAGATCTGGATCAGCTGCGCCGTAGACCTTGGTCTTGTCGGCAGCTGTGACTGTAGCTGTTGCTGGATTTACTGTTAATGTACCCAGATTTTCACTTACTGTGTAATCTGATTCAGTAGCATTTGTCCAATCAATTGAATAAGTATTAGTGCTTGAACCCTTTATTGTCTGTGAACCAGTAGCAGTTACATCTACGGATTCGCCAGTGACTAATCCGCTTACTTCTACACCCGCTGTTAATGCTGTACCATCATAAGTCTTAGTGCCACTATTTGTAGTAATAGTAAGTGTTGCTGGATTGATCTTGATTGTGCCAGTTACCTGTTTGATGTTCAGCTTAGATGTTACATCTTCGCCTTCAGCATTTCTGATGACCAATGTATCGCAATTAGCAGTGACAGTTCCATCTGCTACATGAGTAGCAGTATCATTTGAGACTGCTGTTTCAAGGCTGTAGCCTGTAGGAAGCGTGCTTACTTCTACTGTTGCGCCGTGTGCCTGGCCGTCGTATGTGAATTCGCCGCCTGTTGTTGTTACAACAATCTCGTTTGCGTATTCAGTGACAGTCAGTGTACCGACAGTTGCACTGATTGTGTAGTCTGATTCAACTGCTGTGTAGCTGTTTCCAGCAGCCTTCCAGACGATTTCATAGGTGTTGTCGCTGGAATCAGCTTCAGTCTGCGAGCCGGTGACAGTGAATGATACTGTTTCGCCATTGACCAAGCCATCGATCGAACCGCCAGCTGTAAGCGGAGTTCCATCATAGACCTTGCTAGCAGATTCTGTAGTTACAGTCAGAGGAGCTGGATTGATCTTGATTGTGCCATCGACATAGCTGAT
Source organism: Erysipelotrichaceae bacterium (assembly GCA_029101345.1). Classification (GTDB taxonomy): domain Bacteria; phylum Bacillota_I; class Bacilli_A; order Erysipelotrichales; family Erysipelotrichaceae; genus Colivicinus. The sequence goes on along the minus strand of JAQXQU010000060.1, from coordinate 14,953 downwards.
GTTGAGCTGAGCAGTTACGTCATTATTATTTGTATCTAGAATTGATAGTTCATCACAGTTAGCATCGACTGTGCCATCTGCTACATGAGTTGCTGAATCATTTGATGCAGCTTTGCCAACCTTATAGCCTGCAGGCAGACCATTGACCTTGACAGTAGCTCCATGGGCCTTTCCATCGTATGTGAATTCGCCGCCAGTTGTAGTGACAGTGATCTGGCCAGCATATTCGGTCACTGTCAGCGTACCGATGTTTTCGCTGATTGCATAGTCTGATTCAACGGCAGTATAGCTGTTGCCAGCAGCCTTCCATGTGATTTCATAAGTATTGCTGCTTGAGCCTTTGGTTATCTGGGAACCAGTAGTTTTGAAGCCAGCTGTTTCGCCATTGACCAGGCCATCGATTGAACCGCCAGCTGTAAGTGCAGTTTCGTCATAAGCCTTGCTAGCGGATTCTGTGGTTACAGTCAGAGGAGCTGGATTGATCTTGATTGTGCCAGTTACCTGCTTGATGTTCAGCTTGGATGTTACATCTTCGCCTTCGGCATTTCTGATGACCAGGACATCGCAGTTCGCAGTGACGGTTCCATCTGCTACATGAGTAGCAGTATCGTTTGAGACTGCTGTTTCAAGGCTGTAGCCTGTAGGAAGATTGCTGACGGATACTGTTGCGCCATGGGCCTTTCCATCGTATGTGAATTCGCCACCTGTTGTTGTTACAACAATCTCGTCTGCATATTCAGTGACAGTCAGTGTACCAACAGAATCAGTTACCTTGTAATTTGAAGGAGATGCAGTTCCCCAGGAAATTGTATAAGTGTTTCTGCTTGAATCAACAGTAGTCTGTGAACCTGTAGTATTTAGCGTAGCTGTTTCGTCATTGACCAAGCCAGTCATTGTACCAGCTGCTGTAAGTGGAGTTCCATCATAGACCTTTGATGCGCTTGGAGTAGTTACGCTCAAAGGAGCAGGATTGATCTTGATTGTGCCATCGACATATCTGATGTTGAGCTTAGCTGTTACATCTTCGCCTTCAGCATTCCTGATGACCAGCACATCGCAGTTAGCTGCCACTGTACCGTCAAGGACATTGGTTGCTGTATCGTTTGAGACTGCTGTTTCAAGGCTGTAGCCAGTAGGAAGTGTGCTTACTTTTACTGTTGCGCCATGGGCCTTTCCATCGTATGTGAATGTTCCACCTGTTGTTGTTACAACAATTTCTTCAGCGTATTCAGTGACAGTCAGTGTGCCGAGGTTTTCGCTGATCGAATAGTTGCCTTCCTTGGCACTGCCATCCCAGACAAGGGAGTATGTGTTCTTGCTTGAATCAACTGCAGTCTGCGAGCCAGTGACAGTGAATGATACTGTTTCGCCGACTACCAGGCCTGAAATCGAACCATCTGCTGTAAGCGGAGTTCCATCATAGACCTTGCTAGCGGACTTAGTTGTGATAGTGACTGGTTTCTTGGTTACTTCCAGAGAACCGTTCACTGTAGTGATATTTGCATAGTTAGAAGTAACATCTTCACCCTTTGCATTTAAAATCTTATAAGAAGCAATGACATTATCAGCCTTGCCAGCATCAGTAATGCTGCCACTTGCAACCGCTGTCAATGTATCACCAGTTGCCAGCTTGCCAGTATATGTTGTGCCATTGTCTTCAAGGGCAGTTCCATCATAGACCTTGCTTGCTGAGTTTGCTGTGATTGTGATTACTTCAGTATTGGCTGTAATCTCAAGTTCTGCAGGAATATAAGAAACATTGTAGTTGCCCTGAACTGCAACGCCTGTTGGAGTGATTGCATACTTGCCAACATTTTCGCCAGCAACTCTCGAGATATTATATCGGATCAGGGATTCAGACTCACCTGCTACAAGTCCAGAGACACTAGCTGTTAGAGCAGGATCGCTATCACCATAAGCCTTGGTCATGTCAGCGGCTGTGACTGTAACATTAGCTGGAGTAATAACTACAGAAGCTGTTGTTTCAATTTCATAACCATGAGTGCTATTAGTTGCTACAACTGTTACTTCCTTGTTTGTTACGTCCTTATATTTAGGAAGTGATGCATATTCAACACCATCAACCTTATATGTAATTGCAAATTCGCTTGTAATATCTGTTTCACCTGAGATAACAGCGATATTTGATACAGAATGTTCAGCTCCGTCATATGTTCCACTATAGCCGTCAGCACTGATTGCCAACTGTGTATATGTCCATGAACCGACTATTTCAATATGACCAGTAACTGTTAATGTACCAGTCTTTGACCAGCCATTGAATGTCCAGACACCATTGACATTGCCTTCATCGTCATATGTCAACTGTAATGCTGGTTCTGCTTCAACAGTGTAACTGCTTCCGTATTCATAGGATTCTGAAACAACTGGAGGATTTACACCTTCTGGTGCAGCACCATCCCATTTATATGTGATATTGAAGACATTGAGTTCCCAATTTGCTGTAAATACAAGATCTGCATGCGAACCAGCATGAATGATTGTGTTCATTCTGTCATGTGGCTTATCTGTATCCTGAACACCTTTTGGACCAAAGTCCCAGCCAGTGAACTTATAGCCTGTTCTTGTAGGTTGTGGTACAGGTAGATCTGGGCTCTTAATTGTGTATTCAGTAGGCTGTCCGGAAATTGAACCACCATTCAAGACATAAGTTACATGATAAACAATCGGTTTAATCATGAATTCGACATGGTTCTTAGTCTTATCGCCAGAAACAACAAGTTCCTTAACTGCTTCATCATTCAGTTCATAGCCAACCGGAATTTCATTTGGATCAACCTTGACCAGGATCTTATTAGCTTCAGCAGTCTTCCAATCATCACTGCCATTGCCAGCAACAACAGTGCCTTCCTCATCTACATACCAGACCTGATACTGGGCAGGAGTGAACTTGCTGTAAACAAAGGTGATGACATCATTTTCTTCATTGCCAGTTAAGACCAATGACTGTGACGCTGCATTGACGATATAGCCGGCATAAGTACCAGTAGGTTCCTTTGCATAAGCGACAACAGTCTTGCCGACCTTGCTTGTCTTGACTTCATCATCAAAGATCTTTGTGCCATCTTCCAGGACATATCTGATGACATAGTCAGTATTAGTCTTTAGCTTCCAATGGGCAACGATTGTGATATCTTCCGTAATTGGCGCTGAAGTATCAACTTCAGTTCCGTCTTCGAAGAACCAGCCGACAAAGTCATAACCAGATCTGACAGGTGTTGGGATATCTGCATAATCACCCTTCTTAACGGTGATTCTAGAAGTATCTTCACCATTATCGTAAATAACTGTGACTGTTCTATCAGGTGCTACCCACTTAGCGAATAGGCCTAGGTTTGAAGCAGGCATTGTTGAAAAGACATATTTGCTTCCTTCACATGCCGCATTGTCATACCAGCCAGCGAAGATATAATCTTCATCAACACTAGCAGGTCTATTAGGACTTGGCTTTGTATAAGTATCAGATGTAATGTCAGCACCATATTTGACACTTAGAGTATCAGTAATTGTGCCACCATTGCTGTATTCGATTTTATAAGCATTTCTATTGTAGTAGAAGTTGTAGATAGTACCAGTAAATACGACTTTGCCTTCTGCATCCTTGATCTGGCCGTCACTTACTGTAGTATTTGGATATGCTTCGCCAGTAGCAGGGTTGTTTCCGCTTGGCTTTTGAGGGTCGCTTGCAGTACCAAGTCTAGTCAAACCATTAAGTTCCTTGGCGTTTAATCCACTCTTGAGATTTACATACTGGGAGAATTCAGTACTGATCTCATAACCTGATCCATCAGCCTTTTCAATCCAGTAGTAGACATAGCATTTAGTTAGGCTGTTGCTCCAGCTAGCAGTAGCAGTAATCTTCGTATTGTTGCCATTACCGAGCATTTCAGCCAAGACAACAGTATTCTTTGTTGCATATGCCTGATTGGAAAGAGTCCAGGTGTAGAATGAATAGCCATTTACTTCCGCAATATGTTCAGCTGTTGGCCACAAGTCGGAAATATCCTGGCCTAGTTTGACATTGATTGAGTAGGTCTTATCGCCATACTTATAGGTCTTATCATTAATATTAATTGCAGCACCATCCCTGTTCAGGTCGAAAGAAATAGTGTATTCCTTTAAATTGTATTTTGCATAAACAACAGTTGAACCATTGGCAGCTACTGTTGCACTTGTTGAGCCTGCATACTGATAATAATTGCTGTCGGTAAATGATCCAGCACCATCATTGCCTGTTACATTTGTACCAACTGTAGCTGTTGCAGTTCTGGAACTGATATAGCTATATGTGCCGTCCAGATTTTCCTTCTGGTATACGATTGTATAGACAGCTGTTGCTGCTTCCCACTTGGCATAGACAGTGACATTGCCACTTAGTACTACCGATTCATCAGCTACAACTGTGCAATCCTTATCGGCATACCAGCCGGCAAATGTATAGCCCTGCTTGGTTGGAACTACACTATAAGTTGATGTGCTTGTGTAGCAATCGTCAGTATGAGTATGTTCGCTCTTGCTACAGTTTAGCTTCCACTCGAATTTCCTCGAGTCCCAATTCCAGCTTGATTTATAGCATCCGCTTGTCTTGTTGTATCCAGGATCTCCAGTAGGCTGAACATGAGTATGTGCTTCCTGACCACAAGTCAATTCAGGATCACTAGCAATCATTTTGTAGACAGTTAATTTTTCGCCATGCTTGCCAGTAAGAGCCTTGATATATGAACCACCATTAGTATCATATGTGACTGTATAAGTCTTGAGCTTGTATTCAAGATTGACAACAGTGCCGCTTGCTTCGACGACCTGTTCATCCACTTCCTGAAGAATGTAACCTTCAACTTCCGTCTGATAATCAGTTGTATCAGTCAGGTAGCCGATTTCACCTTCAGTTGTATATGATTCGGTTCTTGGATCACCGCTTAACTGTTCAAATGACTTGATAACTGTATATTCAGCTTTGTCGTTTTCATAAATGATAGTTACATAATATGCCAGATCGCTGCCAGTGATTGTTGCATCAATCTTCAAGCCATCAGCACTTAATACAAAGGATGAATCGGTTGAATCAGACAGCTTTGGTGATTTGCCCTCGGCCTGTGGGACATTATAGGAGAAGGTATATGTTCCATCAGCATTCTTGGCAATTTCTTCTGAGGCATTATCAAAAATCGCAATGCCGGCAGATGTGATATGGCGGACATTGATAATGATTGTATCTTCTTCTTCGCCTGGCTGAGGTTCGGATGTACCAACAATCAGGTAAATTGAGAAGGAATCAGAAGTGAAAGTTGCACCCTTGTTTGTTGCATCTTCAGAAACCAGATTGACATCACCATTGTCTTCGACATGGTAGATACCAAATTCTTCACCCTTCATGTCCTTTGATAAGGAGACAGTAATTGGTTTCAATGGTTCAATTTCGTTTCCTTCTGAATCAAAGAAAGCGATATCGATGGCAATAGCTGTTGCTACTTCCTTTTCTTCACTTGTTACTGATTCAGCAAGCTCTCTAGCAACATCATTGTTGACAGGTGTGACCTTCATTGTTGTGCCAGCTGGGAATGCGCCTTCTGGTGCATTGACTGCTACACGAACAGCATTGGCTGCACCAGAGAAGTTCTGGGCAGGCATTGCCACTTCCTCAACTATGTTATTTGCTTCCAGGTTGTCGTCGACTTGAGTTTCATCAGAAACTTCATTTGTGACGATTTCCTCCTCTTGCTTATCATCTGCTGTTTCTTCGATAGAAACATCAGCCTGATCTTCAGTCTTTTCCACTTCACCAGCAACCTCTTCAGTTTCAGTTGTTACGACTGGTGAAGGAACGACATAATCATCAGATGTTTCCAGTTGTTCAGCATCCGAATTTTCAATGTTCTCAACTGTCTCAACTACTGCTTCGTCTTCAGTTTCTTCAGCAGTGATAATTGTTGGATTGATTCTGATTGTTGTAAACAGCATCATGCCAACAAGGATGACAGTCAATAGTTTTTTCAGATCCCTATACATCTGTTTCATAGCATACCTCCTTGCTACCGTATACATGCAGAAGCCCATAGCTAAACTCCTGGTCATTGTCTACTTCTACTTTAATCATTAGCGGTTATGTATCTAGTTATAAATAGATATTTTTGGCGTAAAGATTAAAAAAGGCAGATAGACTTATCCAGTTATAATTTTAGCACTTTATAATAATAAATCTACTATTCTGGAATATTTATAACCATTATTGACTATTTGGCATGGATTTGTGCAAAATACTGCAGATTTTTCGATAAATCCGAGGAATATCTGCAATCCAGGCCATTAAGTTTCCGGTCTTTAGCTGTCATAAATTATGATCCTTACTTGCGATATGGATTGGAAATTTTATTTTTCCACATTTTTTCCACTTTTTTTATTTTTCGGATCTCACTGCTTTTTTTATAACCGGAATTGCATTTCCAAATAGTCGCTAATGCGGTTTTTTATCTGGATAAAGACCTCTTTTATGATTGTTTGCCACTCAAAAGAGGCAAAATGTGCAGTTACTTTCTCATAATCCCTGACAATGCCATTTAGCTGAACAGTTATATCTCTGGCATCACCATTATATTCCTGCTATAAAAGGGAATGTGGGTAAAAAACAGGACTCGTTGAGTCCTGTTTTGTGTTATGGTTTATTGTTTTATTAGCATTCAGGCTGTTTTTCGAAAATATCGTAAACCTGAGAGACTGGTGTATGAAGGGAAATCGCATTGATGAGGTTTGCCAGCATCCAGGCAATGGAAAGGACAGTGATCTTTGTTGTCTTTTTGCTTACTTCCTTGGCTAGAGGAATGGTATTGGTGATGACAAATTCCTTGATAACGGAATTCTCAATGCGTTCAATAGCTGGTCCAGAAAGAACGCCATGAGCTACTGCAACATAGATGTCCTTAGCACCCTTATCCTTTAACAATTGGCAAGCCGCAACCATTGAACCAGCTGTATCACAGATGTCATCAACAACGATGACATTTTTGCCTTCAATATCACCGATGACATTCTGAGCTTCACAGACATTTGGGCGTGGACGACGCTTATCGACAATGGCAATGGTTGTACCAAGGATTTCTGCCAGTTTGCGGGCTCTGGTTGCTCCACCATGGTCTGGCGAGACAACAACAACATTTTCCATATCGAGGCCCTTGTTAAGGAAGTAACGGCCAACAAGTGGAACAGTTGTCAGATCATCAGCAGGGAACGAGAAGAAGCCCTGGATTTGCGCCGCATGCAGATCAAATGTGACAACTCTTGAAGCACCAGCTGCTTCCAGCATATCAGCGACAAGCTTGGCAGTGATTGGCTGGCGTGGCTTCGCCTTGCGGTCCTGTCTGGCATAGCCATAATAAGGCATGACGCAGATGATTTCAGCAGCTGAAGAACGCTTGGCTGCATCAACAGCAATTAGGAGTTCCATCAGCTTTTCATTGACCGGTTTGCAGGTCGACTGGACAAAGTAGACCTTCTTGCCGCGGACTGTTTCACCTAGTTCAACCAAGGTTTCACCATCAGCGAAGTGGCTGATGGAGATCTTTCCTGGTTCGGTATCCAAATATGCGCATATTTCATCAACCATTTCCGTATTGCCACTTAATGCAAAGATGGCAATATCATTGAAGTCATTGCCCGATTCGTTGAAGCAATGGCCATAGTAGCTGATATCGTTCTGGTTTCTGATCTTCAGCATCTTTCTTCTTGGCACTTTGACTGATTCATATTCAATCTTTTCAAAATCAGCAATGAGCCTGTTTGGGACCATGAATACTTCGGCAATTTCCTTGCCATCCGTAATGACTGCTCCCTTATCTTCAACTTCAAGCATCTGCTTGTATTGTTCAGGTTTGATAAATGGGTAGAAAGGACTTAAGAGAATTGATTTGCCATCAGGATCCAATAGACTGCTTAGATCATTGACATCAGCTAGTCGCTTGACATTTTCAATACTGCATATCTCTTCATTGGCAATCAAATAGATATCTTCAATGCCAGCTTCATTCAACAGTTTGGTTGCCCGGCAAAGAATATTCTCCTTGAAAATCTTGTTATTTGATAGTACAGCTTCTTCATGGTTCTTGATAAAGATAATTGCGCTATTCATATTTTCCTCCGACTCTTATCCTATTCTATCACTTAATTTGCATTTTCTATCAATGACTTACGACCTCGTGTTCTTTAAAAGACGAGTAGTCTTGACAAACATTTTGGAATCCTTCATCAGCTTGTAAAGATCATCGATTTCCTGCTTGGATCTGGATATCGCAAAGACCGTTGAACCTGAACCTGACATCAGGACCTTGCCGGCTAACACCTCTTCCATTTCTTCCTTGATTCTTGCTATTTCCGGACAGAGCCTGAATGAAGAATACTCCAGACTGTTGCCTAATAAGCCTTTGAGCTCTTCGCCCTTGATAAGCTTGTCCTTAAGCATTTTGACATCAGGATGATCGCAGGACATTAAGTCCAATTGCTGATAGGCATCCCTGGTACTGACACCGGCATTAGGTTTGACCAAGAGGACATAGTAGTCATCCTTGATATCAAAGAATTCAAGCTTCTCACCAATGCCTGATACCAGTGCTGGCTTTGAATAATAGGTGAAGATGACATCAGCCCCAATTGAAAGACAGGCTTCCCTGATCTCTTCCTTGCTCATATTAAGATTGTAGAGTTGGTCAAACATCCGGATGACACAGGCACCATCGGTTGAGCCGCCAGCCAAGCCAGCTTTGATTGGAATGAATTTATTGAGCTTTACTTCAAAGTTATCAGTAATATGATATCTGTCCTTCATATAATTGATAGCTTTGACAATGGTATTGCTGTCCTTGAACTTGACATACCACTTGTTGCATTCATAGGACATCTTTGTGGCAATATTGATTTCGATTTCATCATAGAGAAAGATTGGGCACATCACAGACTCAAGTTCATGATAACCATCAGCTCTTTTGCCTATTACATCAAGTGATAGATTGATTTTGGCATATGCTCTACTTTTCATTCAGCACCTCATAGATTCTCTTGTAGTCTTCTAATTTCAGTTCCTGGGCTCTGACTGTATCCTTCAAGCCTAGTTCTGCATAGATCTTTTCAATCGTTTCTCTATCATAATGGTCCTTAAGATTGTTCTGCAAAGTCTTTCTTCTTTTCATGAAGCAGTTTTTGATCAGTGAAAAAAGACCTTGCTCATATTCATAATCCCTTTTGACCTTCGGTGTAAAGGAAATGACGGCACTATCGACATTAGGACTTGGATAGAAGACCTTGCGGGAGACATTCATTTCCAATTTGACATCATAAAGATACTGGACTATGAGACTTAAGGCATTATAGTCTTCAGAACCCACCGGTGCACTAAAGCGGCTGGCCACTTCCTTTTGGACCATGACTGTAATCTTTCTGATATCAAGCCTTGATTCAAAGAGCTTGAAGAGGATTGGCGTTGTAACATAATAGGGCAGATTGGAACAGATATAGATAGGTTCATCATGATAGAAGACCTTTTCGAGCTCAACATCCAGAAAATCACCAAGTTCAACACTGAAGCGCTCCTCATCAGAGAATTCAGCCTTAAGTATTTCATACATGTCTTCATCAATCTCATAGGCATGAAGTCTTTTGCCATATTTTAGCAACATCTCGCTTAAGGCCCCGAGACCTGGACCGATTTCAATGACTGTCAATTCTTCTTCAACAGCCTTCCTGGCAATCTTGTCGACAATATTGGCATCAATCAGAAAGTTCTGGCCAAATTTCTTCTTGGCATGCAGATCACCTAGTGTTTCCTTGACATGGGATAATGTGGCAATTGTCATAGGACCTCCTCAATCTCTTTCTTGCTGATGCCAAGAAGATTGAGACGCTTTAACATGATCTTGGCATTGCATTTGCCAAGATGGAATTTTTCCGACACCAGATCACGCCGACTGGCTGAATCAGGTGCGCCATTTAATCCCAGGGAGTTGAATTCTTCCTGTGTAATGCTTTTTTTGCTTTCTTCAAAGCTGATCAGATGATTTAATGCTTCTTCAATTGTCTTTTTATCGGCATGTTCAATGCCCACCTTCCTGCTGGTACGAGCATTTTTCTTGAGCACAAAGGCATTCTTAAGACCCGGGATATGGTCATTGATCATTTTCCTGATTCTTTCACCTGGACTATCAGGATCAAGCAGCAGGATGACTCCCCTTTTTTCATTTGTTTCCCTGATATAGTCAAGGGTCTTCTGATTCAAGCCCAAACCATGGGTTTCAATGGTTTCCACTTCAAAAAAGGACTGCAGCCTTTTGGTATCGCTATGTCCTTCGACAACAATTACTTCCTTGATCATATTTCTTCAAAATCCGCCTTTAGTGTTAATTTAGGATTACTGTCCAGATTCTCAACAATGCTGACTTCATGTCCTGCCAATTCCATAATGGACGCATCATCAGTGACATTGGCATCTGCACTCAGATTCCTGTTGGCAGCCAGCAGGAGTTCACGTCTAAAGGCTTGGGGCGTTTGAGCCAAATAGATTTCTTCCCGATTGATGGTTTCAACGATCTTCCCGGCTATGACTCTTTTGACGGTATCCTTGCATTTAGTGGCCAGGATTGCTGCATCCGTTCTGATGACTTCTTCCTTTAATGCTGTAAGTGCCCTTTGACTTAGAAATGGCCGAGCTCCATCGTGAATCAGCACATATTCGCTTTGAGCCAGGATAAGACCCTGATAGACAGAATCCGAGCGCTTAAGGCCTCCGCTTGTCCAAATAAGCTTTGGATGTTCAAAATTTTTGGCATCACTTACAACAATGACTTTCTCGCAGTCTTCATCCATTAGAAAAAGCTGGCAGGCGTTTTCCAAAACAGTCTTGCCGTTTTTCATTTGATAGAGAACTTTGTTATAGCCGAGCTTGGCTCTAGAACCTATGCCTGAGGCTACTACTATTGCGTCATATTTCATATTAGTGGCTCATCCTGTTACATAATTCATAAAGAAGCTTAGGTGAAAGAAAGCTGACGGTTGCCAGAAGATAGGATTTCAAATCCTTGATCCCCTTAATCTTCCTTAACAGCTCTTGACCATCCATTTCCTGATAAATGGTCTTGAAAGTCCGATAATCACATAAAGCTGCTGATGAATATAAGGCACCAAGCGACCAACGAGGAATAATGAGGTCAAGTACCTTGATATCATTTGGGTATTGGCCTTTGAGCTTATCAACAAATAAGGCATATTCACGATAGGAGGAAATGATCTTATCAGCTGGTGTTGCATGCATGATGGATGATTCCCTTAGATAATAGCCATACATCTTCTTATAGAGATAAACTGCCTTTTCACTTGCCAAAATGGCATCCCATATGAAAGGCTGATCCTCGGAGAATCTGATCTTTTCATTGAAGAAGATTTCATTATCAAGAATAAATGCTGTCCTGAACATCATGGATGGTACCACAAAATCAATGGTCCTTCTCAAGAAAGCTGTCATCAGCTGATTGCGGTCAAAGATAACGGTCTTTCCATTATCATCAAGGGGACAGATCTGTTCCTTTTCGAATTCATAGGCACAGAAAGCAAACTGGGCATCAGTCTTTTCAATATTGCTTAAGAGCGTGGATAAGAAGTCTGCACTGATGACATCATCACTATCGACAAAGGCCAGATATTCTCCTTTTGCCCTTTTGATGCCAGCATTGCGAGCTGAAGACAGGCCGCCATTTTCCTTATTGATGACATGATAATTGATATCGCTATTACCTAAGACCTCATCAATGACCTTTAGGCTATTGTCTTTGGTGCCATCATTGACCAGCAATAATTCAAAGTCCTGATAGGTCTGTTTGCAGATTGACTCAAGGCATGGCTTAAGATAATTCTCAACATTATAGATGGGGACAATAACAGAAATCATTGTTTTCTCCAAACCATGCGATTGATGATGCCAGTATAGGATTCAATCAGTTTGACCACCTTCAAAGAGACATTGAGATCAAGGTAATCAGGTACTGGAATTCCCAAATCATTATTGTTCTTCATGGCAATGGCCATTTCCACGCTTCTTAATACTTCTCTTTCACTGATGCCAGAGAGGATGAAATTGCCCTTATCCATAGCTTCTGGCCTTTCCGTTGATGTTCTGATGGCAACACTGGCCAAAGGATTGCCAATGCTTAGATAGTATGATGACTCTTCTGGCAAAGTACCGGAATCCGAGACAACAGCCAAAGCATTCATCTGCAGCTTATTGTAATCATAAAAGCCCAAAGGTTCATGCATGATGACTCTTTCATCAAGCTTGAAGTTCTTCTCCTTGATCTTCTTGGCTGATCTTGGATGGCAGGAATAAAGAACCGGTACATCATAGGTCTTGGCCATGCTATTGATGGCATTAAAGAGTGAATAGAAGTTTTCATCGGTATCGATATTCTCTTCCCGATGTGCACTTAAAAGGATGTAGCCATTCTTCTTCAGATGCAAACGTTCAAGAATATCCGATGACCTGATTGAATCAATATGAGCATTCAGGACTTCTGCCATTGGTGATCCTGTCACATAAGTACGCTCCTTGGCAACACCTGATGCATTCAGATATCTTCTGGCATGTTCGCTATAGCACATGTTCAGATCAGAGATGATATCGACAATTCTGCGATTGGTTTCTTCGGGCAGACACTCATCAAAGCAGCGATTGCCTGCTTCCATATGGAAGGTCGGGATATGCAAACGCTTGGCACCAATCACACTTAGACAGCTATTGGTATCACCCAAGACCAAGACTGCCTCTGGCTTTGTTTTGACCATCAGTTCATAGGATTTGGCAATGATATTGCCAATGGTTTCCCCCAAATCCTTGCCAACTGCCTCAAGATAGTAGTCAGGATCTCTTAAGCCCAATTCCTTGAAGAAGATGCCATTGAGATTGTAATCGTAGTTCTGGCCTGTATGAACAAGGGTCAGATCAAAATATTCATCACACTTCTTGATGACTTCTGACAAGCGAATGATTTCCGGCCTTGTGCCAACAATAATCATCAATTTGAGCTTATCCATTTGTGCTATCCTCCTTTAGGTTCGCCCTTGCAAAGGCGATAAGATAGATGAAAGCTGTCATATAGCAGCTGTATTTATTAGCTATTTCCACTATCAGCAGCACTGCCACGATTCCGAGCAGCACCAGCTTATAGTTGAATGCATCCATGCCTTCCTTCTTAGGCTCATAATAGATAGTGCCAATGGACATGGCCACAAGCCAAAGAGCACCACTGACAACAAGCATCAAATAATAAGGAATGACTCCATAGCCACCAAAGCTATGGCCTAGTTCAATGGAATAGAAGTCGCCTGACCAGGCGGTATAGAACTTGTTGGCTAAAAGCCTGAATAAATCAAAAGGATGGGTCAAGAGATGAAGATAAGTCTCTTTTAGAGCACCAATCTCTCCTTCTAAGAGATTATCATAAGTTACTTCAAGGCCATGTTTCTCATAATATGCCTTGGCGGCATTAAGCCCTCTTCCATCGGTATGATGGCCACCACTATTGATATCTGCCCCTATCAAAAGCTGCTCGACATTATTGAGCTGGCTGAGGTAGTTGTCTTCAAGGCCAGTTGTCATAAATGATGGCACAATAAGCGAAACAATGAAAATCAGGACAATGATGATCTTCTTGGTTAGCTTGACTCTTGTCAGCAGCAGGAAGATGGCCATGACAATAAACCAGATTTTGGCAATGGGACTTACAGTCTGATTCAGAATGATAAAGACTGCCAGCAACACTCCCAAGACACAAGTCCTGATTGTCTTTGTTGATTTGAAGAAGCAGTTGAACAAATAGAAGATGATTGAGAAATAGAGATAGACAAATAATTCATGGGTAGCACAGAATGTTAACATCACTGTTGATGGCATCAGCATATATAGCATAAGGGCAATAAAGCTCTTTTCCTTGCCGATTACATCACTGAAGGCGTAAAAATTGATAGTTGTTGCCAACATGAAGACAAGATAGATGCCAAAATGGATTGGAATATGCAGATATTTGAAGATTGCCAGATGGCTGCCCATGCCCACAATATAATAGATGACTTCACTAACAGAAGAGTAGCCCTCATTTACAATCATGTCAGCTACCTTGTTATAGATGGTGATATCACCACCACCTAAGGTTGAATCAAAGAAGAAGAAGACATAGGCAAGAGCTTTCAGGATGCTTGCAATGGCAATTATTACTAATAAAAGCTTCCACTTAGGCCACTTGCTTAGAAAATCAATGGTTTTCTTTAGCAAGATCCTGATTCGGTCCTTGAGGAAATGGACCGCCAGGAGATAAGAGACTCCTATTACAAGCAAAGCCACAACCTTCATTGTTCCACTTAAAAAGCTGGTATAGACAAAAAGGTTTGAAATCAAGGCCAAAGGGAAGAAGAGAAAAATGAAGAAGTTGATGGTCTTTTGAAACCATTCATAATAATAGCTTTTCATATCTAAACCTTTTCAAAGAAAGTATCAGGATGATCTTTGTCAAAGGCTTCATTTGCCCACATCAAAGTCACAAGATCTTCACTATCCGAAAGATTGATGATGTTATGGGTATAGCCAGGCAACATATGTACAGCCTGCAGCTTGTCACCACTTACTATAAATTCAATCACTTCATCACTGCCGATTCTTCTTTCCTGAATCAGGCCTCTTCCTTTAACCACCAGAAAGAATTCCCATTTGGTATTATGCCAATGCTGACCCTTGGTAACATTTGGTTTGGAAATATTGATGGAGAACTGTCCACAGCTTTCAGTTCTGATGAATTCCGTAAATGATCCTCTTTCATCAACATTGGATTTCAGATCAATGACCAGCTTTTCCTTTGGCAAATAGGATAGATAAGTTGAATATAGTTTCTTTGCAAAGGAATTGTCAGGG
>JAQXQU010000059.1 GCA_029101345.1 Erysipelotrichaceae bacterium | reverse complement strand
ATAAAGTTCCCTCTCTGCCCCATAGTACAGGATTGGTTCCTTATCAATGGTCTCAACCCTGCGTCTTAGTATTTCATTTTCTGTTTCCAGTTCCTGCATTCTCTTCCTAAGCCTTTTAAGCTCTTCATCAGACTTCCTGAGGTCTTCATCAAATGTTTCAACGATTTCAGTGTTTTCGTTTTTGACTCTTTGATTCTCCAGATTGATCTCATTGTTTTCCATCTTGAGATTTGAATTCCTGATGGCAATAGCTCTAGCAGCTATTTCTTCATAAGTAGTCAATGGTCCAAAGCTCTGGTTGTGATAGAAGAAATGAATGGCCTTGGATATTGCCTTTTCCATTGCCTGCTCATCATATTTATTGAAAGAAAAGTGGGCTTCTTTGATATTCTCATTTGGATAATAGATGGCAATCTCACCATTCTTTGGTACAAGTCTATCGGTACCATTGATCAGTTCATCAAAACAGTCCTTATGGTCTTGAGCAAATACATGTGCCATTCCGGCATAGATGCTCGCCAGTTTTTCAGGATCTGCACCATACATCGAATAAGGGCCAATGGATACATAGATGACTGGCAGTGTGAATCTTGCATTTCTGTTTAGCACTGAAAGGAATTCTGCTGTACCATTTTTCCTTACCGTATGAGATTCATACAGCATTGGTATGTCATAATCCATATCCAGGATACGAAGGTCAACAAGTTCATCAATCAGGTCAGGTTTTCTGAAGTTGATCATGAACTTGCCATCTTCTGTCGTCTTTGAGTTTGTCATTCTTATGAACAGTTCATGTGTTGCAGGCTTGAATACAACAGACAATTCCCATTCAACACCAAGCACATCCTGATCTTTGCATAATGCTGCAATAGCACCGACTTCGGCATGTTCAACGATTATCAGTTCCTTTTGTCCGTATCTATATATCTGATATCCTGTGAATTCCTCTTCTTCAAAATCCATACGGTATCGTAAGTCGTTTGTATTTCTGACCCAGTCCACCATCATGATTGGGAAGTCTTCTTTTGTAAATTCTTCTACTGTCTTATATCTTATGTTCATCAATTGCATCTTTCATTCCTCCTCTTTATGCAAATATTGTCATTATGATGATCAGACTCCAGAACAGGAAGCCGATTATTTTACCCACCAGTTTCAAACTACATACCAATAGGTAGATTGGAAACATTATTAGATATCCCATCAGTTTTAGCATTTCTTTACCTCTAAGATCCTTATCTTTCAGCAATGATCAAGAGCCTTTAAGCAAGTCATTTTACTCAGGATTTCAAGAATATTTATAATCCCCCATTATTATTTCTTTATACTTCTATCTTAGTTGATATTTACCGTATAAAAAATGTTCTAAATCAAGTATTATTAGAGTACAAATATCTTTATAATTACTTTATTATTTTAATTATTTTTATTATTTAAGATTACAGATTGTATTCTGGATTCTTAGGGAGGAAAACCACATGCCTGCTAAACTATATGACTACATCTACGAAAAGCTGCAGGAACCAATCAAAGTCTACCTCAACAAAGAGACCAAGGAGCTGCTTGAACATGACTGTCAGAGCTTTGGCATTGCAACAAGAAATGAGTTCTACAATCTGCTTGTATCAAACTACATATCCGAATATGTGGACCATCTGGAAGAATCCGGCAAGAGAATTCTATCCATGATGGAAAATCTGATTGTCGCAAGAAACAAGGATGAGTTTCCTGCCATTGCCAGAAAGATTGCCTGGAAGGACACAATAGCTGAAGACTGCAGGGAACGTGGTGAATACATCTCCATCAGAATAAAGTCAGACAATGCGGATACAATTGCCGAGATGATTTCTTCAGCAATCGATAATGTCAAGGTCTCGGTCTTCTTCAGAAACCTCTTTTTGAACTACCTGTCATTGCCAGCCTACAGAAGAGAACAGATCATCTTCATTGACAGTTACAATACAATCACAAAGGCACTAAAGGAAGGCTTGAAGATCTCCTATCGTAATAGAAGCCGGAAGAAATCCCACATATTTTCCATTTATTCCCTTGAACAGTCTGATCTTGAATTCCATAACTATCTGATTGGCTCATTTGAACATGTTCCAGGAGCAGCATCCATCAAGCTTTCCAGCATTGAAACAGTGCGTATCCTAAATGAAAAAGCTACATTCAATGACACTTTCAAGCAGTGCTATCAAGCCATGGAAGATAATGGTTGCCAGTTTGGCATCTCTGAACTCAAGTATTGGAAGTGTTATCTGAATGCTGATGAGCTTAAGACATATCATGGCCACTATCTTGACCGTCCTACCATTTACAGACAGGGAATTGATGACAAAGGAAACTGGTACATCTTCAACTGTTCTAGATTCCAGCTTGATAGTTTCTTTAATGCCTTTGGTGAATCTATAAAATTTGAGGAATGCGCACTTTAGACGCATTCCTTTTTAATTCATGATTCTGTTTGTGGTGTTCCCTTCAAGGATATCCTGCGCCTCTTTTAATTCTTCCTTCAGGTGGCTGATAGAAGACATGACATAAGGGTTTCCGATCTGTGCATAAAGTGCAGTCATCGCAATGGAGAAGTTGAATAATGCCTCATGTGGATTCTTTTCAGTACCAATGCCATATAAGAAGCATTCACCAATTCTCTTTCTGATAGATCCGAGCATCAGATCAGCAGTCTCTGCTTCCTTAGGCATACAGTTAAGTGCCTTGGCATACATTCTGAATGCCTGATCTTCATTTGTTTCAACATGCCTTCCATATCTGAATAAATCTCCAAGTCTCATGTAACATTCGACATTGTCAAAGAGCACAGCACCCTTCATTAAAGTCTCATAACACTTGGCATCATCCCTGATTGAATCATCGCCATAGTAATAGACACAGGCCAGATTGCCATAGGCAAGGGAGATACCTCTTTCACAGGCTAACCGATAGTACTTTTCAGCCATTTGATAATCCTTGGCAAAATGAACACCGTTATAATACATGGAACCAAGGTTGTTGGCAGCCATGCCATCGCCCTTTTTGATTAAGTATTCGTAGATTTCAACAACCTTCTCATATACTTCATCATTCCACTCGCCATGATCATGTCGATAGGCCCAGTCAAATAATGCTTCATCATCTTGCTGGCTTTTGATTCTTCTTAATTCCATGATTTCTGGATCAGTGTTGTTTTTTAAGGCCTCGTGCCTAAAACGATGAATTACTTCCCACATGCCTTTGCCAAGCCATACATCATAATCACGAGTCAATCCATAATATCCTTCAGCCATTGCTCCAGCAATCGCCGCCAGAGTATCTGTATCTCCGCCTAAGGAAACAGCATTTCTTATAGTGTCTTCATAATCCTTTCCATCAAAGAATGAACGCAATGCTTTAGGAAGAGAATCCATGCAGGTTTCATCATGTCTATGTCTTTTTCTCATGTCTTCCAGACTTTCAGAGAAATCATAGCCAAAGGTCTTTGTGACATACTCTTTGATTTCTTCCTTTGAATGGCCTGTTCTGCCAAGGAAGATGACCGCAGCGATACACTGCGCACCCTTGATGCCTTCTGGATGATTATGAGAAACCTCTGCTGTCCATCTGGCAACCTCTATAGTTCTTTCAAGGCTTGAATAAATCCAGCCTACTGATGAAACTCTCATGGCTGAACCATTTCCAAATGAGTTATATGGCTTTGGATCATCTGCATGAATCCAATGAGTAAAACTTCCACCATAGCCTGCATCTGGATATCTTCTTCCCCATTTTTGCATGGACTTGACAAGATGTTCCTTGACACTCTTTTCATCAGCATCCACGCCTGCATCCATCAATGCTTCTGCTACGGCAATTGTCATGACTGTATCATCAGTGAATTCACACTCATCTGTAATGAATTCAAAATCCTTTGTCTTTCCACCTCTGTCAAATTCAAATCTTGAACCAACGATATCTCCTAATATTGCTCCAAACATCTCTCTTTCCTCCTTTTTTTATTTAATTGTCCAGATGACCGTGACACTGTCTTCAAGTTCAATGTCATCTGGTTCCATCGACATCTTTGCGTATCCTGGTGCCATCAGCATGCCATCACATTCCATGACATGATAGCTTCGTGACATGATATCCAAATGTGTCCAGGAATAATCAATGTTAACTACTTCCCCAAGTTCAACACCCAAGGCTTCTGCAAGAACCTTTGCCTTGATTCT
>JAQXQU010000058.1 GCA_029101345.1 Erysipelotrichaceae bacterium | reverse complement strand
TTTACCTTATAATTGAGTCATGGAAAATCGCTTCCCCTATTCCTTCAATGAGAAACGCTATCATACTTTCAATTACTATCTGAAAAGCACTTATGGCAAAAAAGTTGCCAAAGTTGTCCTGGATGGTGGTTTTACCTGTCCCAATCGTGATGGCAAAAAGGGCTATGGCGGCTGTATCTATTGTTCAAACAAGGGCTCTGGTGATGCAAATGTCGCAATTTCCTCTTCCATTATGGAGCAATATGAACTAAACAAATCTGTCATGGCCAGGAAGTGGCCCGATAGCCTCTATCTCCCCTACTTCCAATCCTTTAGCAATACCTATGGACCTCTTGACAAGATCAAAGGCATGCTTAAACCCTTCCTGGAACTGGATGAAGTCGCAGAAATCGCCATTGCCACCAGATGCGATTGCCTAAGCAATGAATGCATCAGCTATCTTGATCAAATATCTCATCAGAAGACCATTTGGCTTGAGATTGGCCTGCAAACATCAAATGACAAGACAGGTGACTATATCAATAGAGGCCATAGTTTCAATGAATTCAAGGAAATCCTTGAAAAGCTGGCAAAGACCCATATCAAAGTCTGTGTCCATATCCTCAATGGCCTTCCACATGAGAGCTATGACGATATGATCAAGACCATAAAGGATATCAATCATCTGCCCTTTGCTGGCATCAAGATCCACATGCTGCACATCCTGAAGGATACCAGGCTCCATGATATCTATCAGGAAGAACCATTTGATCTTCTCACAAGAGATGAATATATCAATCTTGTTGTCGAGCAGCTTAGGTACTTAAGACCTGAGGTCATCATACAGCGGCTGACTGGTGATCCATTAGCCGATGAACTGGTTGCCCCTGATTGGGTGAGAAACAAGACAACCATTCTCAATGACATCGATAAGCTGATGCGCAAACATGACTATTGCCAAGGTGATCTCTATGAAGAATAGCACCTTTGTCCACAAATATCTCAAAGCCATGATCAATAAGAATGATATCGCTGTTGATATGACTGCCGGCAATGGCAATGACACTTTCTTTCTAGCTACCTTGGCCAAGACAGTCTACGCCTTTGATATCAATCCGCTAGCCATTGCAAACACCAGACAAAGAACCAGGGAATTTGATAATGTCATTTTGATTCTTGATTCCCATGAAAATGTTGATCACTATCTAAAGGAAAAGGCCAAGGTCTTCATCTTCAACCTTGGCTATCTGCCAAATTCCAATAGCACTGAAGCTACTTCGGCTTCCTCTTCTCTGAAAGCCTTGATCAAAGCCTATGATCTATTGGTTTCAGGCGGTTATCTGGCGATATCCTTTTATCTTGGCCATCAGGGTGGCAAAGATGAATACTATCAGTTGAGCAATTATCTGATTAACAGTCATTTCCATATCCTTAGCATTTACAAGGAAGATAAAAAGATCGATGAACCTATCACCTACATCATCAAAAAGCCATAATCAAAGCATCCAGCTTGATAAAAGATCATCCTTTAAGATGATCGGCCATCTTGACAATTGTCTTCAAGGTCCGGATGGTCATTTTTTCATTCATGGGCACTTGCGCCGTCCTTTTCCAATAATTGCATTTCTGATAGCACTTCAAATCATAGGACCAGTAGATGAATTCATCAAAGATGAATACCTCTTCCTCTTTTGAACAAGGCCCCAATTCTGCAAGGAGCTCCTGAGGGCTTAGATCATCAATGATGAAAATGACATTGTGATAATAGCCTTCCTTTTTGGCAAATTCCGGGATATTATCAGCTAGAGCCAATAGCTTGCTGGATTCAATTATCTTAAATGGCACAGCGAGCTTGAATATATCACGCAATATCCTGGTCAGAAGATTGCTTAGTTCCTGCTTGTCATCATCTGTTTCAATAATGATATTGCCACTATTCAAAAAGGTCTTGGCCTTCAATAATCCATTGTTCGCTAGCTCCTTCATTAATAATGGCATTGATAAAGGATTCCTGCCTGAGATATTTATGCCTCTGATAAAGACTGCATAGCTGTTCATCAGTGCTTGTTCATCCTCTTTTTGATCATTTCCGGATTATTGGCACTATCAAGCATGGCTTCTAGACTGATAGAACCATTGTTGTATAAATCAAGAAGATAGTCATCCAAAGCAATCATCCCTTCATCTTTGCCGGCCTGGATGGCATTATCAATTTGCTGAATCTTCTCTTCTCTGATCATTGTGGAAATGGCCTTATTGGTTCTTAATATTTCAAATGCCGGCAACATGCCTTCCCTGCCCTGGACCAGCTGCTGGCAGACAATAGCCTTAAGGCTTGATGAAAGCTGGACAGCAATCTGATGCTTGGAAGAAGCGGGAAAGACATCAATGATGCGATTGATGGTTTCAGCTGCTGACATGGTGTGAAGAGTTGAGAAGATAAGATGACCGGTTTCCGCTGCTGACAAAGCAATCTGAATGGTTTCCAGATCACGCATTTCCCCAATCAGAATGACATTAGGAGCTTCTCTTAAGGCAGCCTTCAGGGCATCGGCATAATCTCTGGTATCTGAGCCAATTTCCCTTTGGGAGACAATGGACTGCTGATGGCGATGAAGGAATTCGATTGGATCTTCAATCGTAATGATGTGGTTATTGCGCTGCTTGTTGATTAGATCAATAAGACAGGCCAAAGTAGTTGATTTGCCAGAGCCGGCAGAACCAGTCACAAGTACAAGGCCCTTGTTGAGCTTATGAAGGTCAAGGACGGCTTCTGGAATCTTCAAGGCAATTGGATCAGGAAGTTCAAATTTGACAACACGCAAAACAGCAGAGATGGAACCTCTTTGATAGAAGATATTGGCACGGAAACGACCAACCATATTCATGGAGAAAGAGAAGTCATCTTCGCCACTGACAATATAGTCATTATGGTTGTCTTTGCGCATCTTGTAAATCTGATCGATATAAGACAAAGTATCAGCCGGTGTCAGAACATCAGGATAAACCTTTCTTATTACACCCTGGATCTTGAAACAGAGACTTGTACCAGCAATGATGAAAATATCCGAAGCATTCTCATCAACTGCTCTTTTCAGTATTGTGCTGATATCCTTTTCCATAAGTTCTCCCCTTTATACATCGAATTTGACATCGCCATATTCTTCATTAACACCTGAAACCATCTGCCATCTTCTGACAATGATCTCCTCATCTGACAATTCAATTCTGACTGCCAGATATGATTTCTCATTGATGGCAATCACAAATTCATAACTGCCATCATTCATCAGATATTCCTGATGAAGACCATTTCTGATTTCTTCAATCATAACAACCGCCTTGTTTTCCGCCTCATAGTATTCAGTGGTTTTATCTTCATAGGCCTTGGCTCTTGAAAGAGCACTATTGGCCTGAAGATAAGCAACTGTTGAAAAGCTTGTTAATGCCAAAATGGCAAAAACCATGACGAGAGTTGGCAAGCCCATCCCCAAATAGCGCCTATTCATATAATGGCCTCACTTTCAGCTGATAGATGATCTTGCCACTAGCGTCAAAGGCACTGATCAGATATTCATCAGCGGATTTCTCCACTTCAATTGACAGCTCGCCTTCTTTCCTTGATGAAGCATTGCCAAGAGCCTTGATTTCTTCAGCGACATTCCGGCACGCCAAAACACCTTCACATAAGAGCGCTGCCTCCTTTGACTTGCTTGAAGCCTTCAGGAAAAGGGAAACACAGATATAGGCACAAAGGGTGAAGATGATAATGCACAGCAATAGTTCAAGCAACAGATTAGCAGCTTTGTTCTTCATATCAGTATAAGCAGATGGACTCATGATAATCGCCAACCCTAAAGGTCAGAACATTTCCATCTTTCTCCATTTCTATCTTAGCAGTAGCCATAACCTTATCACTATAGCTTAGATCATAGCTCCTGTTCTTTTGGAATGATTCATATAAGTACCCATCTTCATAATAGATGATAGTGGCATAATCTTCATCAGCTACCCTTTCCAAAATAACAAGGCAGCTCTTGCCTTCAATATCCATGAGGCTGATGCTGTTTCTGTTCTCCGCTTCCTTGACCTTGGTTGATAGATAGGATAAAGGAAGACGATACTTTTCCGTTTCTTCATTGGCTTTCAGATTATTGCGATAGGCACTAGAGCCAAAGGAAAGCATGAAGAAAGAGCCTAATACAAAGATCAGGAACAATAGAAGAATAAAGAGCTGTTGGGTTCCCTTATGCCTGTTCATCTTCCTCCTTTTTGATAGACTGCAATATCCGGATAGATATTGGAGCCAATCGTCGAATAATAGATATGATAACGTTCACGATCAATGATTACGCCATAGTTCTTTTCCAGATAATCGACATTTGCTGGATAGAACCCTTCAATTGAATAGCAGTTGGCAACTGCTTTGCGAATATTGTCTTCAACTCTTGCTAGTTCCTCTTGCTCAAGATTGGCATTGGCATTGTTGATGCCAAAACCAAAGATCATCACTATCAATAAGAACAACAGGAGATTCAATAGGCTTCTTTTGATCATAGGCTCGACATGATGGACATCAGTGGCAACATGACGCTAAGAAGGATAGCACCCACCACAAGACACAATATGCCAACAATGATCGGTTCAATGACATCAAGATAGTGATTGATATCATGATCTGCTTCCTTTTCATATTCGCTAGCCACCTTGGACATGGCTTCAACGCTCTTGCCAGTCTTAAAGCCGATCGCCAATAGCTGGTCATAGACCCCGGCAAAGACCTTGACCTTCAAAAAACCTTCAGCCAAGGATTCGCCATCATTGGAAAGTCTTGACAATTGATTGATCTTTTCTTTGATTTCCTGATTATGGCAAGACTCTTCACAAAGCTTCAGAGCTGAGTCAACATCATAGCCACTATTAAGAAACAGGCTTAACTCAAAGGCAAATTTGGCTAATGATAGCTTCTTGCCTGCTTTAGAGACAAGCGGCAAAGAGGAAAGGCCGCCAATGATGTCATTCCTTCCGGCAAAGGATGAATAGATATAGATGCCAATCAATATGACTAGCACTAGGATGATTAGACCCGCAATAGCCAGATAGCGCCCTGAACTCATCAGAATTTTCGCTAGTGGGGAAATGCCAACACCGATATTATTCAGCACTCTTTCAAAGAGTGGCAGAACCTTATGGATCAGAACTGCCACGATGACTGTCATCATGGCAATCAGAACCATTGGATAAGCCATGGCTTCCTTGAGCTTTTCATTGACTTCTGACATCCGACCATAATAAACAGACAATTGTTTCAATGATTCGCTTAAATAACCGCTTTCTTCACCAACTTTGATTAATGAAAGCAGATAATCATCTTCGATTCCACAGTTCTCAAGAGCCTTGGCTAAAGGAAGACCAGCTTCCAGTTCCTTATTCAGATTTTCCAATCCTTTAGGTAAAATGGCAATCCCTTCACTAAAACTGATGCCTGCATCAAGTACCATTGCCAACTGTTCACAAAACAGCGCTTTTTCCTTATTGTTCATAAAGCTACTCCTCAATATTGATCTTTGACCTCATAAGGTCCATCATAATTCTTCTTTGTTGCATCAAAAGTTGGATCAGCTGAGTTCCAGTTCTCCTTTTCAAAATAGATTTCCGGTGTAATCCAGCCTATATTGTCATCAATATAAACACTGACCCAGGCATGATAGCCTTCGTCCACATAGCCGGTGATGACCTTGCAGGGAATCTGCTGAATTCTTAGCAATGCGCATAATAGCGATGCATAATCGATGCAGATGCCTGACTTTGTCTCAATGGTATAGTTGAGATCAGGAATCAGGAAGCTAAGCCTTGCGGCTTCAAGCTTGCTGTTATCATATTTGATATTATCCACAACGTAGGAATAGAGATGTTCAACCCTCTCGAGGGTTGTCATATCACCTGCAACAAGTTCAAAGGACTTGGCAACGACCTCATCATCAAGGCAATAGTCAATGATGATATTGGGATAAAGATAAGGAAGGAAGTCATCATCAAGCTTGACATCAATTTCCAAGGCAAAGCGTACAGCATAGCGATTCCCTTCGATATTCTCACAGATCTTGATATTATAGACCCCATCACCCATATTCAGTGGATAGGTGACATATTCAAGATCGCGATTGATATCATAATCATAGGTCTTGTCTTCCTTGATGATTCTTATTTTCAGCTTTTCATGATCTTCTGACTTGGTCCTTGCCATGAAGTAGCCTTTTGTGGCGTTGCTATAATCGATTTCAACCAGCTCATCGCTCTTGATTGAAACATTGGCAGCTTCTGGCAAAAGCACTTCATCAACGGTAATGCCTTTGGATGTTGGATTATTGATGTCCTTGTTGAGATCTTCAGTGCTCCCACAACCCGTCATTAACATGATAATCATGATAAGCATTAGCGCTTTTTTCATAACTTAATTATAAACAAAAGCCCCATAAAACAAAAAGGACCAATGAAGGTCCTTATTTGCATTATACTAGAAAGGGAATTTTGTAGGGCTCTCTTAACCTACAACTATATATTAATATTCAATATTCAAATCAGAATGTTAATAATATGTTAAATTGTGTGATTATCCAAAATGACGAGACTATGGGCTTTGACCTCGACTGTATCAGTGATTTCATCAGAAAAACCGTTGTCACCAAAAATCTTCCTGAAGCTCTTATTGGCATGATAGACATGATCGAAGATGCAGGGATTGATCAGGATTGTAAGTTCATCAAGATGGTAGACCAGGACCTCATAATAGTTCTCAAATGACACTTTAGCCTTTTCATCCCTAAAGCAAGGATAATGCCTGCGGATTTGCAAAAGCTTTTTGGCATATTCAAAGACATCATGGTTCCTGGATACCAATGACCAGTCCAGCATATTGATCTCATCACCGCAGTTATAGGTATTGTCAATCATCTTCTTGGTTCTTCCGAATTCCTGACCACTATGGATGAAAGGAATGCCTCTTGATAGGATGGTCATTCCCAATGCCAGTTTTGCTTTGGCCCTGATGGTTTCATAGCTGTCATTAGGACAATTCATCAAAAGATAGTCATTATAGGTGGCATTGTCATGGCATTCCACATAATTGACAGTCTGATTGATTGGAAGATTGGATGAAATGGCCGTCAAAACATTGCCAATGAAGCTTCGGTCTTCATTGCGATCAGCACAGAATCGCTTGACACTGTCTCTAAAGCGATTGTTGAAGAAATGGAATGATGGCATCTTCTCATGATTCTCCATGCAAGCCCGCTCCTCAAATCGCAAAACATCGCCCATATTCCAGGCTTCACCTAGCAAAAGGAAATCCTGTTTCAGTTCTTTGACGGTCTTAGCCAAACAGTTGACAGTATCAATATCGAGGATTCCCATCAGATCAAAACGCAGACCATCAATATCATAGATCTCAATATAGCGTTTGACCATCAGTTTCAAATAATCCCTGATAAAACTTGCTTCAGAGCGGATTTCATTGCCACAATATGTGCCATTGGCCATCTCACCCTTGCTTGTATAGCGAACACAATAGCCCGGAAGGCTCTTGCCCAAGGCTGTCTTCCTGATGTCAAAAACATGATTGAAGACGACATCAAGCACAAGCCTTAAGTCCTTCTTATGCAGATGATCAGCTACAGTTCGAAGTTCAGAAATGATTTCATATGGATCATTTGCAACGCAATAGCCCTGATATAAGCTGTTATAGCTTAAGGGATTATAACCCCAATTGTATTCTGTCCGGTCAAGATCAAAATCAAAGACTGGCATCAGCTGCAAATGTGTAATGCCTAGTTCCAGCAGGTGATCAAAGCCCACCTTTTCTCCATTCAGGACCAATCCTTCTTCAATCAAAGCCAAAAACTTCCTTGGATGCTGGCAAGGAAGATTGGGATCAGAAGAGAAATCTCGCACGGAAGTCTCATAGACTACTGTCTCCAGATAACTGATGCTTTTAGGTTTGATCTTCTCTTTTTTCAGCTTGTTGACATCAAGGACAAACGACCTTTTGCGATCATAGCTATCACAATAGGAAAAAGGATCACTAAAGGAAATGCCACTATCATTGATATAGCAGTATTCGCTTCTTTCATGATCACCGGCCACAACAGTTTCAAAGACACCCTCAGGAAGTCTTTTCATCTCATAGCTATTCATGCCAAGCCTCAGTAACATGGACTTGGCCATTGGCGAATAAACGCGGAAAAGGGTCTTTTCCTTTGTGTAGAAAGACCCTAATGTATTGATATCGACGGGATACTCATCAGCGAATTTTTGTGATTGGACTGTTCGATACTGCATCTTATTTCTGGAATTCTTCTAGACGTGCCTTGGATTCAACACTGTCAATAATGCCTTGGACGATTCTTTCAATCTTGGATCCTTTGGAATAATCAGCCTTGGCCATAAAAGCTGCTCTTCTTTTATCATACAGCTCTTCTGCCAGTTTCTTCTTATCAATGCCCTGGCCAAAGACAGCAATTGTATAGCCACCCAGGGAGTTGACGACTTTCATGCTTGGAACATCTGTCATTCCATCTCCAAAATAGATCATATGATCATAAGGCAGATATTTTTCATCATCAGGTGTTGATCGATTGAGATCACGGTCATTGCGTTCATCAAAGACCCCATTATTGATTCTGAAAAGATACTGGGTCTTCATTGTATAGTTTATAGAACGGGATGGCCAAAGGACTTTGCCATTACTATCATAACAGTAACTGCAGGCATATATCTCCTTGAATTCCTTGGCAATTGAAGTTCCTTGGATTATTTCCTTGATTCCTGAAGAAATAATATAGTGTTCAATGTCAATTCCATGTCTTAAGCCATATTCATTGATGCGATCAAACCAGGTAGAGACCCCCGGATAGAGCTTGATGTATTGCCCTTCTGCAATCAGATCGTCCTTGGTCAGATTGGGATCTTCTTTGGCAATCATATACATATAGGACAAAATGCCATCGACATTCTGCTCTTCTGTCAATTCACCGCAGCGTTTCCAGAAGTCATCGGGATTATCATAGCCTAGCTTGCCAATGAGATGGTATTCTTGCATATCCCTAGGGGATAAGGTCTTATCAAAGTCATAGATCAGTGCTAGCTTTATTCTTCCCATATTTATGCCTCGTTCAGGTTCTTGATAGCTTCAACATAGATTTCAACCTGCTTCTTGAAATCTTCAATCTTCAGACGTTCATTGGCATTATGCATATGCATATCTTCAGAGTTAGGGAAACCAGCACCAAAGGCAATGCAGTTATGGATGGCTTTGGCATAAGTGCCACCACCAATCGCTTCCATCTTGGATTCATGATCACCTGTCACATCAACATATGCCTTCATCAAGGCCTTGATCATTGGCGTATCCTGATTGAAATAAAGCGGTTCAACACCCCGGCCTGAGCTTTCAAAGAAGCTGTTTTCCTCATTCATCTTCATTAATGGTGCAAGACACTTCTGATAACTTGACTGGACTGGGAAACGCATATCAAGCGATATTCTGATTGAACCATCAGTGAAACTGACTGTACCAAAGTTAATGGTCGTATTGGATTCTTCATCCTTCAGTTCTTCATATCCCAATAGTTCGCCATTATAGGTCAAAGCAAAGTTCTTATGGAAGAAGTTGACAAATTCATCATCAAGCTTGGCAGCATATAAGGCTTCCATTAGATAGGCAATAGCATTGATACCGTGTTGAGGAGTAGAAGCATGAGCAGCCAGACCCTGGACATTGATGTTAATGGCATCATCCTTCCTTATTGCATATTTGATTTCATGCTCATCAAGATATCTGGCAAAGGCTTCTTCATCAAAGCTGCCAAGTGGCAATCTTGCATCAACATTCTTGCAGACGATATTGCCAGCATCACCACCCTTGATCGCAAGGAACTTGGTATTCTTTCCAACAAGATAACCACCAATCATGCCTTTTTCTGCATAAATGCCAGGGAAACCGCCATCAGGTGTAAAGCCCATATCAATATGGCCTTCCTTTTCGACATAGTGTTCGATGCATTTGGAGCCTGTTTCCTCATTGCAGCCAAGAATCAGTCTGACTCTTTTTTTAAATGGATAGCCAGTATCAAGCAGGTATTTCATTGCATACATGGATGCAATTGCTGGTCCCTTGTCATCTGAAACACCACGGCCAAAGAGATAGCCATCCTTTTCTACCATGGCAAATGGATCAGAGTCCCAGCCATCACCAGCTGGCACGATATCCAGATGGGCTAAGATGCCAATGACTTCATCACCTGCACCGATTTCACCATAGCAGGCATAATAGTCAACATTCTTTGTTCTAAAGCCTTTGTCAGCCATCAGCTTCATAGCATCATCAAGAACCTTGCGGTTTTCAAGGCCAAATGGCAAGGCATCATTATTAAGGATGGAATTATGGCTAACCAGAGTAGCTAGATCCTCCTTCATGGCTGTCAGATTCTTCTCAATATAATTCTTCATATGTTTCCTTTCTATATGATTATTCCTACAGGGCAATGGTCTGAGCCAAAGACATCATCATAGATCATGGCTTCCTTGACTTCAGGCATCAGGCGCTTAGAGACAACAAAGTAATCAATTCTCCAACCAACACCCCTTTCCCTGGCTTTCATGCGATAGGACCACCAGCTGTATTTGATAGTGTCTGGATAGAGCTCCCGGAAAGTATCCTTGAAGCCAGCTTTTAACAGTTCAGTGAACTTGGCTCTTTCTTCATCGGAGAAACCGGCATTGAAGTGATTGGTATCAGGATTCTTCAGATCGATTTCATTATGGGCAACATTAAGGTCACCTGTGTAAATGACAGGCTTGCTCTGATCAAGCTTAACCAGATGCTTTCTTAGATCATCTTCCCAATGCATACGATAATCAAGTCTTGTCAGACCATCCTTGGAATTTGGTACATATGCACAGACAAAGTAGAAATTGTCATATTCAAGAGTAATGACACGGCCCTCATCAGGATGGCCTTCTCCATCAATATCATAAGTAACGCTTATCGGCTTCTCCTTTGTCAAAACCATTGTCCCCGAATAGCCCTTCTTTTCTGCACTGTTCATATAGTAATAATAGCCAGGAAATTCCATTGTCAGCTGTTCTGGCTGCATCTTGGTTTCCTGAAAAGCCATGATATCAGGGTTTTCCCTTTCCAAAAAGGCACTTACTTCCCCTTTGGAATAGCAAGCCCTCAGGCCATTGACATTCCAACTTGCCAGTTTCATGCTAAATGCTCCTAGTAGCTTCCCTTAGGAATGCTGCTTCTTCATCACTTAGGTATGGCAACAAAGTCTCATAGACCTTCTTGTGATAGCTGTTCAAGGCCTTGATTGTTTCATCATCAAGATAGTCCTTATCAATTAGATCCAGATCAAATGGACACATCGTCAAAGTCTCAAATTCCATGAACTGGCCATATTCATTATTGATGCCATATTTGCATAAGAGCTCATTCTCACATCTGATGCCATATTCACCTTCCAGATAGACACCTGGTTCATCAGAAAGAATATTGCCAGCACGAAGCGGTACAACTTCTGTGCCATTTGGATTCAAGCTAAAGCGGACATTTGGCGGACCTTCATGAACCGAAAGCAGATGACCAACACCATGCCCAGTGCCACAACGGTAGTTGATGCCAATATTCCAAAGATCCTTACGAGCCAGAATATCCAGCTGACAGCCACTCATGCCCTTGAGGAATTTGACTTCCGAGAGATTGAACATGGATTTAAGGACAAGCGTGAAATGTTTCTTCAATTGCTGACTAGTTGCACCTAAGGAAATGGTTCTTGTAATATCGGTAGTTCCTTCCTCATATTGGCCACCACTGTCAATTAGAAGAATACCGCTATTATCGAGCACTGCACTATCATCAGATGTTGGTGAATAATGCATCATTGCCGCATTGGCATTATAGGCAACAATTGGACTAAAGCTCAAATCATAGGCCTTATAGCCCAAACGGAACTCATTGGCCTTATTAGCTGCATCATATTCATTGATGGTCGTCTTGTCTATTTCCTTTAGCCACTTGATGAATCTGACCATCGCCACACCATCATAGATATGGGCTAAGCGGCTGTTGTCAATCTCCACCTTGTTCTTGACTGACTTCATGTCTTCAATTGGTGAACGCATATCATATAGCTGATTGCCTTTGTTCAGCAGCTTGCAATAAGTCTCGAAATTGGTCTTATTGAAATCCATGATGATTGCACTGTCCCTGATTCCGCCAATGAATTCATAATAGGAATCATATGGTCTGATAATGACTTCATCAGCAAAGAGACTGTCAAGATCATCATCGCTTAATCTCTCAATATCCGCAAAAAGATAGATATCCTTCCGATAGATCACAAGATAAGCCAAAAAGACCGGTGTATAGGCAATATCTCTTCCTCTGAGATTCAAAAGATAGGAAATGCATTCAAGATTATCAACAATATGGCAACGGTCACCTAAGCAATAGAGCAGATCCTTGATCTTGTCTTTGCGGCTTTTGCCCGTTACCTCAATTGGCAGGCTCTTTAAGGTGCAATTTTCCAAAGCAGGACGGTTTTCAATCAGCTTTGAATAGATATCAATGGACTTGTAGACAATCTGGTTTCTGATGAGCTTTTGACCAAAAGCCGTAGATGTTCTTCTTCCATCAAGCCCAACAACAACATCCTTGCCATAATGATCAAGAATGAATGGGATTGGCTCTTTGGCACCTTCGGTTCCCAGTTTGACAATCTTGATGCCATAAATGCCAGCTTGCTTGTCAGCCTGAATGTGATATCTTCCATCAACAAAGAGATAAGCTTCCTTTCTATCAACAAGCAAAGTAGCTAATGAACCACTGAAATTGGAAAAATACTGGATGGTTTTGAAATAGGCTGGTACATATTCAGAGAGATGATAATCAGAAGTATTGAAGTAATAGACATCAATGCTTTCCTTTGCCATCTGCTCTCTGAGAGCATTTAATCTTGAGTTTATCATGAGTTTATTTTAACACCAATATGATAAAATTAATCCGTATGAACACAAAGGAACTATTCAAACAAAAGAAAACAGCGGATACTGCTGATACTACTGAAAAAGCTAAAAGCAATACATCCTCTAGACCCAAGACCACTAAGCGCACAATGGTTCTGGTCATCATCACCTATACCATCATCTTCATAGGCATTATCGGATTGATTGGCTCTTTGATCTTTGCCAACAAGTTGCTTGATGGCAAACCGGAATTTGATGAAAACGAACTCAAATCCCCTAACTCCTCAGTCATTTATGACGCAAATGGCAATAAGGTCATTGAACTAGGCACTTATTTAAGGGAAAACATCGACTACGAAGAGATGCCAACCTGTCTGGTTGATGCCTTCCTGGCTATTGAAGACTCCCGCTTCTTTGAACATTTTGGCTTTGATATCCCACGTTTTACCATGGCAATCATTGCCAATCTCAAAAATGGTGATTTTGGCCAAGGCGGCTCAACCATGACCATGCAGCTAATAAAGAATTCCTACTTCCAGGTTGATGCCAACGAAGAATCCACCATGGCAGATCGTCAAGGTCTCTCTGGTGTTGCACGCAAAATGCAGGAAATCGTCCTGGCAATCGAAGCCGAGCAGCAAGTAAGCAAGGAAGAGCTCTTTGCCTTATTTGTCAATAAGATCAACTTTGGAAATAACATCCGTGGTGTTGAAAAAGCTGCTGAATACTACTTCGGTAAAAACTGTTCTGAGCTTAATCTTTCTGAATCAGCTTTCCTGGCTGGATTGATTAACTCACCAAACTCCTATAACCCTTATAACAACCTATATAAGAGTGAAGACAATACTTCCGATTATCTTGCCAAAGGCACAAACCGTCGTAATGAAGTGCTCGACCTGATGGTCTACCATGGCTATATTACCAAGGAGGAGGCCGACTTAGCCAAAGCCATCAAGCTTGAGGATCTGCTAGTAGGCATCCATTCATCATTCTCAGCTGAATCGCTTTATTATCAATCCTATATTGATGCTGTCATTGATGAAGCCATCAATACGACTGGCAAGGATCCTTATATTACTTCCATGCAGATCTATTCCAATATGGATCCATATATGCAAAAGCTCTCCTATGACATTCAGAATGGCAATACTTCAATCAAATTCCCTAATGATGAATGTCAGAATGCCATTGTTGTCATGAACAACCAGACCGGTGCCATCATTGCCTTAGGCGGTGGAAGAGGACAAAGTGGAAGCCGGATGTTCAACCGTGCCACTTCAGCTTACTTGCAACCAGGTTCTGCTATCAAGCCAGTCTTCGAATATGCCTTGGCAATTGAAGAACTAGGCTGGTCAACTTCCTATACAGTTACTGACCGTCCTATCTATCTCTATGGTTCCAAGGTTCTGATTGCCAATGCTGGCGGTCAGGGCTATACCGGCGATATGTTGCTAACGGAAGCAGTAGCCAGATCACTTAATACGCCAGCTATCCAGGCTTTGCAGGAAGTAGTCAAGGCCAAGGGTGAAGATTTCTGTGTCAATTATCTCAATTCCATTGGCTTTAGAGTCAAAAGGGAAAACTTTGATCTGCAATGGGCAATTGGCGGTTCATCAATGTTGGTAACACCAGTCCAGCTGGCAAGTGCCCATGCTATGTTAATGAATGAAGGAAACTACATTTCTGGACATACAATCAACAGAATAGTCTATGCAGATGATAGTGAATATGTTGCCGATACCAACGGCACCAAAGTCCTATCATCAGCTGCGGCCTATTTGACTGCATATCTGGAAGCCTATAATGTCTCTGGTGAATTCTTCAACTACATGCAGATTCTCAAAAGAAACTATCCTGTCTATGCCAAAACCGGCACAACCGACTGGGGCAATTCAGGTCGGGGCTATGGCATTCCAAGCGGTTCAATCAAGGACATGTGGATGGTAGCTCAGACTTCTGACTATACCGTTACAACATGGCTAGGCTTTGACAAGCTTGATAAAGGCACTTATTTCACTGCCAGACAAGATGCCATGAATACCAAAGGGCAGATCTGCAAGATGCTGTTGGACAATATCGAAGATCATTATGACTATCAAGGCCATGCCTTGGAAAAACCTGATGATGTTGTCTCCATCACCCATATCAAAGGCATGTATCCATATTGTTACCCAACTGAAGGTGAAAGTGTTACTGGCCTGGTCAAAAAAGAATATTCTGAACTAGTGGATGTCAATTCCATTGAAAAGGAAGTCATTGTTGGTGAACTCCTGGGTATGGATGGCAGTTACAATCCGGAAAATGGTGAATTGACAATTCGCTGGTCAGGCTTTGGCAGCTATTCTGATGGCCAGCAGGATCTCTCAGCGACTAACCTCTTTGGCGATACAACCACAGCCACTGGACGCTGTTTCTACCAGCGCTACATCTATCAGAATCCTGGCGAATACTTCTGTGATCTGATTGTTGATGGAGTACTTAAAGGAACATTGACAAGCTATGAACCATGGACTACCGACTGGCCAATCTATGGTGATCGCATTGAAATCTGCGGTTGGACCTCAGCTTCAAGCAATCG
>JAQXQU010000057.1 GCA_029101345.1 Erysipelotrichaceae bacterium | reverse complement strand
AAAGTATGAGCAGTATGAGATAAGCAATAATTCAAGCCGTATGTTACTGGATTACATCATAAAACATACAGAAAAAATCATGCGTGAGCATTTAGGTTTGAATTACAATTTTAAGCTTGATGACAGGAAGATGTTTGAGTTGTTTCCCAATCAGTTATTCTCTGACAATGTTAGAAACCAAATTATTGTACGAACAATAGTTGAAGCAACAGAAAAAGTATGCAATCAATGCGGAATTTAGGATGGTGATATATAGATGGGTAGTCAAGTAGACTCAGAGAATTGTGAAAATTCATCATACAATGTAGATAAAAAGATAAGTGAAGTTAATGTGATAACAAGAATCTTATCTGTTTATCCTTATGCATGGCGAGATATTAAAAGGCTTAAGGCAATATTGATGGATTTATCTCCGGAAGATAAGCTGACAAGAAACCTTATTTTGGCAAGCGTGGATGAACAAATACCACATGACTTATCTGAAAAAAAGGAATGGACAAAATCAGAGATGTATCGTCTTTCGAAACGCCTTGTGGATTCACATGGTTGTTTACAAGAAAAGGCAGAAGAAATTGTAAATCTTTGGATTGAAGCATTGTATGGAACAGGAGGCATGACTGGCGAGGATAAGCAAGTGATGAAGACGGGTACACCGAACATTAAAAGGAGTCTTCAAACAGTTAGACCTCAATTATCATTAGGGAAAAAAGTTCTTTGTGGTACATATATCGGTCGGTCATCAGAAATGTCACTTTCCGTGATTGAAAGGGATTCCGAGTGGTATTATATTTTCCCGACACCGTGGAACAATTCTTTAGAATTTGAAACAGATGAAGAAGTATTTTTTCTGTATGAAGAATGTAATAATTTTCGTTTTGCTACAGTTGTTTCCAAAGATGAAACAGTTAGCTTGGGCACTGATATAATTTACCCGCTGCTAAATACTAAACATGATGGAATAGTTAAAGCGTGGGATGATAAGTATAAAACTGCAACAGTTACAATGGAAAAGAACCAAGTTGATTACGAGGTTATTATTGATGGTGTTGCAAGTAATGAAAATATAAAGCATGGGGACAAGGTAAGCTTTGAAGTAGTCTGTGTATCTGGAAAAGTATATGCAGCGGTTGTTAGAAGAAAACAAAAATATAGAGTAGTTCCCTTAGATATTGATTATATAAACCTGGAACTTGAAAATGGAGAGAGTTTAAGATGTTCCGTTATTGTTGCATTAGAGATTGGAAAGAAGTGTTATATTTATTTACTTCCAGATGGCAATAGTAATGAAGTATTCATTTATAGGTTATTATCAACTTCAACTGTTGAGACAACTTCGCTCATGTATATTGAAACTGATGGGGAATACGAATTGGCGGCAGCTGAATTTGATAAATATCAAGATGATATGGAATAAAGAATTCATTATGGTTTGTATAAACGCGGATATAGGATGGTGATGATTTAGTGGGTATGCAAATTAATGACTATATGTTGATTTATCTTGTGGTAGATACTTCTGGAGGGATGGTAGGAGAGAGAATAGGAACTTTGAATGCAGCTATCCCAGAGCTTATCTCAGATATTATGGATAGAGCTAATGAGCACGAGACTTCGACATATATAAAGGTTATGGGATATGGATCAAAAGCATATTGGATGTATGAGAATCCTATAGAGATTAGCAATTTTGTATGGAATGATCTAAATGCAGGTGGTTTAGCTGAAATGGGTAAGGCTTTTGAATTACTTGCTGATGATTTTGCTCGAATAAAGGCTTTCGGAAAGAATTTTACACCTATAGTAGTGTGGTTTTCATATCGCCAAGCGACTGATAATTGTTTTGAAGGCTTAAATAAACTTAAAGAACAGAGATGGTATAAGAAAGCATTAAAAATTGCAGTTAAATTAGGTGATGATGCAGATAAAGATTTGCTTCTGGCTTTCACGGGAAATCCAGAAACTATATTAAAGCCTAATGATATTAGATTTTTATCAAGATTGATTAGACCATATACAGATGGATGTTGTTTTGATTCAGAAGACTATGAAGCTGTGCGTTCATTTTGGGAATTGTATGACAGGAAAAGAAATGAGAGTGCGTTAAGTGCCATTATTGCAAACTATCCATGTGTTTGGCAGAATGCAAAAAAGATGAAGGCTTTATTGTTGGACTATTATCCGGAGGATAAACTAACGAGAAATCTTATTTTTTCTAGCGTAGAGGAACAGATTCCACATGAT
>JAQXQU010000056.1 GCA_029101345.1 Erysipelotrichaceae bacterium | reverse complement strand
GGCAAGTCCATTATCATTGAAGCCATATCCTTTCTTCTAAGAGGAAAAGCCGATCTTTCTGTTGTCAAAACTAATGCCGATAAAGCCATTATTGAAGGGGTCTTCCACTTAGGTGAAAATGATGAAGAGATGCGCAGAATGCTGAAAGAGGAAGACATTGACTTTGAAGATGATACCATCATTGTCAAAAGAGTAATAGGCAAGAATAGGAATTCCATTAAGATTAATCAGGCATCTGTGACACTTGGCTTTTTAAGTGACTTGTTTGCTAACCATGTGGACATCCATTCCCAACGGGATTCTCAATATCTTTTCAATCACAAGAATCATCTGCCACTTCTTGATCGTTATATTAGTGATAAGGAAGCATTTGCTGTATATGATAAGGCTTATCGAAAATATGAGATAGCCCTTAGGGAGCTTAAGGATTTTGAGAATAGCGGTCATAGTGAATCAGAGATTGACTTCCTTTCCTTTCAATTAAATGAGATTAGAAATGCAAATCTCAGCATAGAGGAAGAGGAAGAGCTGGAGAATAGTGAAAAGATCTACAAGTCATCGGAAAAATATCTTAGCGCCCTTAATCAAAGCAATGAATTATATGCTGGAAATGGTGGCATCAAGGAAAAGCTTTATGAAACCATGCGAATTTTAGATCTTGATGAGCCATCATTGAAAAAAGCTTTTGAAGCAATCGAAGCGGCTTATTATTCATTGGATGAAGCCATGGAAGATGTCAATACCTTTTTTGATAGAATCAGTCAAAATGAAATTGATATTGAAGAAGTTGAACAAAGGCTATTTACCTATAACAAACTTAAAAGAAAATATGGCAAAGATGTTGAAGGCATCAATGAGTA
Source organism: Erysipelotrichaceae bacterium (assembly GCA_029101345.1). Taxonomy (GTDB): domain Bacteria; phylum Bacillota_I; class Bacilli_A; order Erysipelotrichales; family Erysipelotrichaceae; genus Colivicinus. The sequence continues at coordinate 11,236 of JAQXQU010000056.1, read as the reverse complement.
TGCTAAAAGCATTGAAAAGACCATCAATGAATATTCTGACTATGAAACAACACTGCTTTTAAAAAGGAATAATGTTGAAGTAGCCAAGAAGGAAGCAATGATGGCCGGTGAGACTTTAAGAGCTAAGCGCAAAGCTGAAGCTTTAAAACTTGAAAAGTCAATAATAGATGAAACGAAGGATCTGGTACTGCCTAATGTCAGTTTTAAGACCGTCTTCAAGGAAAAGGAACTATCAAATGATGGCATTGATGATGTTGAATTCCATGTCTCAATGAATAAAGGCGAAAGACTCAAGCCTTTAAAGGATGTTGCAAGCGGTGGTGAGATGTCAAGACTGATGCTTGCTCTTAAGGCCATCTTCTGTGCTTTGAACAAGACTTCACTCATTATCTTTGATGAAATTGATTCTGGTGTTTCCGGAAAAGTTGCTTTAGCAGTTGGCAAGAAGATGGCTGCTATTGGTCAGAAGCTGCAAGTCTTATCCATTACCCATAGTGCACCAGTTGCTGCCTGCGCATCATCCCATTTCTATATTTATAAAAATGATGCATCCGGTAGAAGCAACACTTCGATCAGGAAGCTGAATGAAGATGAAATCATAGCTGAGCTCGCTTCTATTTCTTCTTCTTCCAATAAAGAATGGGCATTGCTAGCTGCCAAAGAACTCTATCAAGGTGCCCAGGAAAGTCTTTACCATGCATAAGGACAAAGCAATAAGCGAATATCTATTGAATCTTGAAAGCAAAGAAGGGAAGAGCACAAATTCAATAAAAGCCTATTCCCATGATCTTAAGCTCTATCAGAATTATCTTAGCAAGAAAGAAATAGATAATATTGAAGATGTTGATCGTACAATTATCAACAGCTTCATTGCTGAGATCAATGGCAAATATGCCAAATCGACACTTTCGAGAATCAAGACAGCAATCAGAAGCTTCCACAGTTTTCTTTCTTTTCGCTATGATATTGCTAATCCTGCCATTAATCTGCAAACTTCCAGAGCAGAAAAGAAGCTGCCTGTCTATTGCACAATTGCTGAGATAGAAAGGATGATTGACGTTTTGCCATCTGACGATGAAGGATTTCTTGCCAAATGCGTCATTGAAACCATCTATGGCCTAGGATTAAGAGTCAGCGAATGCTGCAATCTTAAGACCAATCAGCTTGATCTGCGATTGAAAAATGCAAAAATTCTTGGTAAAGGCAATAAGGAAAGAATAGTTCCAATTCCGGAACGTACTGTTTCCATATTAAAAGAATATATGGCTACGCTTAGACCTAAATGGCAAAAGAAGCCCACAAACGTTCTGTTTTTAAACAAATTCGGAAAACCGATATATCCAAGGTATGTAGAGAAAATTATAAAAAAATGCGCTTTTAATGCGGAAATTGATAAGAATCTTTCACCACATAAACTAAGGCATTCATATGCAACTCATTTGCTGGAAGCAGGATCGGATTTAAGGACTATCCAGGAGCTCTTGGGACATAGTGATATTTCTACAACTGAAATCTATACTCATGTCTCCAAGAAGCACCTGCAGGAAAAATATCTGCAATCTCATCCTTTAGCAAATTACAATATAGGAGGTCATAATAATGAAAACAAATAAACGAATGTTTATTATAGTTATTGATTCGTTAGGCGTTGGCTATGATGATAGTTCAGAAAAATATGGCGACAAGGGCGCAAATACCTTGAAACATATCTTTGAGTCAGCTCAAAATGACTATCAGATACCAAATCTTAGAAAACTAGGACTCTGTAATCTAACAGATGTCAAAGGAAATCCCAAGGATAGTAAACCAATTGCATATTTTGGAAAAATGCATGAACTATCTGTTGGGAAGGATACAATGACTGGACATTGGGAACTGATGGGTGTTTTAACTTCAGCTCCATTTGTAACTTTCACAGAAAGCGGATTTCCTAAGGAACTGATTGATGAACTTGAAGAAAAGACCGGATACAAGTTCATTGGCAACAAAGCGGCATCTGGTACCGAAATCATCAAAGAACTAGGTGAAAGGCAAATGCAGACAAAGGAAATGATCATCTATACATCGGCTGATTCAGTTTTGCAGATAGCGGCCAATGAAGAAGTCTTTGGTTTGGATGAAATATATCGTGTCAATCAGATTGCAAGAGAAATTACCCTGAAACCGGAATGGTATGTTGGTAGAGTAATTGCAAGGCCATTTGTCGGCAACAGCAAGGATAATTTCACTAGAACCAGCAATCGTCATGACTATGCGGTTGATCCAACTGGACATACTGTGCTTGATAGCTTAAAGGAAAATGGCTATGATGTCATATCGATTGGCAAGATTAATGATATCTTCAACACAAGAGGCATTACTAAAGCAATTAAATCAAAATCGAGCATTGAAGGAATGGACCAGACCATTGAAATAGCAAAAGAAGACTTTAACGGCATCTGTTTTACAAATCTAGTTGATTTTGATGCTAAATGGGGTCATCGCAGGGATCCAGAAGGGTATGCTAAAGAATTGGAAGATTTTGATAAAAAGCTAGGAGTTCTTTTATCTGTCCTGAGAGATGATGATATCCTGATGATTACCGCTGACCATGGTAATGATCCTACCTGGAGCGGCAGTGATCATACAAGGGAAATGGTACCAATTCTTATTTACAGCAAGGAGTTTAAAGAAAGCAAAGAACTGGATGATTCTGACAGCTTTGCTGCAGTAGGAGCAACTATTGCAGAAGCTTTTGCAATTCCAAATCCACCAATAGGCAAGTCTCTATTAGCATACCTTAAATAAAAATCGCATAACATGTATTATGCGAAATTATTGGTTTATATTCTGGCGCACTTATGTGTGCCTTTTTTAACTATTAAAAAAGATCCATAATGCATGGATCTTCAATAATTACTTAACAGATTCCTTTAAAGCTTTAGCAGCCTTGAAGCCTACTGATTTTGAAGCGGCGATTTCGATTGCTTCACCATTTGATGGATTTACACCCATGCGAGCTTTTCTTTCTTTGACTTCAAATTTGCCAAAACCAGAGATGTCTACCTTATTACCATCAGCCAAAGCACCTACGATTGTGTCAAATGTTGCTTCAACTACTTCCTTAGCATCTTTCTTTGATAAGCCAGCTTTTTCAGCAACTGCTTCAATAATAGCTTTTTTATTTAAGATTTCCATTTTTTAATAACCTCCTAACTTTTATTAATTATAAATGATGAGTATTGTTTATTCAAGGAAGCTGATTAGTCAATTGCTTTCTTAATGCTTTCTTCATAAAGCAGATCAATCAGTTGATTGACTTCCTTGATTGAAAGATTCTTGACACCAGCAGCACACGGATGGCCACCGCCAGAAAACTTCTGACCAATTGTATTGACAATATAACCGCGTTTAGATCTTAATGATGCATCATATGTTCCTAGATTATTTTGAACAATAATACACCAGACATTTAGTTCAGCAATTCCACCAAATTCGTGTACCAGGTTCTTAGCTTCATTTGCAGTCATCTCTAGTTTAGCCAAATCGCTTATATTTAGTAGAAGATATCCTAGATTTCCCTTAACTTGAAGATGGGTTCTTAGTTTTGTGGCCTTTTGGAAGTCGACAAGAGTGTCATTAAAGACCATTTCAACAAGATCTGAAGGATTAAAGTGCCCCGTTTTAACTAGTTTTCCAGCAGTAATAAGAGTATTTGCGGTTGTAGAAGTCGTTTTAAAACATAAACTGTCTGAAAGAATGCCGCTAAACAGGTGTTTACATGCCGAATTAGGTACTTTATTAGATGATAGTTCTGTGCAAAGCATGATTTCAGCTAATAATTCAGATGTTGCTGCTTTGGCAGTATCAACGAATTGCAGACAACCATAAGGTTCAAGGTTTGGATGATGATCAATTTTTATAATCTCTTCTGCAAGTTCAAAACGCTTATCATCTACACGCTCGAGATTGGCTGTATCAAGGATAATTGCCAGCGATCCGGTTATATCTTCGCTAGATAGATCTTCAGTATATGGGTAGCGATCATAGATGTCATTTCCAGCAATCATGATTCTTTTTGCTGGATAATTGCAAGCTAGATAGTCCCTTAATCCCAAGGCTGAAAACAGTGCATCACCATCACATCTTTGGTGTTTGAAGATGGTGATTGATTTGTACTTTTCAACTTTTTCAATCAGCTGTTCATACATATCAAAGACCCAGAACTTCAATTGTATCTCTGACTATAGCCAGTTCTTCATTGGTTGGTACAACATAGACAGCAATTCTTGAATCAGGCTTGGAAATCAAACATTCGCCATGAACGGATTTGTTCAGTTCATAATCAATTGATAAGCCGAGTGCTTCCTGGAGACCCTTGAGAATATCTTCTCTTGTTTCAGCCGAATGCTCACCAATACCAGCAGTAAATGCCAAGGCATCGACATGTCCCAGTTGGCAATAATAGCCGCCGACTGTATTGATGATTCTATTTGTATAGATGGCATTAGTTAGAAGTGCCCTTTCATTTCCTTCTTTAGCGGCATTGCTGACATCGCGGGAATCAGAGGAAATGCCTGAGACACCAAGCATACCGGATTTCTTGTTAAGATAAGTATCCATTTCTTCAGCACTATAGCCATATTTCTTCATCATGTAGATGACGATTGATGGATCGATATCACCACATCTAGTACCCATCATGATGCCACCTAATGGTGTCAGGCCCATTGAAGTATTAATGCATCTTCCGCCTTTGACAGCTGAAATGGATGCACCATTGCCTAAATGCATAGTGATAATATTGACATCTTCACATTTTTTATCCATTAGTTCGGCTGTTCTTTGGGAAACATATTTGTGAGATGTACCATGAGCGCCATATTTTCTGATGGCATGTTCCTTATACCATTCATAAGGAAGCGGATAGATGTAGGACTCAGGCCCCATGGTCTGATGGAAAGCTGTATCAAAGACAAAGACATGTTCAATGCTTGGCAATACTTCTTTAAAAGCCTTGAAACAGACAAGATGAGCAGGATTGTGAAGTGGAGCCAGATCTGATACTTCTTCGATCCTTTCTACTACTTCATCTGTGGCTTTTACTGAATCGGAATAATAGATGCCACCCTGAACAATGCGATGACCAGCTGCGGTTATTTCTGAAATATCAGAAACGATATGATATTTTACAAGTCCATCAAGCATTAGTTCTATGGCTTTCTTGTGGTTAGGAATATCAACTTCCGTTGAAATCTTCTTGCCTTTAACTGAAATGGTGAAGACTCCCCTTTCAAGTCCAATTCTTTCAGCTTGCCCTGATGTCAGAACAATCTCTTCAGGCATTTGGTATAAAGTGAATTTTAGTGATGAACTGCCGGAATTGATGGCGATAATCTTGCTCATATTTACCTCCTGATAATCTCTTTGATCATTTGAGCATATCTTTGGATTTCATCAATGCCACTATTGTCCATTTGCATAATGACAGATGATAAATCCTTATCATTCTTGATTAGTCCCAGCTTCTTTTCGTATTCAAGCAGCTGGTTGGTTGAACGTTTGATAAGATCAGAAATGGCAGCTTTGGAAACCTTGCTGTTTTCTGCAATTTCATTCATTGAAAGGTCTTCGTTGTAATATTCTATTAGCACTTCCTGCTGGTGATTTGTTAATAGATCACCATAGAAATCAAGAAGTACTGCTCCTTCCTCCTTATTAGGAAGCATTGTATAGTTCCTCGACTAAGGAGTAGAGATAAAGGTCAAGATCGAATTCCTTCAGATCATCCAAACCTTCACCTAACCCAAGATAACGTACGGGTACACCAATAATATCCTTGATAGCAATGACAATACCACCCTTGGAAGTACCATCCATCTTAGTAAGAATGATGCCATTCAATTCAGTGACTTCATTGAAAAGTTCGGCTTGGGAGATGCCATTCTGGCCTGTATTTGAATCAAGAACCAACCAGGTATTATGTGGTGCACCTGGTATTTCTCTGCCAATAACTTTATTCATTTTGGCTAATTCGGCCATCAGATTGGCTTTGTTCTGAAGCCGTCCAGCTGTATCGCAGATAAGAACGTCAATATCATGTTCCTTGCAATAGCGACATGCATCGACAAGAACCGAACTTGGATCCTGACCATCCTTGCCTTTGATGATGTCAACATCAATTCTCTTAGCCCACATATCAAGCTGTTCGATAGCACCAGCTCTGAAAGTATCAGCTGCAGCAACACAGACTTTTTTGCCTTCGTTTTTGTATTTATAAGCCAGTTTGGCAGTTGTTGTTGTTTTGCCAGAACCATTGACACCAACCATCAGAATAACTGTTGTGCCTTCATTGTTGCAGATGATTTCAGAATCTGGATTTTTTGTGTAGACATCATTTAAAACTATGCAGAGAAGATCAATGATATTCCTGATTGTCAGCATTGAATACTTCTGGGTTTCCTTATAGAAAAGATCACAAATCTTATCAGCAGTTTTATACCCTATATCGCTTTCAATCAGAGCAACCATCAGATTTTCCATGAAATCTTCCTTATTCCTCTTATGGTCAGCTGTAATGAATTTAAGCTTTGCTGCCATATTCTCGGAAGTCTTGGCAAAACCAGACAGGTATTTTCCTTCATTCTTCTTGCCAGTAATCTTCTCTTTAAGCGAATCAAAAAATCCCATTAGCTGTTTTCTTCCTCCTTTTCTGCCATATTGATAGCGTCAACAAGCTTGACTTTCAACAATTCAGAAACACCCCTCTTCTGCATTGTAACACCATAGAGAACATCTGCCTGGGCCATGGTTCCTGGTCGATGAGTGATGATTAAAAATTGCGAGTCATTCTCAAAATTCTTGACGTATTTCGCAAATCTTTCAACATTAGCCTGATCAAGCGGGGCCTCAACTTCGTCAAAGACAATCAAAGGAACTGGTCTGATTTTCAGTATAGTGAAGAGGACGCAAATAGCTATAAGTGTCTTTTCGCCTCCGGAGAACAGTCTAATGGATTTGACATTCTTGCCAGGTGGCTGAACATCAATATCAATGCCTGAGTTGAGAATATCATCCTCATCTTCCAGAACCAGTTTTGCTTTGCCACCCCCAAAGAATGAAGCAAAAGTATATGGTAGTTCATGATTGATCTTATCAAATGTTTCCTTGAACTGCTTTTTCATTACTGCATCCATTTCTTCGATGGTCTTTAGAATCATATCTCTTGAAGCTATCAGATCATCATAGTTCTTCTTGATAAACTCATAGCGCTTGTTGATTTCTTCATATTCCTCTGGTGCAGACATGTTTATATTGCCTAAGGCCTGGATTTCATTTCGCAAGGCTATGACTTCTTCATTGGCATTTTCATCAATATTGCGATCGATATTCTCCAAGGCATAGTCATATGTCATATGATATTCTCCAGCAAGCCGATTAAGGGAGTTTTCCATTCTGGTCTCAATGACAGCCTTTCTTTCACTTAGACTTCTGATTCTGATGTTTTCAGCATCTACCTGGCGGCGAAGCAGACGAATCTGCTGCTCCTTGCGGTCGTTATCAAGGGAAAGCTTGTTTCTTTCGTCTCTTTTAAGCTTTATCTCAAGACTAAGCTTGTCGCGTTTTGATTGAGCTTCGTTTAGTTTTGTGATAATTGAATCCGATTGGGCATTGACTTGTTCAGTTGAATTCAGATTCATGCTTTCCAATTCAGCCAACAGCTTTTCATATTTGGCTTTCTTTGCTTCAACAACAGGTTCAATTTTGGCAATAGCAACTCTCTTTTCAATAATCTGACTTTCCAAAGCATTCTTTTGAGCAGCTAGTGCATTGTATTTGTTTACTAAAAGATCACGATTTGCCCGATGGGATACAATTTCCCGGTTCAAACGGTTAAGTTCTGATTGGACAGTAAGCAATGATACTTCGTTCTTGATTCTGCCACCAGTCATGGAACCGCCTTTATTGACGACATCGCCTTCAAGAGTGACAATGCGATAGCCGTAATGCAACAATGATGCCAGATTATTGGCATTTTCCAGATTATCGGTAATGATGACATTGCCTAATAAAGATTCTCTGACTATATCAAATTCGATGCTGTTATTGGCAAATTCAGCTGCTGTGCCAATAAAGCCAGGAGTATTCTTACAGATAATCTCATCTTCTCTTTTGATATAACGGCTTCTCAATGCAGTTATTGGCAAGAAAGTTGCTCGTCCAGAACGATTCTTCTTAAGGAATGCAATAGCACTTCTTGCTGCTTCCTCATTTCTTGTGACAATATTGAATACTGCACCAGCTAAGGCGGTGGAAATTGCTTCTTCATAGCCTTCCAAAGGATGGATTTCCTGGCCAACAACACCCATAATTCCTGTAAAGGAACTCTTATTGGTCATAATGGCTTTGACACCAGACTGAGCTGAGGAAGAAAAAGGATCCTTCAGTACATTTTTAAGCAGTTCAATACGATTTTCAGATACACGAACGATATTAATCTGTTCTTCTTTTTTAAGTGATGCGTCAGCAATTTCCAAAGCTATCTCTGAGAGGTTGTTGTTGAGAATATCCAACTCTGCAGTTGATTCTTTAAGGCGACTGCTGCGGTCATCATATTCAAGTTTCGCTTCAGATACAAGCGATGACATGGATGCCAGCTTCTCTTCATCATTGCCTGTTTCCAGAGCGTATTTTCTTTTCTGATCAATTTCAACTTTTCTTTTTTCCAAGGAAACAACGTCATTTACGATGGAATTATAAAGATCAGACAACTGGTTGATTTCCCTATCGTATTGCCTTAGGACATTTTTGTTTTCAATGATGACATTTTCCTGGATCTGAATTGTTGTATTCTGCAAAGAAACATTGGATTCAGATGTAAAAAGTTCCTTGCCTATTTCATCTTTTTCCTCATTGTTCTTATAGATGTCATTAACAAGAACTGATACTTCAATCTGCTCAAGACGAGCCTTCTTTTCCCGGTAAAGTTCAGCCTTATGAGCCTGTCTTTTTAATGGATTGACTTGCCTCTCAAGTTCATCAAGAATATCCTTCGCTCTATCGAGATTCTCAGAAGTTCTCTGCAGCTTGCTTAATGATTCATTCTTTCTTTTCTTATATTTGGAAACTCCTGCCGCCTCTTCAAAGATTGCTCTTCTATCAAAAGGTTTGGCTTCGGCAAACTGGGTAATATTGCCCTGGGTAATCATGGATAGCGAATCTTTGCCAAGACCTGTATCAAGAATCAGATCCTGAATATCACGCAGACGGACATTCTTATGATTGATCAGATATTCTGCTTCCTGTTCTGTAGCATAGATTCTTCTGGTTACTTCAATTTCTTCGAGTTCAGAATTCAGAAGATGGTCCTTATTGTCAAAGACCAGTGTAACTTCTGCCATATTCAGGGCCTTTCGACCTTCAGCTCCCGCAAAGATAACATCCGTCATCTTATCACCACGGAGTGATTTTACACTTTGTTCACCCAAAACCCAGCGAATGGCATCGGAGATATTGCTTTTACCACAGCCGTTTGGACCAACAATACCGGTAACAGGATAATCAAAATCTATAACGATTTTATCCGCAAAGGATTTGAAACCATGCATTTCAATGCGTTTTAAAAACATTATAAATCCTCCTAACTTATGTATTATAACAGAGATTAAGCTGCTTCGTGGACTGAAAGGACAAATGGCCTGCCAAATGATGAAACACTGGCAGATGGTTCAATGATAAGAGTTTCATTATTGGAAAATTCTATCTCATAGAGAAGATTGCCATCCGACAAATAAACAGGCTTCTCTTTCATGACTTTCCTAAAGGGATTATCCTTTAGATGCATTAGTGTGCGTTTGGTGTTTGTGAGCACAAATGGTTCAATTTCAAAGCCATTTCTCTTTGCAAAAGACTTGCATAATGCATCATAGCTTTCCTTATTGATTTCACTAGAAAGGCAAATATATGAAAAGCCAAGTTTTAGCAGCAATTCATAGGCAAAGGAATTCATGATGTTTAGACTATAGTTGGCAATTTTACTGCCATTAAGAAACAGACCGCCTATTTCTGAGACAAGCACATTATCCCCTTCCCTATAGGAACTATCAGGATTGATAATAGGTGTGACTGCATATGAATCATCAATCAGCAGTTTTCTTTTGGACTTGTCTTCATGCATCAGTACAGTTTCATAAGATAAGGAAATAGGTTCTCTAGCAAAAAGCCCTAATCGATATTCATCCAACTCCCTGATCAGACTTCTTCTGATTGCATTGATTTCCGATACTTTCAGAAATGAATCATTATCAGTATGAATCTTTATATCTGATAGATAATATGCACTGTCATTAAGCTTGCTGAGCTTCTCCTTGATGATACTATCACTAAGTGGTGCATTCGTTGCCTTTAATGGCTTGATTTCACTTTCATATTGATAATAGAAGTCTCTGCCTTTAGCAATGATTATGACATTCTGATTTTTGAAAATGCTTGCTTCCAAAGATAAAGGAATATGTTTAGCAGGGGTTTTGGCTATTGACTCTTCCAGTTCCTTATCCAGAGTCTTATAAAGAAATGATCCTTTAGGGACATAGGAATTGATGTCAAGTTCAATTATTTCACCCTTATTGGCCATATTGACCAGTTTGCCGTTCTTGTAGATGTAATTCACTATGAAACCATCATCTATGCCAGTCTTTAGACTGTAATTGGCTAGTCTTACTCCATCAAATTGCCTTAAAGGATAGTCGAGCCTAATAACAGCCCTTTTCTTTGAAAATCCGATTATTTCGCCTATCTTGATTCCCAGATGATTAGGACGGCTGTTATTGTAGATATCATTTCCTTCACCGATATAGTATTTATCAGTAAACTCACGATTGAATAAGACCTTGAGCCTTAATTCATCATCCTTTGATAAATGATATTCCTTTCCTTCGTAAAAACTATCAATTGATTTGCGGTAAAGGGAAGTTACAAAGCCAACATAAGCAGCTGATTTCATACGGCCTTCAATCTTGATAGAAGAAACGCCAGCATTGATAATGGAAGGAATATCCTCCAAGAGGCACATATCCTTTGCGCTTAAAAGATAGTCACTAGCAGTATTGATACCTTTTTTGTTCTTATCAAGCAATTTGTATTTCAAGCGACAGCATTGAGCACACATGCCCTTATTGGCACTGCGATTTTTGCTAAAGGATGAAATCAGGCATTGTCCACTATAGGAAGCGCAGATAGCTCCATGGGCAAAAATTTC
>JAQXQU010000055.1 GCA_029101345.1 Erysipelotrichaceae bacterium | reverse complement strand
TACTTATGTTAAAGTCAACGATCCAGTCAAGATGTATCTAAAGGAGATTGGCCGTGTTCCATTGTTAAGAGCTGATCAGGAAATCCTTATTGCCAAGCGTATTGAAGAGGGTGATGTTGAAGCGAAAAATGAACTGATTTCTGCTAATCTGCGCCTTGTTGTGGCTATTGCAAAGAAATATACCGGCCGTGGCATGCTTTTTCTGGATCTGATTCAGGAAGGCAATATGGGTTTGATCAAAGCTGTAGATAAATTTGATTATCATAAGGGTTTTAAGTTCTCGACATATGCAACTTGGTGGATTCGTCAGGCAATCACTAGAGCAATCGCTGACCAGGCTCGTACAATCCGAATTCCTGTTCATATGGTTGAAACCATTAACAAGATGACTAGAGTTCAGCGCCAACTTGTCCAGGAATTAGGAAGAGACCCTAGTGCTGAAGAGATTGCTGCTCGCATGGATCAAGGCATGACAGCTGATAAGGTCAGGGAAATTCAGAAAATTGCCCTTGATCCTGTATCATTGGAAACGCCGATTGGTGAAGAAGATGATTCACATCTTGGTGATTTTATTGAAGACAAGGATGCAATGTCTCCTGACCGCTATGCAACTAGCCAAGGGCTAAAAGATGAAATGAGCAATGTCCTTTCGACTTTGACCGAAAGAGAAGAAAAGGTTCTAAGACTGCGTTTTGGTCTTGTTGATGGCAGAACCAGAACTTTGGAAGAAGTCGGCAAGGAATTTGATGTTACAAGAGAAAGAATCAGACAGATTGAAGCTAAGGCCTTAAGAAAGCTTAAGAATCCTTCCAAATGCAAGCGTCTTAAGGAATATCTGGATTACATCAATTAAAATGCTTTCGAAAAGGCTCCTTGCTATTTCGGAAATGGTTGAAAAGAATAGGGTAGCATATGACGTCGGTTGCGATCACGGCTTGCTGCCCTGTTTTTTGGTAAGAAACGGCATCTCACCAAAGGCCTATGCTAGTGATATTGCGGAAGGGCCGCTAGCTAAAGCCAAGGAAAACATTCGTCATCAAAAGCTTGATGGTCTAGTCATTCCGATTTTGGCTGATGGACTTTCTTTGGTGCCTAATGATGTCGAAACAGTTATCATTGCTGGCATGGGTGTCCATACCATTATTTCCATACTTGAAGCTGCCAATCTATCATCTTTCAAACAGATTATCTGTGCTCCGAATAAAGACATGTCTATCCTGAGAAGTTATCTATCATCAAATCATTTGACAATCGGAGATGAAAGGGTGGTCCACGATCGATTCTTTTATGAAATCATTGTTTTTAACTCTTCTTATCATGAAACCTATAGTGAAAAAGAAATCAAATATGGTCCAATCAATCTAGCAAGAAGAGATGAAATATTCATGGATTATCTTAAATTTACAAGAGATAAGCTTGTTAAGATCAATTTGAAAGCGCATAAAATGGAATATGAATCCGCTATCAATGAACTTGGTTCGCTTATTGAATGAAGTTTTGATATAATTGTTTACCGAGGTGAAATATGCAAAAGAATCTAAGAACACAAGATCTATTTAAAGATACTAAGACATTCCTGGATTATTATGAGGACTTCATGGAACTTGAATATGCCAAGTCCCTTGAACAATCCGATATTGTTGAAAAGTATATGGTATTAGCCGAAATGATCAAGGCTTATACTACTTCTTATTTAAAAGAGACAAGAAATACTGTCAGAACTGAGCATAAGAAGCAGGTCTACTATTTCTCTCTTGAATTCCTTTTAGGTCGCTCTTTGACAAATAACATGATGTCACTTGGCATTTATGATGTTATCCGTGATGGCTTGAATCAGATTGGCATTGATATCAACCGTGTTGAAGATGTTGAGAGTGATGCTGGTTTAGGAAATGGTGGCTTAGGCCGCTTAGCAGCATGCTTCATTGATTCAATGGCAGCGCTTCGTTATCCTGGCAATGGCAATACTATCCGCTACCGAAATGGTCTATTCAAACAGCTAATTAAGAATAACGAACAGATTGAAGTACCTGATTTATGGCTGAAGATTGGCAATCCTTGGGAAACAAGAAAACCAGACAAGGCTGTTACTGTCCGCTTCTATGGCGACATTGATGTTTATCGTAATGAAAGTGGCAACTTGGCGTTCCACCATAAGAATACAGTAAATATCTTGGCTGTACCTTATGATATGCCAGTAGTAGGCGCTAATGGCGGTGCAGTTAACACTCTTAGAATGTGGTCACCTGAACCATCGGATGATATGCCACATAACATCGATTACCGTTCATATCTGACTGATGTCGATGATGTCTGTTTGAATCTTTATCCTGATGATTCAACTGAAAAAGGCCGCTACCTGCGTATCAAGCAGGAATATTTCTTTGTGGCTGCAGGCCTTTCATCAATCATCAATGATTATTTCAAATCCAATGATTCACTTGACAACTTCGCTGACAAAGTTGTCATTCAGCTGAATGATACACATCCAGCGCTGGCTATTCCAGAAATGATGCGCATTCTTATGGATCAGTTTGGTCTTCCTTGGGCTAATGCTTGGGCTATTGTCACTAAGACATTTGCTTATACTAACCACACTGTTCTTTCAGAAGCTCTTGAAAAGTGGCCAGTAACCTATATCAAGACTTTATTGCCTCGAATCTACATGATTATAGAGGAAATTGACAGACAGTTCAGAAACAGTCTCCTCGCTAGTGGCAAAGACAAGTATTTTGTCGACAGTGTTTCAATTATTCATGACAACAGTGTCAGAATGGCAAACTTATGTATTGTTGGTTCATTCTCAGTCAATGGCGTTGCTAAACTCCACTCAGAGATCCTTAAGAATGAATGTTTCAAGGACTTCTATTCACTATTCCCTGAAAAGTTCTCTAACAAAACCAATGGCATTACCCAGAGAAGATGGTTGCTATATTCAAATCCGGAACTTACTTCCTTGATCGAAAAGTATATCGGCCCTGAATTCAAGACTGACTTCTCTAAGATCGAAGACCTGATGCAGCATGTTGATAATCCTGACCTTCAAAGAGAATTTCTTGATATCAAGAAGGCAAGAAAGCATGCTTTGGCAAACTACCTCTATAAGCGTGACAATATTGTTTTGGACTGCAATTCAATCTTTGATGTCCAAGCAAAGCGACTGCATGCTTATAAGCGTCAGCTTCTGAACATCATGTATGTGATTTCCCTTTACCAGAGAATCAAGTCAGATTCTAGCTTCACAATGCCAAAAACCACTTTCATATTTGGCGCAAAAGCAGCTTCGGCTTATTTCTTTGCCAAGAAGGTCATCAAGCTGATCAATTGTGTTTCTGAAGTCATCAGAAAGGATGAACAGGCATCCAAGTTCATTGATGTCGTTTTCATTCCAAACTATTGCGTATCGGTTGCTGAATATCTGATGAACGCTGCTGACGTCTCTGAACAGATTTCGACTGCTGGCAAGGAAGCATCAGGCACAGGCAATATGAAATTCATGATGAATGGTGCTATTACTCTTGGTACCATGGATGGTGCTAATGTTGAGATCTATGATCTGGTCGGTGAAGATAATATCGTAATCTTCGGTCAGAGTGCGCAAGAGGTTGCGGAAAACAAGAAGAACTATAATGCCTATAGCTTCTATCAGAACAATGAGAGAATCAGAAAAGTCATTGATTCATTGACTGATGGCACGTGGTCAGCTGATAAGAATGATTTCACTGATATTGCTAACGAATTCCTGCTAAGGAATGATGAATACATGTTATTAGCTGATTTTGACTCATATTGTGCCGCTCATGACAAGATCAATGCCTTATATGCTAATGAGCATGATTGGGCAAAGAAATGTCTGATCAATATTGCCAAGTCTGCTTATTTCTCAAGCGATCGAACAATCGAAGAATATGCACATGATATTTGGCATTTGGAAAAGATCTGATAACTTAATGCCAAGATATAAGGCTGACCTGTCAAAAGTCAGCCTTTTTTATATAGTGAATAAATTAAAGCAATATTCAGAATTAAACTGAACAATTCTTGATGTCAATCTTTTTTGATGAACATATTTGCACTAATATGAAAAACAGGGAAGCTGAACAGTTCTGCAGGCATTGTTCAAAGAGTGCTATTGAAAGGTTAACTTTTTCGTTGATGTTTTTTATAGTTTTTTTCTAAAATAATCAGTATTTCATTATTCAAAAAAATAGATAAAACGTTTGCTAGCTGGAATCAATTTTAAAAAAGATGATGTTTGTTTTCATCATCCTGTTATATCAATGTTTTTCCAATATGCTATTTAAGATAACTTCAGTATTTTTGAAATGAAGCTTGGCAACATTTCCCAATTTATCCTTGCCATACTTATTGATGAAAGCTATGGCATCAGCATTTGTATCATCACCAGCTCCTTTGTGAAATCTGAGCTGATATTGGTCTTCAAGGTTATGCATGCAGGTTAAGAAGGCATAGCGAGCAATCACCGATGCAACTGCTACTGCCGGATATTTGGCTTCTGCTTTGGTTTCAAAGATGAGATCATGATAGACTTCCTTTTCATTTGCAAGATAGCGATAATAGCTGTCTTCTTTGGCAAATTGGTCAACATAGGCTGCCTTGGGAATCTGATATCCTTTTTTCAAAAGATTGATGTATGCCTGGTTATGAAGCTTGGCTTTGATGGCGTTGAGATTATTTGTTTCGTGTACCTTGTTATATTTGCAGTTATCAAGAATCAGCAGTGAATGCTTGAATCTCTGCATCAGTTGCTTTCCTAGCTGCAATACCTTTTCATCAGTCATCTTCTTGGAATCGGTAATGCCGTTTTCTTCAATAAAAGGGTAATCTTCTTCTTCAATGATGGCTGATACAACAACGACCGGTCCAAAATAATCACCCGTGCCAACTTCATCCGAACCTGCTTGGCGGCTTTTCTTTTCATCTAAATATGCTGAAGCATAAAAGAAGGCGTCATTGCCTTGGAAAACAACTTTTTCGGATTTATAGATGGAAATGGTCAAATCATCCTTACGGATAAAGGTATCAATATATTCATTAGGATTACTTGTGATATATTCCTTGAAGGCTTGTTTGAGGTCATTGATCTTTTTCTTATCGAGTTTGATTGAGAATGTGCTCATGAGTTCATATTATCATATGTTGTCAAAATCATCATTATCTTTTAAAATACATTATTATGAGAATATCTGAATCTTTGTTTTTTATTTTTGATATAGCTGTAATTGCTGTCTATCTGTTATGTATGATTTCTGCCTATCGGAAAGGTTTTATATTTGAACTGGTATCCCTTGTATCTCTTATTGTCAGCATTTTTGCCGGCTTTGTCCTGGCTCCAGTTCTGGCAGATAAATACCCGCTTGTTTCCTTATCGCAAGCCGGCTATACAGCAATGATGCTTGAACCATATATCGATACGGTTCTCTATTTTGTTATTGTCTTTGTCATCTTGCGCATTGTCTATTTCCTGCTTTCGCCGATCTTCAAATCCATCTCCAAGATTCCTTTTTTGGGTTTCTTTAATCGGATTCTCGGCATCTTGATGGGTTTTATCAATGCAACAATTACGATAGCCATACTTTCAACCCTGCTATTGCTTCCGATCTTTGACAATGGTTTGGAAGTTCGTAATAAGACACTGATCAAGCAGGTCAATGATATGACAGATCAGGCTACTAGAATCATCTTAGAAAATGTTGATATGGAAAAGATTGCAAGAATAGATATTAAGCAGGCTGAATATATTACTATTTCCTTTTGGGAATGGTTTGAAAGCCTAGGAGAATAATTTGGAAGAGAATTACAGTTCCATTGATTTGACCACTGTCAAAGAAGAAGTCGCTAATTTTGCCTGCATAAGTGAAAGCAGGGATTTTATCATGTCTGAGGAAGTACCATTCAATCCTCTGGTTATCAGGAAGAATCTTAAGGAAACTGCTGATGCCTTGGCTATTCTTCAAAAAGATATGAATCTTTCTTTTGACGGTGTCAAAAATGTCACCTATCTATTTGAAAAGGCTGATAAGGGCTATATTCTTGATGGACATGAAATTGCTAGAATCAATGTTTTCCATAATCATTGTGAAAGGATTCGAAAGTTCTTTTTTGGCTTTGACTTGGATTTGAGCTTAAGAGACTATTCCGATTCCCTTTATTTGAATAAGCAGATTTTTGCCAAGATCTCTTCATATATTGATACTGATGGAGATATAAAATGGAATGCTACGAAAAAACTTGAAGAACTGAATCTTGAAATCAGCAGATTGGAAGAAAGCCTTCGTAGCAAAGCTGCTAATTTCATTTCCCATTTTGAAAGCAGTTTGCAGGAAAACAACTACTACATTCGCAATGACCGTATTACTTTTCTTGTCCGTAATTCCGATAAGAATAAATTCAACGGCTTTGCTTTTGGTACTTCCGCTTCAGGGCAGGCTACTTATATTGAACCTGCACAATTCATTGAACTAGACAATCGCAAAGTTAATCTGATTGAGGATAGGGAAGAAGAGATCAGAAGAATCCTTCAGGAAATGACATATCTTGTAGCTTCCGTCAAAGATGAATACATCAATAACTTTGAGTCTGTGATGAAACTGAATGTCATTTTTGCCAAGGCCTTATATGGCTACCATCATATAGGTACTATTGCTTCTTTGAGCACTGGTGAATTTGTCATCAAGGATGCGATTCATCCTCTTCTTGACAGCAAGACAGCCATCAGCAATACCTATCGTCTCAATGACCCTTATCGGGGTATTGTGATTTCCGGTTCCAATACCGGTGGCAAGACTGTTGGCCTGAAGACCATTGGCTTATCAGTAGTCATGGCCTACTTGGGCATTCCTATTATTGCAAGTGATGCCAGGATTCCCTTATTTGATAACATCTATGTCGATATTGATGACAACCAATCCATCATGTCTTCCTTATCTACATTTTCAGCTCATATCTCCAATATTGCTAAAATACTCAAGAGTGCTACCAGCAAGTCCTTGATT
>JAQXQU010000054.1 GCA_029101345.1 Erysipelotrichaceae bacterium | reverse complement strand
TCTAATCTTCTCGAAGTCTTGTATTCCTATAGGGTACTTCATAATTGTACTTTTTGTTGGTAGATATTGGATATTTCTGCAAAGATACATCATCCCTTTGATTTGACCAAATAATTTTGCAAAAATAATGGGAGGAGCAGTAAGATGACATACCCCCTATTGCATACCCATGAGGGTCGCGCGCGTGATAAAGTTTAAAATTAATGTCACGTCACACCTAAAAACTATTATTTTCATTATCAAAGACATACAAATCTCGAAGTGTGACATTATTTTTGAAAATGGGCTATTTTCGGCCTTTGAGGGGGTAGGGTAAAGGGGGAAGGATACCCATTTTGTCACACCCTTATTGGGGTATTTTGTCACACTCTTCAGATAATGTCACAGGGGGTATATGGATGCCATAATTACAGTATAGCGAATTAATATTCATTATTGGCAATTTAATAACCAACTATTTGTTCGGATACAAGCAATTATTTGGAATTTGATGAATAGGGATCATGGTTTTTCTAACCAACTAATCATAGGGTATAACAACGTTGTTATAAGGATACAAGAATAGCTGTTATAAGGGTACAAGAATAGTTGTTATAAGGGTGCAAGAATAACTATTATAAGGATACAAGAATAACTATTATAAGGATACAAGAACAACTGTTATAAGGATACAAGAACAACTATTATCCAATCGTCTTATATCGGATTTGTATCATCTTCATAACGGTATGTTTGTTTGTGCAAGTAATGACAGCAAATACTTGATAATATCATCAAATTTTCACTACAAACGATAAAAAAAATAAGTGTATTCTGCTGAATTATGAATTATTTTTTGTATCTTTGCCCTTGAACAAGAGAAAACTATCATGGCAAAATTAAATCGGATAAGCGCAAGATTTACGAGGCAATAAAAAATGTCCCTGTAAATGTCCCTAATCTCGCATCAATGTTAGGGGTATCAGAGAAAACCATAAAGCGTGACATCGCAGCCATGCAATCTGCAGGGTTAATAAAACGTGTCGGAAGTGATAAGACAGGACATTGGGAAGTAATTAATCAATAAGAAATGAAAAGAACAAGAGTTTATGAATTCTGAAAATAACATCAAAGAAAACTTGCGTACCTACATCATCAATAATGAAGTGGTTTACCAGTCCTGTGGTGAACTCGTAGAGGTTTCAAACGATACTGAAAAGGAGAATAAAGATACTCTCCTTGGATATTTCAATAGAGCCAATCGTGTGGATGTC
This sequence comes from Erysipelotrichaceae bacterium, assembly GCA_029101345.1. Taxonomy (GTDB): domain Bacteria; phylum Bacillota_I; class Bacilli_A; order Erysipelotrichales; family Erysipelotrichaceae; genus Colivicinus. The sequence goes on along the minus strand of JAQXQU010000054.1, from coordinate 2,127 downwards.
TATACCAAACAAGACCGATGGGCAAAAGACGGTTGGCCAGAGTTGACCGATTGGTCAACTGACGATGATGTGCTCTTCCTCCTTCAGAACGTTTCTATTGTAACCAATTATAATATAGTAGCGTAAATAACACTTAACCATTGCATAGATTTAGTATTAATCATGGACAAAATATCATTTACACATAGAGTAGATTTAAGTTTTTTGAAGCATGGCTTTGTTATCTCAAAATCAGACCTTCAAAACAATCAAACTTTTGTAGATAATGCTATAGAGAATAATCTGCAAATCAAAGTAATTTTTGAAGGCAACGAATACTATGCCTATTGTGATTGTCCATCTAGTACTAAAAGGCAAAGATTTATGTTTAAGGCTCCATTAAAAACTGCCTTTCAAGATAGATTCAAAGAATGCTATTTGATTGAAGATGGAGACATAAAATCAAAATCTGAGGTGGTTGTTAATGTGCAATTTCTGCAAACAGACGAGGAGAATACCTTTGAAGCCAAGCAATTAGGGAAAACTGTTATCGTTGAAGTTGATAACGTAAGAACCCAATATCAAGAGTATCTAGATCTTCAAGATGGTACATTTGCAGGATACGTTAAGGCTATAGACAAGAAGTTCGTGCAAGATAAAACGAGAGAATTGTATGACCTTCCTTCTGCATATTATTTAACTGATAGTGCAGACGTTCTATCTTTGGTTGAAGAAATTAGAAAAGACCCTGATACTGATGACAAAGATAAAAAAGCAAGTAGCAGGTGCCCTTCTTGCTCTTTAAAGAAATTCGCGGAATACTTAAAAACGAAAGAGCATTTATCAAGTAGTTTGCCATTTGACGTTAAAGTTGTTATTGACACCATTTCAGCAACAGGTCTTATCTTTGACCCTAAATTTGTTCAGCGATATTTGTGTTCGCTCCTTACCAAGCCTTTTGTTATTCTCAGCGGTTTGACGGGTTCGGGTAAGACGCAGTTGGCTATGGCTTTCCCCAAACTGATTTGTGAGGATAAAAGCCAGTACAAGTTGATTCCTATTGGTGCTGATTGGACGAACAGAGAGCAGTTGCTGGGTTATCCTAATGCTTTGTGCCCTGGGGAATACGTAATGCCGGATAATGGTGCTCTACAACTGATTCTTGAGGCATCTAAGCCAGAGAACCAGAACAAGCCTTATTTCCTCGTGCTTGATGAGATGAACATGAGTTATGTGGAGCGTTACTTTGCCGATTTTCTTTCTGCTATGGAGTCGGGCGAAGAAATTCCTCTTTGGAAAGGTAACGACAAGGTGCCTGCAACCATCACGCTACCAAGGAACCTATTCATCATCGGTACCATTAATGTGGATGAGACAACCTACATGTTCTCACCAAAGGTTCTTGACAGAGCAAATGTGATTGAGTTCCGTATCAACAAGGAGCAGATGTTTGAATACCTTGGCGGTACGGGTAGGATTGCCCAGATAGAGAACCGTGCAGAGCGGGCAGCCGATTTTGTGGCTACTGCATCGAAGGACTTCAGTGGTGCGCTGAGTGATGACATGAAGACAACACTCATCAGCATGTTTGAAACGCTGAGTAAGATTCAGAAAGAGTTTGGTTATCGTACGGCTCATGAAATGTCGCGCTTCATCACCATCTGCAAGTGCTTTACAGACATGAGCGATGATGAAGCAATTGATGCTGCCATGGTGCAGAAGTTGCTTCCGAAGATTCATGGTTCACGCAAGAAAATTTCGCCTGTGCTTACGGCTCTTTGGCAACTCTGTTACAAGCAAGATGCTGTTGAGATTGATACGCTTGACGCAATGCCTTCGCTTGACACCTTCAAGTACCCTCTAACGGCAGAGAAGATTTGGCGCATGTACCAGATTGCGCAAGACAATGGATTCACAAGTTTTGCTGAGGCTTAGTTATTAAGACAAATGATTACCTTAACTCAGAAATCCAAAAGACAGTTTAGTATTTTAATAAATTTTTATATCATGAATAAAATATTGGTTATATTCTTACTTTTGACGGTATCCTACAATGCGTATGCTGATGATAAAGATCATGTGATAGATTCTTTGAAAACTGTTATTGAAAACCTAGAGATAGAGAATGATAGTCTTTATTTGGAATTA
>JAQXQU010000053.1 GCA_029101345.1 Erysipelotrichaceae bacterium | reverse complement strand
CATGCTTTCATTATAATAATTGTAATAATACCTACCTGATTCACTCTCGCAGATCTCAATGATTTTATCTAAGATTTCAAGATCCCAATTGGACTCAAAGATGACATAAAGAACATCATCGACAAGTTTTGACTGAACATTGAAACATTTTCCACAAACATACTCGTCACTTTTTCCACAAAGTGGCATGAGAAAATCATTTACGTGCTTTACGGCGTTTCCTTCTATGACAACAGTACATTTACCAAAATTACTCATAACTTTTGTGTTTAATAAAAATATGACCCAACAATCTTATTGTAATTTAAATCCGAACATACTCCGGCCTCACCGTATCGTACGAAAGCAGTATCAGACACCCTTTAAAATCTTCAAAAGTCATATCGGTCGAGTATTAATCTTTCCTTCTAAATATAGAAACAAATCGAAAAAATTCAAAAGTCGGAGTCAATTTTAATCCAATAGTATTACGGAACAATATTCTTTGATGATCAATCTGTCGCAAAGTTCATAATTTTCCTTAACTGCATCAATAAGAGGTCTAATGGATGTCTTTACCCATTTAGAATAGCACTCCCTTGGTCCGTCATATTCTCCACATACTTCTTCCCACTTCTCTTTAATTACAGCCAGAGCTTCTCTGTGGCTGAGCAATCTCTCAGGACACAAATTCCGACCATCAAAAGTTATATCATAATAATGAGCAAATGCCTCTCCCAGATTTTGGATAGGTTTATTTCCAGCACAACGGCGTCTGTTAACTGTTGACTTGTCGCTGCCTCCCATAACCACAAACACCTTATCGCTGCTAATGGCGTATTCATATGCATAGGTGTATTGTTCGGTAGTCTGCCCCATCCAGTCCTTTCCACTTTCTATAGCAAACTTTTCAAACTCTTCATCCGAATCAAAGTACCACACATCATTCTCGCTTTTTAGCTTCTTGATCAGTTCTTCTTTTTTAATCGGATGAGCTTCAATAGTTTCTCGAAGTTGTTGTATCCAATCCTTTTCAGGTTCTTTTTCTGGCTCTTTCCCAGTTTTTACATGTAGCATAAGATTATAATTAAAGTTGTTTTTTCGTACTTTAGAGATAACTGTGCATGCCGATTGTTATATCATCCGTAAGGAGTTCGCCAGTCGACATGAGGTATGGACACTCCTCTGCAAGAATAGAATCAAGATGGCATGGCCTTTCGTATTTAACAATTCATCACGTAATGCCGGCATCAAGTTCAACGATTATTTCTGTAACTCGACAAGCCGTCGGGCTTGTTTCCGTGCATCTTTAAACAAGTCGGGATATTTATTTGTCTGAATATCTGCACGAGTGCATGGACATACCGTCCTAGTACTAACTCTTAGTCGTGTTATATAAAATTTGCTTTAAAAGTTATTGTTTTAAAGCAACTCTCCACCATTCGGAGAACAATTCAGGTGAGTTTACACCCATTCTATCCGATGCCTCGCCCGAATTGACTTCGACGATAAAGCCAGGAATAGCATCTATCGTATAGTAATGGCATCGAAGAACAGATAATCTTTCAACTGCGGTCTTTACTATATCAGGTATAATTCCCGTACGATGATATATCTGCCCCAAAATAACCCAATAGCGTTCTTCTTCAAAAAATAATTCCGGGTTCATGAACTTCCGCACAGCAAACACACCCTTATATGGGAGAGCCTGATATTTCCTGCACAACGTTTCAATTGTATTGTCCGGCCATACAGACGCAAATTCTCCTTCATCCCACAACGACTTTTCCTCGTTCTTGATAAAAGCCCTATCCCAACCTCGATCCTTTATCTGCTTTTCAACAGTATAATCAAGTTCATCAACAAAAAATGTGGGAATGCTTATATCCTCAATCAAGGGGTATGTCTTTGACATACGTGTCATAGATTCATATTCTCTCCAACCTTGGATAAACCGGGGATCGTCCGGGTATTCACTTTGGTCATGCATAATATATCCGCGGTAAAACAATTGCTCACTATCATCGTGTGGAGCAACTCCGACTCTGATTCCTAACTTTTCCATTGCTTGTGCCTCTGGTCTGAAGTTAGAGGCAATCTGAGAGGGCTCCATTCTGTCCCTTGCAAATATAATCTCTCTAATCATCTTTTCTAAACAAAGAATGCACCCATACTGCTATGGATAATTTTGAACAAAATTCACAATATGTATTATATTCCAAGGCTAGCAGATCTGTGTTTAAAAGGTGTTTTATGCCTTTGGCGGAAAACATCGGGTGTCCCAGGCGCTCATGAGCCTCTTCAAAGAGTAATTCAAATTCCGGTTTTGCATTATGAAGACCATCCATAGAGTATCCCAAAAAATCAGCGCTGTATGAATATTCTGAAAGTTCACGAGGCAAGATTTCCTTAAAAAAGTTTCTTGCCCAAATTTTCAACGGGTCAGAAGGTTTGTCGGAACGTAATGAAGTTATCTGATCTATGATATCAGGTGCAGAGAAGAACGAAAGAAGTTCTATGCCAAGAGGATCGTACAAAAAGTCTCTTTCCCAAGGGAACAAGAATTCATTTCCGATATTATAACCATTAAACGACCTGCCCCCGATTGACTCAGCAAGAAGAGTGTCGCCTCCTTGTCCAGAAAACACAACATCACATCCTTTCTCTTTAAATTTATTTGCAAGATGTGTAGATGCATCTATCATCTTAATATTCGAATCGGGAACTTGATGCTTTGGCTTCTTGTCAAGGTGGGCGAAGAACGGATAGTCATCCATATCATAAAGTTCAGCCTCATTCGCAAAATTCCCTAATAATTCTTGAATATGTTTTTCTGTACGGAATTCAAATCGATTTGAGCATAAACCGATAGCAACGAATGGAATATTAAAATATTTAAGGAGACAGATTATAAGGCTTGAGTCCAGGCCTCCACTCAAATGAACTCCAATCTTTTTCCCGTCGAACTGATGGAAAAACATCTCTGCTTTACACAGAAATGTATTTAATGATGCCTCGACATGCTTCGGCTTATATAGGTCTTCTTCTATGATTTTTTTTGATGAATTCCACTTGAATCCCGGATTTATAACCTTGATGTCAGGGAAAACGGGCAGCCATTTATTTTGTTCTACCTCACCGATACGATCATTGGTGAGATAATTCTCGATACAAAACTCTCGCCAGAGCCCTTCTTGAAGATTCTTCCAGATATCAGGTCTGACTTCTCCGGTTACAATATCGACAAATGAGATACTTGGCTGGCGGCAACCCGTGATGATGATGTCTTTACCCATATTATTTCATCATTACAAGGGGAGTGAACATTATCCACTGATGATCAAATATGTCTGCGTGCATTCTATCCTCTATTACCCATGCATGCAGGTGGCGGGAAGGGAAGAAACAACCTATAAACAAAGCGCCATTCTTTTTGAATCTGGATGATGTCGTCGCTATGAACACAGAGCGTGGTAAGCACAAAATATTCTGATTGGAATTCTTGAGAATTTCTCTGAAAGCTAGATTCGCCTCTCCTGCATCCTTGAACAGGGAAAAACGGCAATGGCTCAGCAGCCAGATGCCAGGGTAGCAATGTTTCCACAAAAAAACCAACAGACGAGCATAGATTCTGGCAAAGCCACTTATCGGTGGACAATCACCCCTTTCTCGTTTGAGCAGGCGATATGGATTTTTTACTAGGGTCTGAAAATGACAATCATCGCTTAATGATATCCTATCAGACGTCTGATCATATCCTGTTATTGAATACGTAATCCCTAAGAAAGAATTGAACAAATATTTTTCCCCTGACTTAAAAACAGGTAAAGTCTGATACATATTATAGCATAAAAAGGGCCCTATGGAGGGCCCTATAAAAAGACTACTGGCAATCTCCAGATAATGCCTTCCAGTTTTTGTAACTAGAATAATCTTCTTTTCCGCTCGACTTGCGACCTCTGATAAGAGATGCCAAAGAGAATAACTTAATCAGTTTCATAATAGTAATAATTGATTTGCTACCTACTCTATCCAAGCTTTTCGGTTTCCGCTCTCACAAAGTTATCTAAAGGTAAGATATCAATAAAATCCTTTTTGGCTCTTTTAAAGCGTTCTAGAAGTTTTGCAACAGTATTGAATGCCAACAACCACAATTCATATATTAACGCTGTCATAACCCACTCATTTTCATTAAAACCCACAACATCCCTTGAAAAGAATACATGCCACTAGAACTATGATAATCACATAGATAAAATTCCTCACGAGAAAACCGAATAGCCACACTATGATGCGGACAATCGATTTCATGAAGAACACGCATAGCACAAGGCCTATTATGGTCAGGATGATTCCCATCGCAGAATGTTTCTACAAAGAAAGGAATAATCCCCCGTTTAAGGATAGCCCTTTTTGGTCCTACTTCCGGAAAAGGAAAACGCCCCTTTTAGATGGTGTATTTCATGCGAAAACGAAGGTTTCTTCCGATAATCTGTCAAATATACATCGAGGTGAAGTCAGGAAAAGATTAAGCAGAAGGTCGTA
>JAQXQU010000052.1 GCA_029101345.1 Erysipelotrichaceae bacterium | reverse complement strand
AGTAATGTGATTAAAACTTGGAAATCATATACCCGTAGTACCATTTCATGGAAACAAAAAATGCTTCATATGCTATTTTCCTAATGGATTTATTGTACTCTAATAACAAATCACCACTTAGTAAGAAATTCGGGTTTGCTTCTTGATAGTGACTGTATCTATTTGTTATATTACCCATAAAATCAAGAACCCATTTGATTTCATGTCGGCAATCACTATATGGTACATAAGGATTATTCCAATCGATAATATTCCTTCCATTGATATTTCTCGTTGGACATTGTTTAGTCACATAATCCATTCTTTTATTAAAAGTTGAATAAGTATCAGTTCCAACAGTTTGTGTAGGAATAATACCTGACTGTGTAAGGGTGTCTAACATGTTCTCAAGAATTTGGCGCATATCATTAAAAGGGAGATACGTGTCATCCTCGATATTCTTAAGCAATGTTTTCATTTGTCCATGAGTAGATAAATATCCCTTATTTAAGAGGTCTAAACATTCTTTATGTCCATTGAAACAGCTATTCTCGTCATTTAAATCACTAATGATTTTTGAGTAGAGCTTGTCACAAACATTTCCAGCTTTACTAATTGCATGATCAGCAGGAATATGCACTTTAATATAATCCCTGTGACCAGGTTTATCAGGATTATTAGAATAGACATAGGTTAGAATGTTTGTTTTCTCCACCAATCGCAATGCCTCTGCCAATGCACTTTCATCACTGGAATCGTTTGGATTCAAGTCCATAATATCAAGTATGACAGCTTGATATTTATCTGGATTTGAAGAGAACCTCTTCTTGAATTCATCGATGTTCAAAGCAGGATCAATTTCCAACCCGAATTGTTTTGCTTGGGCTACGTCATCAAGGAAACCTTCTCGCCTCGCATTTATGATGTCATCACCATTAGAATAATCTGGCCCGATAAAATCATCGTCTAACCATAGGATATTATACATAATGAAAAATCTTAATTTGGAATTGTGATTAAAAATGATACTTGATAATTGTTTACCGGTGAAAATTGTATATCACCACCAATCTTTTGCATAAACTGTTTAGCACTTGCTAATCCGAAACCAGTTCTTCCATATTTACCAGAATGATAACCAGCATTAAATAGATTATCAGTATTTCCTTTGAAAGGATTTCCGTTATTTGACACTCTAATTAATACCTTGTCATCATCTTTTGTAATTTGTATTTCAACAACCTTATCAATTACAAGTTTGTTGGCATACTCTGCGTAGGGGAAAGCATGCCTCTTTATGTTTTCGGCGATATTTTGTAAAACTTCGGTTTGAAAGTCTGCTTTGTTGGTACATATTTGTACATCCCTATCAGAACATTTATATATGACATTTATATTATCTAATTCGTCAAATACTTCTTCAACAACTTCAATCAGTCTAAATGACTTGTTGTGAGAACTTGAGATAGGAGAATCTATTTTCAACTTAGACAGTCCTTGACATGAAATTTCACATCTTGAAGGAGCTTTTTGGATGAGTCCTAGTAATCTTTGACCGCCATCTGTTTGTGAAAAATAAAAATCTTTATCTCTGAACTGCTGAAAAAACAATGAGAATTCTTTTATTTTTGGAATAACTGAATTAACAACAAATTCTATTTGCTTTTCCAATTGAACGACTTCGTTTTCTTTTGTAGCCTCAGTGCATCCAATAGAAGACAAATAAAGCATTATGTCGTCCGCTTCAGTCTTCTTTGACCTGATTACAGGCAACAAATATGTTGGAAAATCGTTGGTGAGATTTGATGTATCCAATAGTGCTTCAATTGGTTTTGATATTGCCAATTTTACAACAGGAATCATGTTGTGCTTGTTCCTGTGTACTTCTTCTATCCAACTATTTATATCCATATGGCTAAAAATAAATGTCACTGCATCTGCATGGCTATGGTTTCATTAACCATTTTACCAATAGTCTTACAATTATTGACGATTTCAACTAGTTCCTCTTTTGGATAATCCTCTGAACGGTAATCATTCGGGGCTGTTAGGAACATGTCAAGTTCGACCTTCTTATTCAAGGCTTTTGTTGATGACAACAACCTAAGTAACTTTTGATGCTTGGGCCTGAGTATCTCAAGTTTTCCATTTAATTCATGGATCAACTTCTCAATTTCTTCAATTGCTTTCGAGTTGGAAGAACGCATTCTAACAGAAGTACCCAAGGCGGCAACTCCTGCTAATCCCCAACCAATAGGTCCTGCAAGGGCTAATAGTGCAGAACCACCAGCCATTCCCGCGCCACCTGCAGCAATCGCACCACCGCCAAGCCATGCCAACGCAGCATTAGTGGCAGCAATACCGCCTAGTGAAGATATGGCCACTCCTGTTGAAGCTGTTCCAAAAGTGGTAGCAATAGCCATTGCTGCTGCAGGTCCCATTGTCGCAATAGTCGCTCCTGCTGCAACGCCACCAATTCCGATGTTACTGGCATTCGCCCCTTTGATAGATGAGGAAGAGACAGAATAACTTTGTTCTGCATCTATTTCCCACTGCATTGTCTCTCTGAAATTATCAGTGTAAGATAACGCTTTGGCGATTCCCTTCTGAATTTCCGGAGGACAATTCGTCAGTCTATCAATGTATGACTTTACACGTTGAATACAGCGTACAGAGTCCTTTCGGCATTCAAATAGTGTAATTGAATCTGAGCTGATAGATTCACCTTCTCTTAAATACAGGTTTTTAACAGTCTCAAATTCAAGCTTCTTTTTTTCGAGGTCTTGTCCTCTAAATATATTACCGAATATGCCCATAGTCAAAATAAAAATAAAGTATTACGTCCAGAAATCAGACGCAAAGGTAAGCACATTATTCTTAATTGGTATACAGCTCTGTAGTCTAAATAGGTTCCTGTTCATGAGAACTATTTAATTGGGGGGTATCGTAACGATTTCCTATTGATTTGACCTCGTTTTGTACCCTTTCTCGAAATTTCTCAGGTGAAATAACTTCCAACATATTACCATAACTAAGTATTTGTCCTATTAACTCTACATTTGGATATACTTGGATTTCAACATCACCTGTTTCTCGACCATCTTTCCAATTAGGATACTCCACAACTATTTGTGAATCATGTAGAGGTTTAGTTGTTAATCTTCCAAACGTGTACTTATCATGAGCTCTCAGTCGAATTGTTGTCAATTCTGCACCTTCTTCAAATCTAACCCCTGCTGTATGGACTAGGAATTTATACTCGTCCTTGAATGCTGATATATATGTTGCACTTGAACCTTTTATATCACCATCAATTCTATCTAAAGCCATACAAAATTTACGGAATGGAGTTCTTCCCTCCATTTCTGATACACCAAATGCAAAGAAACGTCCATTGAATGTATGCAACAGATGTGGATGAAATGTAATTTCCATCTTCTTTCTGTCGAATGGCCAATAGGTTATCCTTACGGGAGTAGCATTAACTATACATTCTGAAAGAATATTATATCTTTCATTCAAAAGAGCTTTGAATCGAATATTTTTGAGGGGATCTTTGTCAGAACCTACGTACTGATAACTCGTATTTCTACCTTCCGGAATGGAGACAATAGATAATCCATTCGTTATAAAGGTATCAATGACCTCTGGGACAACTTTTTTCAATGTGTTATATTGATTATGAGCTGATATTTTGGGTGTAGAGAGTACTCCACCATCATATTCCGTCAGAATACTCTCATAAGACACAACATCTCCTGTAGCAAGCAACTTGTAGAAAGTCTCTACAAGCTCGCCTTTTACACCTTCATATGTAAATATGTTATCTTTCATTTCCTTATCTTGTTATAATTCAACTGTTCAATTTAAATATTGAGCCATTGCTTGATTGATACTTTCGCCTAAAGGTTGTATAAGCAAAAGTACTATTTTTATTGTAAAACGTGCCTCCGTTAGGAATGAATCCTCGTATGCCTATGCGCTAACATTTGCTTCGTAAGGTAAATATGTTCCACTGTGGGGTGGAGATAATTCCAACGGCCGTTGGACATAAGTCTAACAGTCGGTAAACATAAGTTTGACAATTGTTGGAATGAAAGGATGTTGGAGAATCCAGGCAAAAGATGTTGGGGACAAATATACAACATCAAGGGGGAAAATGCAAATAATGCGTACCTTTGTGGTATGGATGCTGAAGATATGAAATAGGAATACGTTCTCTAATTAGTTGCATAATATGAAGTTGAATTATTGGATGGTCAGGTTAAGCGCATTGGTGCTATTGGCGGGCAGTCTGTCCGCACAGGCGGCAGAACTGTTTGTGGAGGCTGAGAGCTTTACCCAGAAAGGGGGATGGGTCGTTGATCAGCAGTTTATGGATCTGATGGGGTCACCCTATCTGTTGGCACACGGCATGGGGGTTCCGGTGGCGGATGCCGCTACGGAGGTGGAGTTTCCG
>JAQXQU010000051.1 GCA_029101345.1 Erysipelotrichaceae bacterium | reverse complement strand
CTGACAGGCATGATCTATATCTTTGATGAGCCAAGTACTGGCATGCATCCGAGGGATGTCCATCGCATGGCCAATCTTTTGAAGAGCCTAAGGGACAAAGGAAATACTGTCCTGGTTGTTGAACATGATAAGGACATTATTGAGATAGCAGATGAAGTCATTGATATTGGACCATTAGCTGGAAGAAATGGTGGTGAAGTCCTATTCCAGGGCAGCTATGAAGATCTTCTTATTAGCAAGACCAGAACTGGTGAAGCTATAGCTAAGAAGATCAAGCTCAAGGATAAGGTCAGAAAACCAAAAGGCTATCTGCCAGTGCGGGGTGCCAGCCTTCATAATCTTAAAAATGTTGATGTTGATATCCCTTTGGGTGTCTTGACGGTTGTCAGTGGTGTTGCTGGTTCTGGCAAGTCATCACTTATCAGAGATGTCTTTGCCAAACAATATGAAGATGAAACCGTCCTGATAGACCAGAGTGCTATTACAGCTACAGGCCGTTCGACTGTCTGCACTTTCTTAGGTTTCTTTGATGAAATGCGCAAAGAGATTGCCAAGGGAACAGGGGCTGACCATCGTCTCTTCTCCTTTAACAGTCTTGGTGCCTGTCCACATTGCAAGGGTCGTGGCAGCATTACTACTGAACTTGTCTTTATGGAACCAGTCACAACGGTTTGTGAATACTGTGGAGGACAAAGATATAGTGATGAGGCTTTGAAGTATCAATATAAGGGCAGGAATATTGTTGAGATATTGAAGATGAGTGTCGAAGAGGCTGTGCCTTTCTTTAGCGACAACAGGAAGATATCTTCGATGCTTAATGCCTTAATGGAGGTTGGACTCCCATATATCTCCTTGGGTCAACCCTTATCAACCTTCTCAGGTGGAGAAAGGCAAAGGGTCAAACTGGCTCAGAATATCAGGAAGAAGGGCAATATCTACATCCTGGATGAGCCAACAACCGGTCTTCATCTATCGGATATTGAAAAGGTTGTCAAGATCCTCGAGAATATCGTTGATCGGGGCAATAGCGTCATTGTCATTGAACATAATACTGATGTCATGAAACTGGCTGACTATATTATTGATGTTGGCCCTGATGGTGGCAGCAAGGGTGGTGAAATTGTCTTTACTGGTACACCGGAAGAAATGATAAGAGAAGGAAAGACAATCACAGCAGAGTATCTGAGGAAGAGTCTCTAGAACAGCTCAAGTATCTAAATCATTATTCATTTAAAAATGCTGCAAATTCATGGCCATTATGAGTTGGCAGCTTTTTCTGATATGAAAAGCCAAATATCTTATTGGATCAAAGGACCTCTAACTACTTCCTTGTTTTGAGGACTATAATGGATTTATGAAAAGAAAAGCAATGATTATTACTATCTTAGTATTATTAATAGGGGTAATTGCAGGAGGAGCTTATCTTAAGTATCTTGAAAAGATGAGTGTGAGGGAAAAACGCTATCTGGCGGCCGATGATAGTGTTTTGATGATTGGTGATCAGGAATATTATCGTGGCATGGAAGTAGACTATCTGGTCAACAAGAGTAATGAGAATACTGCCATTATCGTCATAGATGATAAGGAATATGAAATATCAGGCTCACTATTGGCAAGCAACAAGGCTGACTGTGTCAAGGAACAGGAACTCTATGTATTAAGATCAGTTACATTATTAAAGGATCCAGCATCTTTTGAAATAGCTGGCTTTAGCAGAAAAGGCGAGAAAGCAGTCGTATTGGGCTATGACTTCTTGAATGAAAAGGGTGAAGTTAATAGCTATCTTATAAGCAATGGCAAGGAAGAAGGATATCTATCAAGCCGGTATTTGGCAAAAGAATATTATGAGACCGCCTATGATAGTTCCATTTATGGTGATGTCTATTATGGAAGGGGCGGTGATCCCACAGCCATCAGCTATTATCCAAAGGAAGAAGTCAATTTCAAGGATAATAGGATGCCTGCTGAAGTCAAAGCCCTTTATCTTAATGCTGAAAGCATTGGAAAGATTGACGAATATCTGAAGGTCGCAAAAGACTCTGGCATCAATAGTTTTGTTGTTGATATCAAGGACTGCTATCTTGATACCCAAATGGCTTATGACTCAGAAGTCACCAGGAAGTATGCTCCAAGCACCAGCAATATCGTCAATAGCTCTGATGATTATCAAAAGGCAATAAAAAAACTCAAGGATGAAGGCTATTATGTCATTGGACGGATTACAGCCTTCAAGGATGATGCCTTTGCCTATGATCATCAGGATGAAGCAATTACTGTTGATGGTGAATACTTTGTCTATGGTGGAGTCAAATGGCCATCAATCTATAGCCGATTGATGTGGGAATATGATCTGGCTTTGGCTAAGGAAGCGGTAATTGAAATGGATTTTGATGAAATCCAATTTGATTATGTCCGGCTTCCGGAATATGTGCCAGAAAACGCCTTATTGCACAACAGCTATGATGAAACACCACTTGAAGCCTTATGCAATTTTCTAAGCTATGCCAGAGATGAACTGCATAAGCTTGATACCTATTTATCAGTTGATGTCTTTGGTGAAATCAGTGGCAGCAGTACTACGGATTTCAGCTGTTTTGTCAGTGCCTATGGTCAATTCTGGCCAGCTTTCTCCAATATTGTCGATGTCATTTCATCCATGCCTTATCCTGATCACTTTGCAGGTGGTTCCTATGGCATCAAAGAGCCATGGGCAAATCCTGGTGAATTGATGGAACAGTGGGCAAAGGCTACAGCTATTGCTCAAGCTAATAGCTATGATAAGGCCTTGTGTCGGACTTGGATTGCTGCCCAGGGGTCTGATCGCTATGACATCTATTATGGTGAAGAGGAAATCAGAAGCCAGATTGAAGCACTGGAAAAAGCAGGGATCAATGATGGCTATCTTACTTGGAATGCAGCATCAAATCTCTATTTATACAATATTTATAAGCCGGCCTTGAGGTGATAAGGAAAAGGGCACAGTTTGAAGTGAACCGAATAAGTTGGGCAACTTAGGAGGTTTGCTTCAAGTTGTGTCCTTATTTATTCTTCTTTAATTGGATTCAGAAATGATAATGAACATCATGTTAAGAGAAAGCGATTTGAATTGAGATAAAAATGATAATCTATGAAAGATTATCAGGTTTATGCTGATGGTGTATTCCATTCATGACGGGAATTGATCTTTGAAAACCAGATATGAAAATATGGATAAGTATTTGATTATTCAGGATGAGCAATGCTATTTGCAGATTGGCAAGATGTCTTTGAATAACCAGCTGATATTTGAAATAAAAGAATGAATCAATGATCCTGCTGATGCATGGAAAGAGGGAGCATATGCTCCCTCACTTTAGTAATTGATAACAGCCTTACAGCATGGTTCCGCCTGAACAGTCAATGACGGCACCAATGATCTGCCTTGACTTCGGTGATGAAAGGAAGGCGACGATATTGCCCATCTCTTCCGGTGTTGCCCAGCCAACCTTCAGGTATTTTTCCTTGTTCTTTCTTACTTCAGCTGGACAGGTATCATAGTATTTGCTCTTGACATAGCCAGGAACAATGCAGTTGACATAGATGCCATCTGCTATATAGTCATTGGCCATTCTCTTGCTGAGAGTCGCAATAGCCCCCTTCATAGTGGCATAAGGAATCTTGTCATGGGATTCGGAATAGAAAGCAGCTTTGGCGGAGACATTGATGATTCTTCCTTCATGCTTATTATTAAGGCAATGGCTGATAAACATTTTGGACATCATGAAGACATGATCAAGACAGCCTTCCTCACATTCCTTCCATTCAGAATAGGAAAGTTCATGAAGGGGCTTGCTGATGGTGCCGCCAGCAGCGTTGTTAACAAGAATATCAATCGTGCCATAATGCTTGATGATCTTGGCATACATCCTTTCTATTTCATCGTGCCTTGTAATATCAAGCTTATAAAGCATGACTTCAGTGTTGAGTTCCTCTTTTAGTTTCTTGGCATATTCATCATCAGAGCGATAGACAAGAACAAGTTTGGCGTCTTCTCTGCTTAAGACTCTGGCAATGCCTTCACCTATGCCCTTGGTACCGCCGGTGATAATGGCCACTTTATTTGCGATCTGTAAATCCATTTTCCCGAACTCTCCTTAAGTATTCATTTAATGCAGATTCCACATAATGTGAGCTTGGTTTGACAAAGAAACGGGTCTTCTGATCAGCTCTGGAGCGGATTTGGGCAATATGATGCTTGAAGTTGTCGTATTGGAAGACGGTTTGAGCTTCCAAGGCAATTTTTCTGAGCTTTGGTGTAATAGCAGCTGTAGTCCATAGGTCAACAATAAAGAAGCCCATCATCAAGCCTACAAAGAAAGACATATCCAGGTTTGCAAAGAGATATTCCAGGCTCCTGATAACCAAAGGATTGACCAGAAAGTAGTAGAATAGTGATCCTACTCCCCAAAGTATTGTAAATGGCAAGCAGATAACACCCTTGTAGTTATAGCGGATATCGCTGTAGTCCCAGAGTCGCATATTGGCATATTTGAGGAAGAAGAGTCCACCAATAAGCTCCAGCATGGTCATGACGAAGGCGGATACGACAAAGACGATAATCAGAAACAGAGGTCCACTAAGATTCAATTGTTCAGTGAAGTAGGAAACAACAAAGAGGAAGGTCACTCCAAAGCCATAGATCGGCAAATAAGGACCGGTCAAATAGCCAGGATTAACCCATTTTCTATCAGGAGATGTGAAATGGCGAAAGAAAAGTTCCAATACCCAGCCCGCCATAGAGCCGAGCATGAAGACAAATAGTATTGCCAGTATTTTTAGTCTTATCATACCTTTATTTTAGCTCAAAAGAACAAAACTGACTATTGTTCGCCTATATGGTAAACTTGTAGGGAACAGAGGTCACTTATGAAATATGAATTAGATGGACGCTATCTGAATATAGCAATTGATACATTATTTACTGAAACAATCCAGGATTTCTTTGATGCCTATATTCCTTCAAAGAAGATCCAGCATCTATTGATCCAGAACAAATGGATACTGATGGATGGCAATCCGGTCAAGAGGGAAAGTGAGATTGCAGGTGTCAATCTGAATATCAACATCTATCCTGAAGAATACGAATATCGAAAGCTTGATAAGGACAATCTTAATGTCATCTATGAAGATGAGCTCTTTCTGATTGTCAATAAGCCAAAAGGTGTTCTGGTGCATAGTGATGGTGTCAGTGAGGAAATAACCTTAAAGCAGATGGTTGAAAGCTATTATTTTGACAGAAATCATATCTCAGCCATTCCGATTCATCGCCTTGATAAGGAAACAACCGGGCTTGTCATTTTCTCAAAATCCATTATCTTCCAGCCGTTGCTTGATAAGCTTCTGAATGAAAAGCAGATCAGAAGATCATATCTGGCATTTGTCTTTGGCACGATGAAGGAAGGTGAAGTGCTGAATATCAATAAGCCAATTGGCAAGGACCGCCATAATGCCAATAAGCGGGTTATTGCTAAAAATGGTCAAAGCGCTTTGACAAAAGTCAGATCCTTAGGCACTAATCTTAAGAAGAACTATTCAGTTCTAAGATGCAATCTTGATACTGGCCGTACCCATCAGATCAGAGTTCACTTGGCTTCCATCAAGCATGCCATCCTAAATGATGAACTCTATGGCGGCAAAAGCGATCTCTGCATCAGAATGGGATTATTAGCAGATAATCTGGATTTCTATCATCCTTTGAAGGAAGAATTCCAATATGTTGAATGTGCCTTGCCAAAAGATCTGGAAAAGCTCTTTCAGGATGTTAATTGTTGATGATTAACCACATCAATTTATCTACCGGAAGACTGAAAATTCATAAGCTGGCAATGGATGATTATGATGCCTATCATGACATGTTGAAGATGAGTAAGCTGAGATTCTTCTTTAGAGTCAATGATAATCGGACACTTGGCATCTATCTTGAAGACGAACTGATTGGCCATCTGGTTTTGACTTTCATTGATAAGGACAATCTCAATGTTGGCTATCGGCTTAGGACTATCTATCGGCACCAAGGTTATATGAAAGAGGCTGTTAGTGCCATTTCCGACTTTCTTGAAGACAAGGTCAAAAACCTTGTCATTGTGACCGAGAAAGACAATCAGGCCTCAATTGCCATTGCGATGGACTGTGGTTATGCATTAAGCAAAATTGACCATTACTATACATTTCTTAGGAGCAGAAATGAAAACTAATGCTATGCGGCTTTTGGATAAAGCCAAAATCAAATATGAAACGATGGAATATCAGATTGCCAAAGAAGACTTTGATGGCAAGAGGGTATCAGATTTGCTGGGAATGGATTATCGTTCCTGTTATAAGACCCTTGGTGTTAAGAGTGGCCATGATATCTATCTGGCTGTTGTCAGTATCGATGATGAGCTTGATCTTAAAAAGATTGCCAAGGCAGCTGGTGTCAAGAATGTGGAGATGATCCATGTCAAAGACCTGTTGAAGCTAGTCGGCTATGAAAGAGGCTCGGTTTCACCGGTCGGTGCTAAGAAGAATTCCGGTATCTTCTTTGATGATGAAGCTGACAATCATGAAGAAATTGAAATATCTGGAGGCATGATGGGCATTGGCCTAAAAGTCAGGACAACCGATATCATCAGCTTCCTGAATGCCAAGGTAGCTAATATCAGAAAAGATCGGAATGAAGAATGAAAAAGGAAACTGAGCGTTTCCTTTTATTGTGGTCTCAGCTTCTTCTTTTCATTACATACAGCAAGATACCGGGAATGATGATTAACAGTGGAAAAACCCTGATGAAAACCCACTCAAGGATATGAAATGAGCTGCCTATGAAGGCATATTCAGGATCGCTATAGTCAAAATGCTGATAAGGGCTATGAGCAAGCAACAGATAAACAAATATCATTGCGGCAATACCCATGATGCCAATAAGAACAATGCTGATAGCAGTCTCTTTCTGTTTCTTCTTGCGGGCCAATTCCAGATTGATGGTTTCAAGTTTGAGCGATAAGGATTTGATTTCATCAGCTTCCCTTTCTTCGATGCTGGTACCTAAAAGATCACTGACTGAGACTTCAAGAATTTCTGACAGCCTGATCAAAAGGTCAGCATCAGGAACGGATAAGCCATTTTCCCATTTGGAAATGGTTTGTCTGACCACATTCATTCTGATGGCCAATTCTTCCTGGGAGATGCCTTTGGCCTTTCTTAAAATTCGAATGTTTTCATTTAGCATATTAATTCCTGCCTTTCATCTTCATTGTCATTAAAAGGCATCGTTGCCACAAGCAACAAAAATGGACAAAGGGCATCTTAGTTCTTGAAATTGTATTTTCTTGCTAAATCATCAAGAATTTCCACAAATTCATCGATATGCTTATTACAATTGGCTCTGTTATACATCATGGAATAGTTGGTCTCAATCTTTTCAACCGCAGGGTCTATCAGTTTCATCTGCTTGTATTTGGAACTTGACTTGAAACTATAGTCAGTTGAAACTGCAATGCCGATGCCGGCTCTTAGATAGGTTTCCTGTTCATCAGTGGAAGTACAGGAAATGACATTGAGATTATGGCATTTGTAGAAAAGGCTGCTAAAAAGATCACCGAATTCAGCCGAAGTTGAATTGGAATTGAGGGCCAAGTAGTCACTTCCATCAAGCATATCCATTGTCAATTCATCATATTGGCAAAGATTACTGCTGATAGGAGCAGTAACGACGATTTCACCATGGTAGACATCCTTGATGACATCATATTCATTGGGATCAAGAATGGTTTTGACCGCAAAGACGATATCAAGCTGGGAGTTTTTATACATCTTTTTGAGATTATTGAGATTGGCTTGGTGGATTTCCGGAATGATTTCCGGGTACCGCTGATGAAAGATGCCAATGGCTTCAGGAATGAACTTTAGTGAAGCTGTATGGAAAAAGCCAATGCGCAAAGTTGTTTTCTTTTGCTTTTCACTTTGCTGGACCGTTGAGATGGCGGAAATCAGGCTATTGAAGGCAGGGGTGATCATATCCTTGAATTCATGGCCAGTTGTTGTAAGTTCGACAGATTTGACGGAGCGTTTGAAAAGCTGAACACCAAGTTCGTCTTCCAGGGAACGGATTTCCCTTGTGACAGTGGATTGGGACATGAACATGTCTTCAGCTGTTTTTGTAAAGCTTAGATTATCGCTCAGTCTGATAAAGCATTCCAATTGTCTAGTATTCATAACTTAATAATAGCTTAAAAAACCAAAGAAAATGATATCGCTTTCATTATGAATTGTCTATGCATCTTGTGCATAATGGCAATGCAGAATTGAATGCTAAACTGAAGTTGTTACAAAGGGCCCGTAACAATAAGGAGTCAAATAATGAAAAGAATCTTGAAAATTGCCTTGGTTCTAATGATGGCATTATCGCTTGTTGCATGTAATGCCAGCAATGATGAGCCAGTCAATACTGATGTCAATATGAAGAGCTACTCCCTGGTTCAGAATGTTTATGGCTGGGGTTCCTCTTATTCAAAGATCATCGTCCCTGTCAGCTTTGGTGCAGATAAGGATTATGTCAATCCTGCCGATTATGTTGTTAGTGTTGAAAGACTGGACAAGAATGGCAATTCAATTGGCAGTGGCAATCGTTATGTTGAAGCGGCTTATCGTTCAAATGCGGAAGGCAAGAATGATGATAAGGGTGCATATGTAACTTTGGACTTGGCTGTTAGTGCTAATCTTCCTATTGCTCAGCCATATTACAATGATCCTGATGCTTTAGGTGGAACCCTAAAGGCTTGGGCTACTTGCAACTACACTGTTACCAACAAGGCTACTGGTGATAGCTGGAATGAACTTGATACAGTATATCATCCAGATGAAGCGAAGTTTGAAACTGCTGTTTTTGAAGCAGAAAAGAACATTCCATATGCTTACTATGAAATAGCTGATGATGGAAACAAGCATCCACTTGTCATCTGGTTACATGGCGCTGGTTCTGGTGGAACTGATATCGGCTTTGTTACTGGCGGCATGCATGTAACTAAATTTGTGGATGAAGGAATCCAGGAAATCTTTGGTGGTGCACATATCCTCTTGCCTCAGGCTGAAACAGTCTGGATGGATGGTGTCACATCAGAAGAATTCGATACTATGGGTCATAACTTCTATACTGAGTCACTGATGGCTTTGATTGAAGATTATGTCAAGAACCATGAAAATGTCGACCCAAACCGCATCTATGTTGGTGGCTGTTCAAATGGCGGTTACATGACTGTTGAATTAGCTAGAATGTATCCTGATTACTTTGCGGCCATCTTCCCAATCTGCGAAGCTATGATGGACTTCTGGGTAACAGATGATGATATCAATGCTATGAAGGATATTCCAACCTGGTTTGTTCACTGTGTCAATGATCCGGTTGTTGATATCAATATGACAGCTGATGCAACCTACAAGCGTCTTGTAGAAGCTGGAGCTGAAAATATCCACTTCACACGTCTAGAAACCATCAATGATCCTGACTATGGAAATGCTTATGGTGGTCACTTCTCATGGATCTATTCCTTAAGAAACCTCTGCTCTACTGACTACAATGGGGAAGCAGTAGCAGTTGATGGAAACCCTGTCAGCCTCTACCAGTGGCTGGCTGCTCAAAGCAAATAAGCACATCCTCCGTTTTAGGGATAAGAAAAGCCTATAGCGCCTGAACTATAGGCTTTTCTAATGAAATGATTATTAATCACCCTGATATTCCTTAAGAAATTGATTATCAGCTTCCCTGATATTCCCATCAGGATAGGCAACAAGAAGCCTTGCTTCATTATCTTCAAGAATGGCAAAAGGGAAGGGATTAAGGGATGTATAGGCAGAATAGGAACCATCATTGGCTAAGGCAATAAGACAATAGTCAGCTTGATAATCAAGGCGCTTATTATGTCGCTTGCATGCATTAAGAAGTGCATCCTTGACACTTTCACCCATTGACATTCTGGTAACCACTTCCTTGGACAGACAGCCCTTTAATATGGCTTCACCATCACCTGTTGCTGCACAAGCCCCATCTTCATCACAATAGTAGCCACTGCCAACAAGTGGGGAATCGCCAACTCTTCCTTCATGCTTATTGGCTCGGCCTGATGATGAAATGCCAATATTGTAGCCAGTATCATTTCTGATGATCATCGCAAAAGTATCATGATTGTTGTCCATGCTTCCTTCTAGTGGCACTGGGATTTCATAGGAATTGGCAGTTTCCTTGGCATATTCATCAGCCCCATTTCCAGCCAGGATGCAATTTTGCCTTTTGAAGGACAATTCATAGGCAACAGTAGCAGGATGGCTGATATGGCTTGCTTCAATTATGGAACCAACATGGCCTTTTGAATCCATAAAGGCACCATCCAGTTGTAAATAGCCCTTTTCATTAGGAATTGAATAGGAACCAACTGTATGGATATCCATGCGGTCATCAATATACTCGATGGCTTTTAATAGTGCTTTGGCATCAAGGTTTTCATCTTTGATTAATTCAAGGGCATCCTTGGACATTTTCCAGGTTGCAATTGCTTTGACAGTCATAAGTCCTCCTTATAGATTTAACATGACAACAGCAAAGATGATGATACCTAGGGCAATGATCTTCTTTTGTGAGAGATGTTCCTTGAAGACAAGAGCACCAATCAGGCTAATGAACAACATGCCACAGATTGAAGATATGGGATAGGCAATAATGGCTGGTACACTTTCCAAGGCCTGCAACATGAATCTTGAGGAGAAGTAGTTGGGAATGCCCAAGATAAGACCAAAGAGGAGATCCTGATAGGAAAACTTCTCTCTTCTTTTGATAAGAAAGAAGATCGAGAAGATGAAGGCAAAGATGAAATTGATCAGCAGGAACTGGTTCTTATACAGAGCGGAACCGTAGTGGTCATAAAGGGCAATGGATGAATCTGTTATGCCCGCTATCAGCATATAGAAGATCAAAAAGCCCTTGGAAGTTACAGAAGAGAGGGATTCCTTTTCAAAATAAATCAAGATTATGGCAATGATGGCCAGCGCAAAGCCAATGACTTGTCTAAATATCAAGGTCTCTTTAAAAAGCAAAAAGGACATGGCTGTTGGTACCAGGACTCCAAGTTTTCCAAATGTCGAAGACATGACCATGCCATTTTTATGGACATTCCGATCAGAGATGACAAAGGAGTATAGATAGAGAAAACCCGATAGAATGCCAAGGATAATGGAGAAGGAACTCTCATTATTGATGACAATCCTGCCTGAAAAATAAAATGACAGGATGATACAGACAAGATAATTAGCCATGAACATGGCATATTCATTATGAACGATGTTTCTTCTGACTTTCATCATGACTGCAATGCTCACAGAGCAGCCGATGGCCATAAATAGATAAAGCATAAAACCTCTTTTCCCAAATAAAGAGCCATGTGGCTCTTATTTTTGATATGAAATCTTTGAACCTTCCTTGACATCTTCCGTAATGAAGACATTGGAACCGATTGTGGTATTCTTGGCAATGGTTGTATCACCAAGAATGGAAGCACCCGCATAGATGGTCACATTATCTTCAATTGTTGGATGACGCTTGATACCTTTCAGGCCCTGGCCTGCTCTTGTCGATAGGGCACCAAGAGTGACACCTTGGTAGAGCTTGACATTATTGCCAATGATGGTTGTTTCACCAATGACAATGCCAGTACCATGGTCTATGCAGAAGGAATTGCCGATGGTGGCACCAGGATTGATGTCAATGCCAGTCATGGAATGGACCTTTTCCGCCATGATGCGAGGAATGACTGGCACATTAAGAAGCACGAGTTCATGAGCTAAGCGGTAAATGAGAATGGCATAGAAGCCTGGATAACATGTAACTATCTCTTCAAGATATTTAGCAGCAGGATCACCGTTGTAAATGGCCATCAGGTCAAGATCCATTTTTTCTCTGATGGAAGGAAGCTTTGATAGATATGATTCAGCAAGCTCTTCGACATTGCCAATTGAGTCATCAAGCTGATGTGCTTTTTGTAACAAACCCAATAAAAGGCACTTGGCATCAAGATAGAAATCATCAAGCAGCTTATCATCAATATGACGATAGTCAAAGTAGATGATATTGACAAGATCATTCATCAGTTCGCTGACAGCGGAGAAGGGAATGACGACATGTTTGCCATAAAGCTCTTTCATTTGTTGGAGTGTTTTGTTCATAAGCATTATTTTAGCATAAGAAAAGCCATCAGAAGTAGATGGCTATCATGATAAGTGATGTGATTATGCCAACAATTGAACCACAGACAACCTGCAAAGGCGTATGACCAATGAATTCCTTTAACATGTCATTGGTAATTTCGATATGATTGATATCTTCAAAGATGTTGACAAGACGATTGATCATCTGGGCCTGTTTACCAGTTTCAAGACGAACTCCCATCGCATCATGCATGACAATAACTGCTAGAATAAGTGCCAAGGCAAAGGCGCCAGAACCTACACCATAGATCTGACCCGTCATAATGGCCAAGGATGTAACTGTCGCACTATGGCCACTTGGCATGCCACCATCACCTAGGAGTCTAGAGAGATCAATTTTTCCATTGATGAGGAAGTAGATGGTAAATTTCAATGCCTGGGCTACACCCCAGCTGATCAAAGCGGTAACCAGTATCTTGTTCCCTAATAAATCCAGTATCATACCAATATTTTACCATCTAATTTATAATGAAAGGGTAAGAGGTTTGAAAAATGAAGATAACTGTAATTGGAACTGGCTATGTTGGCCTCTCTTTGGCTACACTTCTGGCAAGAAAGCATGAAGTTAGAGCTCTTGATATCAATGAAGAAAAAGTAAATAAGATCAATAGGCGTATTTCTCCAATCATTGACCACGAAATTGAAGAATGCTTTAAAAATGAAGAGCTGAATCTTAAGGCAACCCTCAATAAAAGGGAAGCGCTAGAAGGCAGCGACTACATTATCATTGCCACGCCAACCAACTATGATGAAAAGCTTAACTATTTTGATACATCATCAGTGGAAGATGCTTTAAGGAATGCCCTTGAATACAATCCTAAGGGTACTGTTATCATCAAATCAACGGTTCCTGTTGGCTATACTTTAGGTATCAGGGAAGAATACGGCACGGATAATATCTATTTCTCACCTGAGTTCCTAAGAGAAGGCAAGGCTCTTTATGATAACTTCTATCCATCAAGAATTGTTGTTGGTGGAAAGACCAGAAAAGCCAAGGCTTTCGGCAGACTTTTAAAGGATGCGGCCAAGAAGAAGAACATCAAGGTCCTTTATACCGAATCAACGGAAGCAGAAGCCATCAAGCTCTTTGCCAATACCTACCTGGCATTAAGGGTCTCCTATTTCAATGAACTGGATACCTATGCATCTGTCAAAGGATTAAATACCAGGGAAATCATTGATGGTGTCTGTCTTGACCCTAGAATTGGCAGTTTCTACAACAATCCATCTTTTGGCTATGGAGGCTATTGTCTGCCAAAAGATACCAAACAGCTCCTGGCTAATTATGAAAGTGTGCCACAGAATCTGATCAGGGCCATTGTCGATTCCAATTCAACCAGAAAGGACTTTGTGGCTGATCAGATCATTGCCATGAAACCGGATATTGTTGGCGTCTATCGCCTGACAATGAAGGCAGAATCTGATAACTTCCGGGCATCGGCTATCCAAGGTGTCATGAAGAGAATCAAGGCCAAAGGCATTAAGGTCATCGTCTATGAGCCAACCTATGCTGGTGATGAATTCTTCAAGTCAGAAGTCGTCAAAGACCTGGCTGATTTCAAGAAACGCTCAGAAATCATCATCACCAATCGCTACAACTCTGAACTGGATGATGTCATTGCAAAAGTCTATACCAAAGACCTCTATCGGGTTGACTAATGGAAAAGGAAACTTATACAACTGGCCAGTTTGCCAAAATGGCCAATGTTTCATTAAGAACCATTCGCTTTTATGACAAGGAAGGATTGCTTAATCCTTCCTTTGTTGGTACAAATGGCTATCGCTATTACACCAAGGATGACTTCCTGAAACTGCAGCAGATTCTCTCATTAAAGTTCCTGGGCTTTTCTCTTGATCAGATCAAGACCATGGCCATTGATACCAAAGAGGATTTTGGCAAGTCCTTGGCAATGCAAAGAAAGATGATCAAACGCAAGATTGATCTGCTCAATTCAACACTGGCAATCATTGATGACTTAAGGGAAAACATTGATGATAGGGAAGATATCAAGTGGGATCGAATCATTGACCTCTTCAATATCACCAATATGGAAAAGACTATTGTTAAGCATTATGAAAATTCCCATAACCTGGCAGTCCGCATCAACCTGCATGAGAAATATTCCACAAACAAACAGGGCTGGTATCAGTGGCTCTTGTCCCTGATTGATTTTGATGGTATTGAAAATGTGCTGGAAATAGGCTGTGGGGATGGAACCTTATGGCAAAAGGCTGATAAGAAGAGCCTGGAAGAGAAGAGGATATTGTTAACTGACAATTCTGAAGGCATGGTTCTTGATGCCAGGAAACATCTTGGTGATCTTTTTGAATATGCAGTTCTTGATGGTTCCAGAATAGAGGTTGAAGGTGCCTATGATTTGATTATTGCCAATCATGTCCTCTTTTATCTAAATGATATCAATAAGGCTCTTGCCAATATTGCCAAAGCCTTGAAAAGGCATGGCCTTTTCATGTGTTCAAGCTATGGCGAAAACCACTTAAAGGAAATAACCCTGCTCTGCAATGAATTTGATAGCCGTATCAGATTATCAGATGTTGAATTATATGAAAGATTTGGCAAGCAGAATGGCTATGAAATCCTGAGCAAATACTTCAAGGTAGTCAAGTGGCATGAATATGAAGATAAGCTGGCAGTAGATAATACTGATGACCTTTACAGCTATGTCTTATCCTGCCATGGCAATCAGAACGAAATGCTCAAGGGCCGCTTTGAAGAATTCAAGCAATTCCTAAAGGACAAAGCCAAAGATGGGCCACTTATTATCACCAAGGAAGCCGGCTGTTTCGTTTGCCATAACTAAAAATCAGCTGTCATAAGAAATTTGTGACACTAGTGGCAGAAATTTCTTATGGGAATGACTTTATTTTTGAATGTTGATAAATTATCCCAGGAAAAGTTATATCAAAAGAACCATCCAGCTCAGCCAGTCGTATTTAGGCTTAGTATTGACCATTACGTTACGTTACCCTTTATAATAGGGCTGTAAAAGGAGTTCTATTATGAAGGGTATTATTTTAGCCGGAGGTTCTGGCACTAGACTTTATCCACTTACCAAAGTAACATCCAAGCAATTGTTGCCTGTTTATGACAAGCCAATGATCTATTATCCAATGTCAGTTCTGATGAATGCTGGCATCAGGGATATTCTGATCATTTCAACACCAACTGATACTCCTAGATTCCAGGAACTTCTAGGTGATGGCCATCATTTTGGTGTCAATCTTTCCTATGAAATCCAGCCTTCACCTGATGGCCTAGCTCAGGCTTTCATCATTGGTGAAAAGTTTGTTGGCAATGACAATGTCGCTATGATTCTTGGTGATAACATCTTCTCAGGGCATGGCCTAAACAAGCGTCTTAAGGAAGCAGTTGCCAATGCAGAAAATGGCAGGGGTGCTACCGTCTTTGGCTATTATGTTGATGATCCTGAACGTTTTGGCATCGTAGAATTTGATGAAGCAGGCCGTGCCATCTCCATTGAAGAAAAGCCTGAACAGCCAAAATCCAACTATTGTGTAACTGGACTATATTTCTATGACAACCGGGTTGTTGAATATGCCAAGAATCTGAAGCCTTCAAAAAGAGGAGAACTTGAAATCACTGATCTTAACCGCATCTATCTGGAACAGGGAGAACTCAATGTTGAACTATTGGGACAGGGCTTTACTTGGCTTGATACAGGTACCCATGAGTCATTGGTAGAAGCGACCAACTTTGTCAAAACAGTTGAAGATCACCAGCACCGCAAGATTGGCTGTATTGAAGAAATTGCCTACCTGAATGGCTGGATTAGCAAGGATGAGCTGATGGCCATCTATGAAATCTATAAGAAGAACCAGTATGGGGCATATTTGAAAGACATACTGGATGGAAAGTATCGGGATATTGCAAGATGAAAGTAATTGAGACAGGTATTGAAGGATTAGTAATCATTGAACCGGATATCCATGGGGATAGCCGCGGTTATTTTGTTGAGACCTATAATAAGGAACGCTACTATAATGCTGGCATCAAAGCCGATTTTGTCCAGGACAACATGTCCTATAGTACAGTGAAGAATACTTTCAGAGGTCTTCATTACCAAAGAGCACCATATTCACAAGCTAAGCTTGTATCCTGCTCCAAGGGCAAAGTTGTTGATGTCGCTGTAGATATCCGCAAGGGTTCACCAACCTATGGCCAATATGCCTTTTGTGAATTAAGCAGGGAAAATGGCAGGCAGTTCTTTGTCCCTAAGGGCTTTGCGCATGGCTTTTTGACTCTTAGTGATGAAGTGGAATTCCGCTATAAGTGTGATGAACTCTATAACAAGGAATCTGAGGGCAATATTGCCTATAATGACAAGACTATCAATATTGACTGGTCCAAGTTCATGGAAGGAACACCAATCCTCTCGGAAAAGGATAAGAATGCCCCAAGTTTAGAAGACTGCAATGCAAATTTCATCTATAAGGAGAATTGTTAATGAAAAAGACCATTATTGTAACAGGTGGAGCTGGCTTCATTGGCTCCAACTTCATCTTCCATATGCTTGATAAATACAAGGATTATCGCATCATTTGCCTAGATAAGCTGACTTATGCAGGCAATCTATCAACACTTAAGAAGGTGATGGATAATCCAAACTTCCATTTTGTCAAAGCTGATATCTGTGATCGTGAGGCGGTCTATCAGCTCTTTGAAGAAGAAAAGCCTGATATGGTTGTCAACTTTGCGGCTGAATCCCATGTTGACCGCTCCATTGAAAATCCTGGCGTCTTCCTGGAGACCAATATCATGGGCACATCAGTATTGATGGATGCTTGTCGCAAATATGGCATTGAAAGATATCATCAGGTATCAACTGATGAAGTCTATGGTGATTTGCCACTAGATCGTCCTGATCTTTTCTTTACTGAAGAAACACCAATTCATACATCATCACCTTATTCATCATCCAAAGCAGCAGCCGATCTCCTTGTCTTGGCCTATCACCGTACCTATGGCCTTCCTGTCAGCATTTCCCGCTGTTCCAATAACTATGGACCATATCATTTCCCTGAGAAGCTCATTCCTTTGATGATTGCCAATGCCTTAAATGACAAGCCGCTTCCAGTCTATGGCGAAGGTCTCAATGTTCGTGACTGGCTTTATGTTGAAGATCACTGCAAGGCCATTGATTTGATTATTCATAAGGGCAGAGTAGGGGAAGTCTATAATGTTGGCGGCCATAATGAAAAGCAGAATATTGAAATCGTCAAGATCATCTGCCATGAATTAAACAAGCCGGAATCATTGATTACCCATGTCTCAGATCGCAAGGGCCATGATATGCGCTATGCCATTGATCCAACCAAGATCCATAACGAATTGGGCTGGTTGCCAGAGACCAAATTTGAGGATGGCATCAAGAAGACCATTGACTGGTATCTCAACAATCGTGAATGGTGGGAAGAAATCATTTCTGGTGAATATCAGAACTACTATCAGGAAATGTATGGCAATCGAGGTAAGATCTAAATGAAATTTCTGGTTACAGGTGTTGGTGGTCAATTAGGCCATGATGTCATGAATGAATTAGCTAAAAGAGGTCATGAAGGAATTGGTTCAGACTTAGCAGCTAGCTATTGTGGCATCGCTGATGATTCGGCTGTTACCAAGATGCCCTATATTGCAATGGATATTACTGATGAAGAATCAGTCCAGAAAATCATCAATGGAATAAAGCCTGATGCCATCATTCATTGTGCAGCCTGGACAGCTGTTGATCTGGCAGAAGATGAAGACAAGATTGACAAGGTCAGAGCTATCAATGCCGGTGGTACGAGGAATATTGCCCTGGCTGCTAAGGAAGTAGATGCAAAGATGCTCTACTTATCAACTGATTATGTCTTTGATGGCAAAGGTGATAAGCCATGGCAACCTGATGATAAGAACTATCAGCCACTAAATGTCTATGGAAAAACCAAGCTTGAAGGGGAATTGGCAGTAGCTGAATTACTGCAGAAGTATTTCATTGTTCGCATTGCCTGGGTCTTTGGCCTAAATGGCAAGAACTTCATCAAGACAATGATCAATGCCGGTAAGAAATATCCGGAAGTAAGAGTAGTCAATGATCAGATTGGCACCCCAACCTATACCTATGATCTGGCCAGATTGTTAGTTGATATGTGTGAAAGTGACAAGTATGGCTATTATCATGCGACTAATGAGGGTGGCTATATTTCCTGGTATGACTTCTGTGTAGAGTTCTATAGGCAATATGGCCTTGATACCAAAGTCATCCCTGTCTCAACTGCTGAATATGGCTTAAGCAAGGCCGCAAGACCTTTCAATAGCCGTCTAGACAAGTCCAAGCTGGTTGAAAATGGCTTTAAACCCCTTCCTGATTGGAAGGATGCAGTTAAAAGATATTTGGCAGAAGCCAAGCTTTGACCAGTATCTTTGACTTTTAAAACGTGCTTTTAGCGATAGTAACATAGTTTCTTTTAACATATTTGACTGCACAGTTTGTGCAGTTTTTAATTGAAGGGGAATAGCTCGAAGGAACAAATGAAATAGATTATTATTTCATTATTGATGCTGTTTGCAGGCCTCTTGATATCTGGCTGTAGCTACCAATAGCCTTTCGTTCCTTAAAGACATAAGAATAAAAAGCAGAAAACAAGGGACGTAGTCTGTTTTCGTTTGATAAAATCATTCATGGGGAAGATGGTTAGATATGAATAGAAAAGGCAAACTCAAAACATTGTTGCTATATAGCGGAATCTTTGCTGTATTGGCATTATTTGTCCTGTATCAATATTATGCAAATGGCAGAAGCCTTATAAATTACCAGGGTGATGGTTATCGCCAGGATTTTAGAGCCATTATCTATTTCAAGGATTACATCAAGGGTGTTGTGACAAATCTGGTTGATAATCATGTCTTGGCATTGCCACAGTATGATTTAAGAATTGGCGAGGGTGGCGATATTTATCAGACGCTCTTCCATGGCATGCTAAATGGGCCATTTGTCTTCCTTTATCTTTTGGTTGATAATTCCAAGCTCTATCTGATGCATGACTTCATTGTCTTCTTGCGTCTTTTTGTTACAGGACTTGGCTTTATTTATATGATGAGTGTAAAAGGCGTTGATAATCCTTATGCTTTAGCGCTTTCTGCTTTGACTTATGTCTTTAGTTTTGTAGCTTTGGCTTCATCATTAATCAAATGCTATCACTTCATAAATCCTATGATTGTTCTGCCACTAGTCATAGCGGGCATTGACAAGGTCTTCAAGAAGGAAAAGCCTTATGTCTTGATCCTATCAGTCTTCCTGATGGTCCTTTATAATTTCTACTTCTTTTATATGATTGCCATCAGCGCAGCAGTTTATACGATTGTCAAATGTCTGGTCGAATAAAGAAGCCCCATCCTAATCTTCATTATTGCTGGCTATGCCCTAATAGGTATGGCAATGGGTGCAGTATCATTATTCCCGGCCTTAAAGATGTATATTGGCAATCCTCGTATTGCTATAAGCAGAACCATTCATCTCTTCTTTCCAAGCAATTATTACCAAAGCGTCATCAATACTTTTGTCATAAGCGATTTCTCCCAATCGACAACCTTTGGCGGTTTTGGTCTTTTGAATCTATTCACTTTGGTTTTAGCTTTTAAGAAACCATATGATAAGACATTTCTGATATTACTGGCCACGGAAACTATCTGCCTGATCTTTCCAATCTTTTCCATCATCTTTAACGGCTTTTCTTATCCAACTGATCGTTGGTGCTTTATCATTGCACTGCTGCTGTCTTATCAGCTGGGAAAGAAATATGAAGAATTGGTGGATTTAAAGAAAAAGGACATCGGCTATTTGCTGTTGCCAATAGTCATTCTTGCTTTATTGGCAATTAACGATAATCGTTTGAAAATCTATCTCTTGATGATGGCTTTAGGGTTATTATTAATTGCCCTGATCATAATCTTCAAAGACAAAAGGATAAAGAGTGTACTGATATCCTGTATTTTTACCATCTGTGCCCTATTCTCTTTGCTTAACTTCCTCTCTCCTAACTGGTGGAATTATGTTTCAAGAGGAACAAGGATCGCTGACGTCATTGAGTATCAATCAGATGAGGAAATGGCTTTAGAAGAACTTGGTGATGATTCGTTTTATCGTTATAGCCTTGATAGCTATAACAACAAGAGCACTAACTCATCTATCAATTCCGACTATTATTCAACCCAGTTCTATTGGTCCAATGCCAATCATCTTGTAACAGAATTCCGCGATAATCTTGGCCTATTTGAACACAATGCTTTTCATTATGATAATTACAATAGCCGTAATTTGCTGATGGAACTAGCAGGAGTCAAGTATCTTCTATCCAGGGATGATAAGACAATTGTCCCTTATAATTATGAATACTTGAAGACTGTCAATGATATTGATATTTACAGGTGCAATAGCGAAACAAGCATCTTGCATTTCTATGATGAGTGCATGAGTGAATCTGATTGGTTGGAGCTTGATATGCTTGAAAGGCAAAATGCCTTAAGTGAATATGCAATCGTCAAAGATGATGAAGGGGTGGACTACCATCCTGCTGGCAAATCACTTGATTATGAAGTGGTTGCGACATCAGGATTAAGCATTGATGGCAACAGCATTTCAGTAGACGAAGAGAATGCCTACCTAACTATTGTTCTTGAAGATAGTGAAGATGAGGTCCATTTCCTGATCAGTGGACTGGTATTTGAACATGATAATCCCAATTGGAACAAGAACCTTTCGGCTAGCTTTAGCTTTGAGACAAATGGACAGAAAACCAGTTTCAACCATAAGGATGTTGACCACAATCGCTACTCTGGCAAGGAGGACTATCTGGTTTATCTAGGCAATGGAATCAAGGATGTCAAAGTGACATTTGATACTGTTGGTACATATAGCTTTGAGGATATCAGTTTTCAATCATCTGTTTCTAAAACTCTTGGTGAAAAAGCGATAGCAGCTTCCAACCTTGAAATCGGAAATGTCATCAGCTTTGACACAAAACTCGAAGATAAGGGCATGTTAGTGATCTCAATACCATATTCCGAGGGTTTTGAAGCAATAGTAAATGGTGAAAAGATGGAACTTGAACAGATAGATACTATGTATATGGGACTAATGCTTGAAGCCGGAGATTATCATATACAGCTTGTCTATCAGACGCCTTATCTCAAATATGGTCTAATTGTCAGCGTCATAAGCATTACTCCGCTTTTGGTGTTCATGATTGTTTCAAGCAAAAGAGAAGCTTTGCGAAAACAGCGGGATTCTATTGATTAGCCGCTTTCATATTTGACTGCACATGGTAAATTGATGCACTTCTTTTTTCATGCTGAATTATTCCGATACCATTTTCATTATCTGCAACTGATTCATTTAAAAAGCCTTCAGTCTTGAAGGCGTCAGTAACTCTTTAATTCTATGGTAACAGTCCATCCTTGAATAGTGATATGAAGGATCAGCCGGCATTGAAGGATCATAATAATGATTGTTGAGCATATTATTTACAAGCAGCATTTCTTTTAATGAGATGTCTGAAGACAATGTCCTTGATGAATAAAAGCCCCAGCTTCAATTCCCTGAAATAGAGGATGATGGCCGCAATGATGAATAACGGCTGAAGATATAATCCATAACTCAGATAAAGGCAGAGATATTGGACAATGATAATTACTAAGGTAATCAAGGTCTTGGTCCAATTGATATCAAGATGGATGAATTCTCTTGTGCTATACATGCCAACAAGCCAGGTGACTGCAAAACTGATGACAGTTGTGATTGAAGCGGCCATGATGCCAAAATGCGGGATGAAGATAAAGTTTAGAACAAGATTGACTAGTCCTCCAAGCAAAGTAATCTTCATATTGCCTGAAGTATTCTTCATGGCAATGAAATTGACGCTGACAAAGTTGGAAAAGCAGGAGAAACAATTGGCAACCATCAGGATGGTCGCATACTTCCATGCTTCAAAATAGGACTTTTCAAGCCAGATGGCAAATAGTGGCTTGATGATTGCTGTTGCCAGGATGGTTAAACCAAAAAGGAAAGGTATCAGAGAGTTGATGATATTGGAAAAGAATTGGCCCCGATCTTCTGATCTGGCTTCTGAGACAGCTGATAATTGCCATGACTGGATGAATATTGTACTGATGACTGTAATAAGAGCTGGTATTTTCTGAGCGACAACATAGAGGCCATTATAGCTTGAGCCCCAGAAGTATTTGAGGATATATTTGTCAGAAATGGAGATGATTAGCCAAGCCAGGGAATTGGGAATCATTGGAATGGAATATCTGACCATTTCCTTTAATTGCGTCTTATCAATTGAGCCTAGACACTTCCATAGCTTGCAGGAGACAATCAGGAATAATGATGGCACAAGATAGCCAAGAGCCATGGAAATCAGATAACCACTGACCCCTAGCTTGCATACTAGCAACAAGAGGATATTGCTTAAAGCCAGTGTCAGGGTTGAAAAGACGCCGGCTATCGCAAATCTTGTGACATAGCCATTGCCACGGCAATATAAGGACAAAGTCAAATAGAATGAATTGGCAAAAAGAACAAGCCAGAAAAGCAAGGCATAATTGCCAATGCTGTCAATGACTGAAAGCAGAGGAATGAAAGGAATGATGGCAAGTGTTCCCAATAGGGTAATGGCGACACTGATCGTAAAGATTGATTTCCTGTTGGCATTTTCGTCCATGGAGAAGCGTAAGGTGGCTTCAAAGATGCTTAAAGTCACAATGGACATGGCAATGGATGAAGTAGTTGTGATGATATCAACATCGCCATATTGCTGAGTGGTGAGGGCATAAGTATAAAGCGGTACCAGCAAAAAGGATAGGACCTGGGTACCAAAGTTGGCGATAAAGAGAATTGTCGTATTCTTGATCAGTTTTGCATATTTGTTTTCAGACATTTCATATTCATTTTATCACTTAGGATATTCTTTACAAATTGAAGAGGGGAGAAGGATGGAAGTTGGTGATAGGAATGACGATGTTATATAATAAAAAACATGGAAGAAATTGTTGTTAATCAAAGTCTTTTCAAGACTTTTCTTAATTATGTCGTCAAGCTTATCACTCTTGTTCATACCTATATCATGTCAATCAATGATAATTCCGGTATTGCTTTAAGTGATAAGGCCTTGCATTTTCTGGTTATTGGCTTTACTGGTGCTATTATTCTGCTTATTGTCCATCCTATCTTCAAATGGCTGGCCAATAGAAAAAAGACCATTATTGTCTCCTGGATCTATGTCTTTACAGTCCTGGTAGCTATTACCTTATTCATTGAAATCGGTCAGGATATGACAGGAACGGGCAATATGGAATTAGCTGATATGCTAGCTGGCTTAAAGGGCTTCATCTTCTTCTCGATTATAGGAATTATTGCCATCAAAGGCTATAAAATAGCTAAAGATGTTCTTAACAGGAAATATGTCATCAAAATAGAAAAAAGAGATGATGAGAATGGGGAGGATAATCATGAAAATCCAAGCAAATAATCTCAAAAGGCAATATGACCTGCATGCTGAAGAATATGCCAAGAAGGCAACTGAAGTCTTAGGCAGTGGCTGGTATATTCTGGGCAAGGAAGTAGAGGAATTTGAAAAGGAATTTGCCAGCTATGTTGGAGCCAACCATTGCGTTGGCCTGGCTAGTGGCCTTGATGCCTTGCAGATAGCTTTTAGGCTTATTGGCATTAAGGAAGGTGATGAAGTCATTGTCTCTTCCAATGCCTATATTGCCTGTGTCATGGGCATTACAATGAATGGTGGTACTCCGGTTTTTGTGGAACCGGATGAATATGACAATATTGATGCCACTAAGATTGAGGAAAAGATTACATCAAGAACCAAAGCAATTCTGGCTGTCCATCTTTATGGCCAGGCTTGTGATATGACAACCATCTGTGATTTGGCACATAAATATGGTCTCAAGGTAATTGAAGACTGTGCTCAGAGCCATGGCACAACCTGGAAAGGCCAGATGGTAGGTTCTATTGGCGATATTGGCTGTTTCAGCTTCTATCCAACCAAGGGCTTAGGAGCTTTTGGTGATGGTGGTGCAATAACCTGTAAGAATAAGGAAGATGCTGATAATGCCAGGATGATCAGAAACTATGGTTCAGCTGTCCGTTATCAGAATGAAGTAGTAGGCATGAATTCAAGACTTGACGAACTGCAGGCCGGTCTATTAAGGGTCAAGCTGCAGTATATTGATGAATTCAATGAAGAAAGGGAAAGAATCGCAGCCTATTACAATGCCAATATCAGTAATCCTTTGATAAGACCTCTTGCTACTAGACCTCATTCCAATAATGTCTGGCACCAGTATGTCATTCATAGTCCAAAAAGGGATGAACTGATCAAATATCTTAATTCCAAGGATATTGGCAATATCATCCACTATCCAATTCCGCCTCATCTTTCCAATGCCTATAAATATCTAGGTTATCATGAATGTTCCTTCCCAATTGCTGAACAATATGCCAAGGAAGTATTATCAATCCCAATGTACAATGGCATTACCAAAGAGGAACAGGATTATGTCATCGCTGCATTAAATAGCTTCAAGGGTTGATTATGTCATTAAAGGAAAAGTGTCCAATTATCAATTTCAAGGATCTTGGTGATGAAAGAGGAAAACTGGTCGTCATTGAAGGCGAGCAGAATATTCCTTTTGCCATCAAGAGGGTCTTCTATATCTATGGTTCTGATTCAACTGTCATCAGGGGCCAACATGCCAATCGGGAAAGTGAATTTGTCTTAATCAATGTGGCTGGCAATTCCAAGGTTCGGATAACTGATGGCAAGGAAGAATTTGTGGTTGAACTGAATAAGCCCATGATGGGTGTCTATATTCCAAAGATGGTTTGGAAAGACATGTATGATTTCTCAAGTGATTCCGTCTTATTAGTGCTAGCTAGTACCCATTATGATGGCAGTGAATATATCAGGGATTATGATGAATATGTCAAGGAAGTTGCCAAGTAGCTTCCTTTTCTTTTTGCCAAGAGAAAAGTATAATCTAATATGAAAAAGTATGTGTAAATGGAGAAAATATGAAGAAAAAGATCTCAATAACTACACCTTGTTATAAATCAGAAGAGACAATTGGCAAATTGGTAGCTGGCATTACCGAAGAAATGCATAATCATCCAGACTATGACTATGAAATCATCCTGGTCTGTGATGGTTCACCTGACAATACCTTCCAGGTTATTGCTGAACTGGCAAGAAATGATGAACATATCAAGGCATATGACCTAGCCAAGAACTTTGGCGAATCATCAGCTTTGATGGCTGCCTATTCCAAGGCCACTGGTGATTATATAGTCAGAATGGATGATGATGGTGAACAT